>CAVBSU010000021.1:0-25930 GCA_963598245.1 Lachnospiraceae bacterium | reverse complement strand
AGTTCACTGTGTCAAGCTTTAGAGCTTGTACAGCCCGCTGTTTTCGGCAGTTGCGCCGATTTTCGTATGCTTGCCGCAGACGCATTCTGCTTCATCGGTTTTTTAAAAACTCTTGACATGTATTTTTAAAGCCTGTATCATGGTTTTTGTCGAGGTGATTGCATGATGTATACAAATAATGTTGCGCTTAAATTTATAAAATTACCTGAACTTGCCCGCGAGGCTTATACAAAATCCGTTATGTATACCGAAAGCTTTAATGCCTACTCACATTTTTTCGGCATTGTCTTAAGTGTATTTTTCAGCGGCTGGGCATTTAAGGCTGTGTCCGTGAGTTTTACATGGGCAAAGCTTATATCCGTTATAGTATACTCAGTTTCCATGATACTTCTTTATACCATGAGCGGTATCTATCACAAGCTTAAAGCAGGCAGACTCAAACAGCTTTTCAGAGTCTTTGACCACTCTACTATCTTTCTTCTTATTGCCGGCTGTTACACGCCCTTCTGTGCCATATGCCTGTGGGATTACCCGACAGGACGCGCAATAATGAGTATGGAATGGTGTGCGGCTTTAATAGGCATTGGCCTGAACCTGAGAGACATGAGCTCCCGTTTCGTAAAAATCTTCAGCCAGATAAGCTATGTCATCATGGGCTGGATGGTGGTTTTTGCGCTGCACATACTTGAAAATATACTCTCTCCCGCCTGTATAGGCTGGCTTTTTGCCGGTGGCATCTGCTACACCGTCGGCATTATTTTCTATGCTCTCGGCAGGAAAAATGCCGTCATGCATTGTATCTGGCATGTTTTCGTACTGCTTGGCTCCGTCTTTCAGTTTATAAGCATATCCATGCTTTTATGATTTCGACGCTTCCTGCAAGCCTGCGTTTTTTTTCTTCCGGATATACACGCCATTTACGGCTGATTATCCTTCTTCTTAAGCCCTGCCGCCATTTTCCGCGCATATTCCATGATTTTTACCGGGCTTTTACTTTCTCCCTTCTTAACTGTATAGATAAATCTTGGATTTGCTCCCGTCATAAACCTGAGTCTTCCGTTTGCTTCTTCTATAAGCTTCGGTATCATGTCAATGTCTATGTCAGCCTGCGGAAACATTTTCATTACCATAGTTCCGTCCTTTATGCTTATCTCCGTCACATAAGCGCTGTGTGCCTCCGATTTAAGCAATGCTATCAAAAGAAGAAGCTCAGCCTCACGGGGAATGTCCCCGTAGCGGTCCAAAAGTTCATCCGACACATCCCGAAACTCTTCCTCACTGCTTATCTCTGATATTTTCTTATATATATCCAGCTTCTGATACTCATCACTTATATAACTGTCAGGTATAAATGCATCAGCATCACAGTCCACACTGGTTTCGAATTCCGGCCTTTCTTCTGCATCTGCCGCGTTGCCTCCCTTCATCAGCTTTACGGCATCAGAAAGAAGCTTGCAGTAGAGGTCATAGCCGACAGCCTGCATCTCTCCGTGCTGCTCGGCGCCTAAAACATTGCCGGCGCCCCTTATCTCGAGATCGCGCATTGCTATCTTTATGCCTGCTCCAAACTCCGTAAACTCTCTTATCGCTTTAAGACGCTTTTCTGCCTCCTCGCTTAAGATTCTGTCTTTCCTGTACATAAAGAATGCATATGCGGTTTTATTTGAGCGCCCCACTCTGCCTCTGAGCTGATAAAGCTGACTTAATCCCATGTTTTCCGCACCATCCACTATAAGTGTGTTCACATTCGGAATATCAAGACCTGTCTCAATTATCGTAGTTGCAACCAGCACATCTATCTTGCCGTTTACAAACTCCAGCATTATCTCTTCAAGCTCCTGCTCCTTCATCTGACCGTGGGCATATTCTATGCGCGCATTAGGAAGAAGTGTCCGCAGGCGGCTGCACTTTTCCTCGATATTTTTCACCCTGTTATATACATAAAATGCCTGTCCGCTTCTGGCCAGCTCGCGGTTTATTGCTTCGCGTACAAATTCGTCATTATACTCCAGTACATAGGTCTGAATAGGAACTCTGTCAAAGGGCGGCTCCTCTAAGATTGACAGATCCCTGATGCCGCTTAAAGACATGTGAAGCGTTCTCGGAATGGGTGTTGCTGTCAATGCCAAAACATCCACATTCGTCTTAAGCTGCTTTATTTTTTCCTTGTGGGCTACACCGAAGCGCTGCTCCTCGTCCACAATAAGAAGACCCAAATCCTTAAATCCCACATCCTTTGAAAGCAGTCTGTGGGTTCCTATGACAATATCTATTCCGCCCTGTTTAAGTTTTTCGGATGTTTTTCTGTTTTGTTCATTTGTTTTGAACCGTGACATGAGTGCTATCTCTACAGGAAAGCCCTCGAACCTTGCTTTAAATGTATTATAGTGCTGCTGTGCCAATATGGTGGTTGGCACCAGAAGTGCAACCTGCTTTCCGTCCTGTACCGCCTTAAAGGCGGCTCTTATGGCTATCTCCGTCTTTCCGTATCCCACATCACCGCAGATAAGTCTGTCCATTATGCTCTTGCTCTCCATATCGGATTTGACCGCCGCTATGGCATTGAGCTGATCCTCTGTCTCCTCATACGGAAACATCTCTTCAAATTCGGTCTGCCATACGGTATCCGGACTGTATTTGTGACCGCCGGCATTTAATCTCGAGGCATAAAGCTTTATAAGCTCTCTTGCAATGTCCTGCACTGCATGTGTGACTCTTTGCTTGGTTTTATGCCATTCAGTTCCTCCAAGCTTATTGATTTTAGGCTGCTTAGCCTCGGCACTTGCATATTTTTGAATGAGATCCAGCTTTGTGGCAGGAATATAAAGAGCATCGCCTCCGGAATACTCGACCTTTATATAGTCCTTTCCTATGCCCTCTCTTTCTATGTGCTCTATACCCTTATATATGCCTATACCGTGATTGACATGCACCACATAATCGCCGACATTAAGCTCTCCCAATGAATACAATGCCTCACCGGAAAAGCTTTTCTTTCTGTGCCTTCTTCTTGCCGTCATGCCAAACATATCTGTTTCGGTAAGCAGCACATAGCTTATATCTTTATAAATAAATCCCTTCTTGAGGGAACCGACAGCCACCTCGGTCTCTCCGGCCTTAAGCTCTCCTGCACTTCCCTCATCCGGACAGAATGCTCTTATTCCGTAATTTCTAAGCTCCTCTGCAAGTCTGGAAGCTCTCGTTTTTGACGGTGTAAGCACGGTTATTCTGTAGCATTTTTTCTGATAAGCCTTTATATCCGATATAAGCATATCAAAGCTGTCCTTATACTGTCCGACAGCTGCCGTATTAAAATGATAATCTTTTTCGGAATGAAATTTTGAATTTATCTCATCCAGTCCTGCTATAAGAAGGGTTCTTTTGGAAAGTGCCAGCTCCATAGTCTCTTCAGAAGACAGGATATCCATGCTGGTTTTTTCATTTTTACCGCCGCAGAAATCCGTTCTTTCGCCTGTCTTAAGCAATCCGTTCTTTTCCCTGTTTTCTATGCTTTCACTGAGTTCGGCCTCCACGGCTTCCATTCTTTGTCTTACCCTTATCGGATCATCTATTATAATAAGCCCGGAAGAGTCAAAGTAATCTAAAAGAGAAGCTGTTTTTTCATTTTCCCTGACACATCTTACATCTCCTGCAGGATAAAGCTTTATGGATTTTATACGCTCTGTTGAACGCTGGGACAAGGTATCGAAGCTTCTTATCGTATCTATCTCATCTCCGAAAAATTCTATCCTGTAGGGCGATTCGGCTGCCATGGGGTAGATATCCGTTATGCCTCCTCTTACGGCATATTCGCCCATGGCTTCGACCGCCGGTGTTCTCTCATAGCCGAGCATGGTAAGAAGCTCTGCAAGCTTTGCCTTATCGATTACCATACCCTCACCCAGTGAAAGTATTGCACGATTCATAGCCTCTTTTGCTGATATTTTATCCATGAGAGCATCTGCCGAAGCTACCAGGATGCCGCTTTCATCCTCTATAAGATGGCGTATGGCTTCCATACGCTGATTCTCTATATAACTGCCCTTGATATCGGAACTAAAAAAAAGCAGATCCTTTGCCGGATAATGAAAAACCTTCTCTGAGAAATTTTTAAGATCTGCTATCGCCTCCGCTGCTGTCCGGTCGTCAGCCGTTACATAAAGCGTCCACCTGTAGTCTTCAGAAAGACCTGCCGCAAGCTGCAGCTTTTGCGAATCCATGCAGCCGGAAGCACTAAAAACAGCGGGGGCTTCTTTAAGCTCCCGCCTGAGTTCATTATATGCATCTATTTTACTCAGTGAATCAAACATTTTCCTCGGAATCCGGCTCTTTTTGAGGTGCCAGATCCAGTCCGTTATATTCGTTCATAGCCTCGGTAACGCCCTTATCCATGATACAGAATACTGCATCTGCAGCTTTTTTGAAAACTTTTTCCATGGTTTCCCTGTCCTGAGCCTCAAAGCGTCCGAGAACATGGGCTGCAAGATCCATCTGCGGCCTTTTATCTCCCACTCCTATGCGCACTCTGGGAAATTCCTCACTTTTAATACAGGATATAATACTCTTTATGCCGTTATGTCCTCCTGCCGAGCCTTTTTTCCGTATCCTCATTCTGCCGCAGGGAAAATTTATATCATCAAAAAGTACGATGATATGATCCGGCTCTATTCCGAAATAATTTGCTGCTTCAGCCAGGGACTCACCTGAAAGGTTCATATAGGTGAGCGGCTTTAAAAGCAGAAGCTTTTTCCCGTTTCTTATAACTGAGGCTGTCAGTCCTTTGAATTTTTTTTCACTGATACTTACTCCAAGCTCATCTGCCAGCCTGTCTATTGCATTAAAGCCCGCATTATGTCTTGTCTGCTCATATTTTTTTTCAGGGTTCCCAAGCCCCGCTATCAGGTATGTTTCCATGTTTTATCTGATTTCTTCCAATATATGTCCTGCAACTATAAGTCCGTTTGCACTGGCCTGCTGAAGTCCTCTTGTAATGGACGCGCCGTCTCCCATGGCTTTAAGATGTTTTATGGATGTATCAAACTTGTCGTCTACCAGAACCTTATTGGAGTAGAACTTTACCTCGACACCATAGAGAAGTGTTTCCGTCGATGCGATGCCCGGTGATACCTCGTCAAGTGCAAAAAGCATTTCCTTTATATCAAGCATGATTCGATAGGGAAGCACAAGGCTTAAATCTCCCGGCACGGCATCCTTGAGTGTAGGAATAATATTATTTCTGCACAGTCTTTCCTCTGTGGTTCGTCTTCCTCTCAGGAAATCTCCGAAGGTCTGAACAAGTATTTTTCCGTCGCAGAGCATGTTGGAAAGTGCCGCAATATGTTTTCCGTATTCAATAGGTGTCTTGAAAGGCTTTGTGAAATTCTTCGACACAAGCAGCGCGAAGTTTGTATTTGAGGTCTTAAGCTCCCTGGATTTATAGGCATGCCCGTTGACCACCGCAAGGCCGTTATCATAATACTCTGTTGCAACTTCTCCCGACGGATTCGTGCAAAAGGTGCGCACCTTGTCATCAAAGGTCGGTGTATGATAGATAAGCTTTGCCTCATAGAGATTCTCATTGAGAAACTCCATTATCTCATCTCTTACCTCCACTCTTACACCGATATCGACAGTACCTACTTCTGTTTCAATGCCGTGAGCATCGCAAATGTGAGAGAACCAGTCCGAGCCCTCTCTTCCTATGCCTGCCGCTATAAAATCAGCTGCTATGTTTTCTCCCTTATCGGTTATAACGCCCTTTGCCTTGCCATCCTCGATTACTATATCCTTTACCATCGTAAGGAATTCCATCTCCACACCTTTTTCCTGAAGATGCTTCTGAATCCTTGAGTAAATCTTATATCCTTCCTCTGTACCGAGGTGTCTTATAGGGCATTCGACCAGCTTGAGGTTTGCTTTTATGGCTCGTCTTCTTATTTCCTGAAGCTCTTTCTGTTTATCAATACCATATACGCTCTTATCCGCACCGAACTTAAGATATATTTCGTCCGATTTATGGATCATTCTTGCGGCCTCGTCATAGCCCAAAATTTCCGGGAGGTGTCCTCCTACATCCGGTGAAAGGGAAAGCTTTCCGTCTGAAAATGCTCCCGCTCCCGCAAAGCCTGTAGTGATATTGCAGGGCTTACAGCCCATGCAGCGTCCCGTCACTCTTTTCGGGCAGGATCTGTTTTCGATAGCCCGTCCCTTTTCTATCATAAGTATCTTTATGTCAGGCTTTTTTTCTATAAGCTCGTAGGCGCAGAAAATTCCCGAAGGTCCTGCTCCGATTATAATTACATCATATTTGTTAAATTTACTCATATTATCTCCCGAATTATGCCGGAAGCCTTATGCTCCTGTGTTCTATATCTGCACTGCTCAGTGCGGCTTCCTCCCGGCTTTGACATGTAAATATTACCATCTGACCCTTAAAGCTCTCTGCCAGAAACTTAAGAGCCGTAATAAGGCGATTGTCATCATACTGTGAGAAGCTGTCATCCAGAAAAAGCGGAATCTTGTCCTCAGCTCCTGCTATAAACCTTATAGCAGCAATTCTGAGCGCCATATATACCTGATCTGCAGTTCCCTGACTGAGCTCACTTACATCTATCATTCCGTCCGCGGAATTAATTCTTATGTCAAAGTCAGTCCCCGCACTTATACTGTCATAACGGCCCTCCGTGAAGCCCTTTATCATAATTCCCGCCTCACGATTTACATAGGTGCCTGCCGCCTCTCTTATCTTTTCCGAAAGCTGAGTGATGGTATCACAGGCCATATCTATGGCTTCAATTTCATCTCTGTGTCTTTCATTTGCATTTATCTTTTTCTTAAGCTCTTCGCCTTTAGCCCTAAGACTTATAAGCTCTCTCAGTGACTCATCTACCGCGGCTTTTATTTTTTCCTGCTCTCTAAGCCTGAGACTGTATTCATTCTGTTCATCACTAAGCCTTTGAAGCTCTGAGACAAGTCCGTCTCTCTGCATCTTTGCCTCTGAAAGCCTTGCGGCATTTTCTCTGTAATATTTAATCCTGTCAGAAAAAGCCTTCATGCTGCTTTCATCAGGCCTTTCTTTTTTCTTATCTCCGATATGGTCTGATAAAAGCTCGTTAAGCTCTTTGAGGTCCTCATCTCTTTTGTGCTTAAGTCCGAAGGATTTAATAAATGCACATATGCCGTAAATAAGAGCCGCCGACGCTATCACTATCTGTATATAATTATTATCTCCCAAAAGCCTGTTTATTCCGAACAAATCTGTCCTTACGGATAAAATGCCCAGGATGCCTGTTATTACACCCAAAAATGCCGTGCTTATATAAACAGGAAGCACCCTGCTTTTATTCCTGTAATCCTCGTAAAGCCCTTCTGCCTTCTGCCTGAGCTTATCAACATCTTCCATATCTCTGAGCCCGCTTTTATTAAGCTCGGCCCTGTAATTGCTTATAATAAGCTCCTTGTTTCCGAGCCTTAGTGCCGTATCCTCAGCCATGCCCTCAGCTTCAAGACTGTACTTTTTTATTTCCCTTATGCGATTATTTTTTTTCGGATCCTTAAGTGCTTCCTCCGCTGCCTTTATGCGTGTAAGCACACGGTTATATTCCTTCAGTGCATTCTCGTCGATTTGCTCCCGCTCTTTTCTTCTTTTTGTCTCAAGAAAGCTTAATGCACCATCTGCGCTGAGTCCGGGATCCAGTGTAGACGAGACATTGGCAGAATACCTTCTTATCTCGGCTGCCATATCTCTTCCGGATGCTGTTTGAAGCTGCCCGGCACTCACGGTATTAGCATAAGCAGTTTCTGAAAGCCCGTCCGTAAGAGCTGTCATAAAGCTGTCATTTTCACTCTCCTCAAGATAATTTCCGCCTTTTACATCTCTTATCTTAAGGTCATCTGCCGCCTTGTTGAAGTCTCTTTCAATGCGCCAGATTTTTCCGTCCTTTTCTATGTCAATGCTTCCGCCATATTTTTCTCCGTCATGCCAGGGTCTCATGCGTTCCCACACCGGACGCTCTTTTCCCCTCCTGTGAATGCCCGCGCCATAAAGCATTGAGCGTATGAAAAGATGGATCGTGCTTTTTCCTGCCTCGTTAGGACCTGTTATTATGTTTATGCCGTCTGAAAGCTCCAGACTTAAATCCCTAAGTTTTCCGAAGCCATTTATATATATTCTCTTAATAATCATGCCTCGAGCCCTTTTTCATACATCCGAAGATTTCAATAATGCCTCTATTCCATGAAACATGGCTTTTTTCTCTATCTCTGACATCTCATGCTTATCTGTCATGATGCTGCTGATGTAAAAGCCTATCATGTCCTGTGAATGTTCCCTGAAAAGTCCTGCAAGATCATATTCCGGCACCGACTCATCTGAGATTTCATTTATCCTGAATTCTTCCTTAAGCTCATTTAAGCCCAGATCTTCCTCAGGGTCCCTGCTTCCGGTAAGTCTGAGCCTGTAAATGTTTTTCTTTCCACGCCTTATAAGCTCTTTTCTTATGCTTTCGGTAAGCCCTCTCTGAGTCGTCTTCGGAGTAAGCCTTATATTTAAGGTCACATATGAAATGCTCGCCAGCGGCAAAAATTTTATACTTTCAACAAGCCCTGTTTCCTCTGATATATATCCTGTAAATGCACCATGTTCACCGGTTTCATCCATGCAAAACGGCTCAAATGCGCCGGGATAATACATTCTGTCCTTCAGAAGCTCTTTTTCTCTCTTTTTCCCTCCTATGGCTATATAGGAAAAATCCGAGCCGTTGAAAACGCTCTTAAGTATGTCCGTTCTGCCCGAAAAGCTCAGCATACACAGTCTGATATGCTCTCTGTCCTCAAAGCTCTCAGAAAACGCGATCAGCTCTTCCGGCTCTATATCCTTATCTTCCTCTGAAATTATAAACTCATCGCTCTCTGCCGTGTCGGGAAGATCCCTGTACGGCAGGATAGGCATTTCTTCCTTGATGCTTGTTATATTCTGCTCAGCTTTAAGCAGTCTTACGGACGATGCCGCAAAAACCTCCGCCGACAGGCGCTCCAGAACTATTCTTTCAGGCTTATCCGAAAGCACATAATGGACATTTTCAGGCCACTCAAAGCTTTTTACCGGACTGCTTTCCGTGAGCCTGTCTTTTTCTCCTGCCGTTATAACTATCTCGATATCAGGATGTGCCTTGAAAATATTGCCTGCAACGATAAGCTCTGCCTCAGTCGGAACATGCGCGAAAAGCCCTCCGCTTATGAGTACAAGCCCCACGCTGTCATCCTCGGCTCTTGCAAGGAGATTTCTGAGACTGTCTGCAAGCTCTTCTTCTCTGTCCTCTGCCCAGGGCATGCCGCTTTCGGTGCAGTTTCCTATACAAATATCACAAAGGTGCATGAATTTCATAAGCCGAACTCCAAAATATCTCAAGTATCACACTGCAGCAGCTTTTACAGCTCGCAATTTCCTGTGGTTCTCGGGAACGGAATAACATCGCGGATGTTCTGCATTCCCGTAATATACATTACTGCCCTTTCAAAGCCGAGTCCGAAGCCGCTATGCCTTACCGTGCCGTATTTTCTTAAATCCAGATAGAATTCATATGCCTCAGGATCAAGCCCCAGCTCCTCCATGCGTCCGAGAAGCTTATCATAGTTTTCCTCTCGCTGTGAGCCTCCCATTATCTCTCCTACGCCCGGAACAAGGCAGTCTACGGCTGCGACAGTTTTCCCGTCATCATTAAGCTTCATGTAAAAAGCTTTTATCTCCTTCGGATAATCTGTCACAAATATGGGCTTTTTATAGATTTGTTCCGTAAGGAAGCGCTCATGCTCCGTCTGAAGATCACATCCCCACTCTACCTTGTTTTCAAACCTGTCATTATACTTTGTAAGCAGCTCTACCGCTTCTGTGTATGTGACTCTTCCGAATTCACTGTTTACAATATGCGTCAGTCTTTCTATAAGTCCCTTTTCAACGAAGCTGTCAAAGAACTTCATCTCCTCCGGTGCGTTTTCAAGCACATAGCTTATGATGTATTTGAGCATTGCTTCCTCGACCTCGAGAAGATCGTCCAGATCTGCAAATGCCATCTCCGGTTCTATCATCCAGAACTCGGCGGCATGCCTTGTAGTATTGGAGTTTTCTGCACGGAAGGTGGGTCCGAAGGTATAGACATTTCGGAATGCCTGCATATAGGTTTCTACATTGAGCTGCCCGGATACTGTAAGAAAGGTCTGCTTTCCGAAGAAGTCCTTTGTATAATCAGGTGTCTTTTCTGTACCCTGAGCAATCCTGTCAAGATCCAGAGTCGTTACCTGAAACATCTCTCCTGCTCCCTCACAATCGGAAGCCGTAATAAGGGGCGTGTGGACATATACAAAGCCTCTTTCCTGGTAGAATTTATGAATAGCATATGCAATAAGGGATCTCACTCTGAACACTGCCATAAAGGTATTTGTTCTCTGACGAAGATGCGGCATGGTTCTTAAATATTCCAGAGTGTGCCTTTTTTTCTGAAGCGGATAATCCGGCGTGGATAAGCCCTCTATCTCTATTTTTTCCGCCTGAATCTCAAAGGGCTGCTTGGCCTCCGGCGTTGCCACCAGAGTTCCCGTAACTATAACAGCCGAGCCTACATTAAGCTTTGAAATCTCGACAAAGTTTGCCATGCTGTCATGGTAGACTATCTGAAGCGTATCAAATGCACTTCCGTCGTTTAAAACGATAAATCCAAAGGTTTTTGAATCTCTGACTGACCTTACCCAGCCGCCGACCTTTATTTCCTTTCCGATAAACTTATCCGTTTCTTTAAAGAGACGGCTGACCGTGACTAATTTTTCCATGCTGTATCCTCTTATCCTTTTTTCGTTATTGTTCTAGCCTTGAGACTGCCTCACTTACCGTAGTCGCCTCACCGTTATCCACAAGCTCTATCAGCCTTGATATGCGCTCTCCGGTGATATTTTTAGCTCCCACATATGAGATAAAATCATGATTGAGCCTTGTTTCAAGCTCTGTGGTCTTTTCCGAAGCTTTTCTCACAAGCTCATCATTTTCTCTTATCTCTTCAAGCTTTTTATCTACCTTTTCCTTATACCCGAGATCAATATCTTCAATAAGCCTTGCCTTCGTCTCAGCCTCAAACTGATTTACAGCCTCCGCCTTCTGTGCCTGCAGCTGAGCTTTTTTCTTATTTTCGACTGCTATCTCCTCATCATATTTATGTAAATCATAGCTGTCATCATCGCCGATTTTCCTGATATTATCCTCAATGCTTCTGGTTGTTTCCTCATTTTTTCTTATACTCTCGAGAATATTAAGGCAGTTTTTTATTTCATCCCGATACTTTACTCTGGTATTGGACCATATCATGATATAGATAAAGAACAGGGCAATGTCTGCTGCCGCAAGCACTATGAACGGCATGATATTGAGGTTGGCTGCAAGTCTCGACTTTACGGTAAAGCCCGCAAAAACAAGTATGGCTGCAAATGCTGCCAGATAGACCAGATAACCTGCTATACCGGGACAGAACAGCTTATAATACAAAGTACTTTTAAGTATTGCCGGCAGCTTCTGCGAGTCCGCATAGTTCTTAAATGCATTCCTGAAGGTATCAGTCTGCGCTCTTACTCCCTTTGTAGCTTCCTTTGCACGCTGCTTCATACCCTCGTCCAGGGCTTTTTTTCTGCCGGAATTTATCTCTTCAAGCTTTGAATCAACTTCCTTTATCTGCTTATCAAAGCCCTTTTCTAGGTCAGCTCTGCGGGATTTTACAGTCTCATTTTTTTCTCTTTCTATGCCATTTCTTATGACTTCCAGTGTCCCCTCAAGATTTGACTTTTTCTCCGTATATTCCCTAAGCTCTTCCTTTGCCCTGTTAAGCTCTTCAACAAGCTCTGAAAGCTCACTCAGAAATTCCTTTGGTGAATTTATATCTGCCATAGCCCCCTCCATGGTTCACTTTTCTGTTTGCCGCATTGCCCTGACGGCATTTTAAAACGCCCCTCAGACTCAAACTGTTAAATATTCTCTCTTATAAGTGCCTCTATCTCGGCCTGTCTTTCTGTATTGGACTCATGCTGTATCCATGTGACTATTTTTTCTTTTTCGGAGGAATATCTCGGTATTATATGCACATGAAGATGATGCACGGTCTGCCCTGCTGCCTCTCCGTTATTTTGGACAATGTTAATTCCGTCGCAGTTAAGTGCCTTCTTTATTCCTCGCGCCACCTTTGCCGCTGTTTCAAATATCCTTCCTACGACTTTATCCTCAGCCGACAATGCGTCATCATAGTGTTCTTTTGGAATAATAAGTGTGTGTCCTTCATTTGCCGGGCTCAAGTCCAGAATAGCTCTGAATTCTTCATCTTCATAGACCGTATTGGACGGAATCTCCCCATTTGCTATTTTACAGAAAATACAATCATCTTTTTTCATGGCTAAAGCTCCTTTCATGCGTAAGCACAACATTCAAATTATATCACAGCCACGGTTGTTTTTATATGAATTATTCCGTCCATACTCCGTCTGCATTTACACTGTAGCCGTCAGGTGTCATTTTTCCTGTTACAAGTGAGCCTTTTGAACTGCTTTCGGATGTAAGAGTATTTACAACCCTTGCCACATTGAAATAATACCATAATCCGCTGATTTGATTCCATCCTGTATACATATAGCCGAAGCTTCCGTCATGCTCATTATGGAGATAATACCTCTGTCCGTCCGTATCCGTAAACCAGCCGCCCTCGGCATAGCCCTGTGCGTTAAAGTGATACCAGCCGGTTTTTCCGTTCCATGTATATTCATGCCACATATTCACCGCGTAGCTTCCGTCAGCCATTTTTAACCGCCACCCGTTGTCATCCGCAAGCCATGTTCCGTCATTAGCACTGTATTCAGAGCTTTTTTCATTTGAAGACGATGAACCGGAAGCATCTCTTTCAGGCTCTGAGCCTCTTCCGTCCGGCGAACCATACTTAATATAGGAAATACTGAAGCTTCCGTTTCTGCGGACTGTTGCATAAATTCCCTTTTTTGTCTTCTCTATTGTGACAGGAACATTGATATCCTCGTCCACAAGCTTGTAATAGTCATTATAGGTTAACCCATCCGGGTACGCTATAAGGTATCTTATCACTGTATCATCTGTAGGATATACAGTGTTCAGGGCGGAATCGTTGCCAAGCTTAAGCTCGTGTGTGCATGTAATAGTTCCGCTGTCTTTATCCTTGGCATTTACGCCTGTCGAAACCGAAAGAACTATGTTTTTCCTTTCCTCATCCGTGAGGTAATGAACGGCTCCGTCCATGTCATCCGTTATTTTGCCGTTAACGCTGAAATCTTCGCCCTGCGCATAGACCACGGTGTACTCAAAGGCTTCCGTTTCTGTGTCATTATACTTAAGGTAGAATGTATAGGTTCCGGTTATGTTAAGGAATGCATCGTTCCACTCTATAGCCTTGTCACTGCCGTCCTTGACATAAAGCTTTGCACCGTACTTGTTCTTAAATTCATCTATGGACCAGCTGTGAAGCTTGTTATCCGTTTCAGTATCATAGCCGTTTACGGTCATGCCTGTAAGTGAAAGCTTTTCACCGGTATTTGCTTTATAGATAACCTTATCAGGAGCTGTTATACTTGCCACATAAAGTCCGGGCCTTTTTATCTCATGATAAAAAAGCTTTGAAGCACAGGCGCAGTTATCCGCCGCGGTTCCTGTTATGGGTTTATATATGCTTATTTGAATTCTCTCAGGGCTTACAATCTTATATTTGTTGTCCGATACATTTTCAAGACCGCCCCAGTTCTTATCTGTGTATGTCTTATATTCGTCAGGAACCTTTATAAGAATTTCATCTCCTATATTAAGTACCGTATTTTCAGTGATCTCAGTTTTTCCGTCACTGCTTAATACCTTTATATCAGGCATGCCTTTCCCGACATCGCTATGCTTTACAAAAATCATCGCACTCTTTCCGTCATCATGCACCACCGTCGTATGTTCCGTGTCCGAGTAAATCTCATGTCCTTCTACTTTGAAGTCGGTATTGTCCGTGAATTTTGCATTGTAATCATCATCTATGAACATGAAAATGCGATTTACATATGTCCCTCCCTCACTGAATTCAGCATCTTTATTCATCGCTGTAAGATTTCCGGAGGCGTCCATCTCATACCAGCCTGTATCATTTTCATCATTCGGATTTGCAATGCAGAATGTTATATTTTTTTTATCTTCGTTTCCGTACTTATGGCTGGTTGTGTTTAAGTACTCTTCAAATCTTTTCGTTACTGTTTCTACATCGGCAGAATACTTTTCTTTCCAGATATCGCCTATCCTTATACCATCATAATATGAGCTGATTGCAGACATATCTATATACATCTCGCCAATCTTCTGCTGAGAAGCTGCGGAGGATTTTACCTTTTTAACAAATGTAGTTCTGACAGCACTCTCTTTGTCCTCATACTTGATTCTGATCTGAAGTGCATAGTACATGTCATCCTCAAGCCCTGATACATCCCATTCCGTGCTGTAGTAGCTTCCCAGTGCCTCGTTATCGGCATCCATCGAGTTTCTCATATATGTCGGATGTATATCCTCATAAATATATGTCCAATTATTTTTATCCAGACTTACCTCTGTATCTCCGTCATAAATCTGTTCACCGGAGGCGCTGACCTTATAATTATCACTTTTTCCAAGCTTATAATATCTGGCTGTAAGCCTGCATGCTGCATACCCTGTCTTTGTTGTGGGATTTTCGTCAAATATGACATTGACAGGAATAACTGCCGAAGCCTGTGCGGCATCTTTAGATACATTTACCATTGCCGGTTTGGTCAATGTAAACGCTTCCTTATTTATGGTTTTTGTGCCTGAATTATTGCTGACATAAAACTGCGCTACGGCAAAAGCCATGCCTTCGGCATCGCTGATTCTTACCATATATCTGCCGTCTGAAAACTTATGGTCACCGGTTTGCTTGAATATAAGCATAAAACTTTCTTCTTTTCCGGCAGGAATTGATTTTTTATTTACATCCTCAGTGTAGTAAAAGCTGGCTGTTTGCTCTGCATATATCTCTTTCAGAGGACCGGGTGACGGAAACTTTATATATGCCATATCAGTTGCAAGCGCGTCAAATTCAACATCCTCTGATGAGTGATTTTTAACCTTAACCTTAACCTGCAGCGTTCCGTCCGATGACGGGATAACATCGCCGGTTTCCTCACATGTCATGGAAATCACTGCCGGAATGCCCGCACTGTCATCATAGTTGAAAAGTATGTCTCCGCTGCCTTCCGGATATATTGTCGGCGCAGCTACGGTGCCTGCATTTTTCACATATGCTGCAAGCTCCTTCATGCTGACAGTCTTGTCTGCATCTGTATCCGCCGCAAATATGTTATACTCGGCAGCATTTCTGTTATAGCCGAGGCCGTTTCCTATGGCACTTATCATCTGACCGCCGTCACTGCCTGCCTGCATGCTTGTCTCATACGCAGATGCAGCCGCGAAAATATAGTATTTGAGATTTTCCGAATCCGAAGCATTGCCCTGCACAGTACTCAGTCCGGAATCACCGTTTGATTCCGCTGCATCGGCTGATTTGAATTCGCCTACAAATGATTTCAGCGCAGAATCTGCCTTTTTCTGTATTTCCTCTGTAAGCTCTGTGATATTGCTGCTGCTCTCGGTCTCGTCCTCCAACCCAAGAGCTGTAGGCATTATTGTGCCGCCTGAGTAGCACGAGTCAAATATCAGAACTACTTTTCCCTTAAGCTTACTTACATGTGCCTTGAGCTCTGTTGCGCTTATGCTGTTGTTGCCTCCAAGACTAAGTTCTGATGTACCATCGTCAAGATTTCCGCCATGCCCGGAATACGCAATAACTGTAAGCCCTCCATTTTTCGAAGTCTCATCTATCCATTTCCAGATTTCTGATTTCTTATCCTCATCAGTCGAATACGGAACATCTAATATGGTTATATCATCTTCGTTAAACTGCCTGGTTCTTACAAGTGTGTTTTTAAGTGCTTCCGCATCCTCATAGGGTATTGTGCCCAAATTTGTATCGGTAGATGCTATTATAAGAGCCTTCCCTGTATCTGTTTCTACGGCTTTTTTCTCCATTTTAGCCATATAGCTTCCCTGCAGCGAGTGAATCTTTATAGTATATCTTCCTCCTGCAAGTTTGGCGTCAGAGTATTTCTCCCACTTTGCATCATCAGCATCCGGGTCTTTCATATACAGAAGATCACCGACGAATTTGTCGCCGTTTGCAAACTCCATATTCATTTTGACGGTAAACTCGCCTTTTTTTATGTTATTTGCATAGAAGACAGTGGCATTACCATTGTCATCTTCAAGCTTAAAAGCTACCGAGATCACATCAAAGCCATAATAGCCTTTCTCACCCTCGTATTCATTGGTAAACATCTGTGTGAGAACATATATCTCATACTTTGCATTTTCTTTAATGGTAAATTCCTTTTCGGTCAATGCAACTGATGTATAGCTTATTGTAAGATCTGAATTTATGACAGAAGATATTTTCTTTAAGGATGGCGAGACTGTATTGCTGCCGGATGTCGTATTCTCATCCTCGTCAGCTGTCATCAGAGACGCCTCTCCCGAAAGGTTTAATTCCTCATACAAAGCCGGATCGTCAAACAGCTGAAGCGGCATGTCATCCTCTGAAAGACCGAAAGGTTTTTCGCTTTCCTCCCGCTCGTCTTCCTGTTTATCTTCCGACTTGTTTTCCTGCCTGTCTTCCTGCTCGTTTTCCTGTTCGTTTTCCTGCTCGTTTTCCTGCTCGTTTTCCTGCTCGTTTTCCTGTTCGTTTTCACCGGAAGATAAGCTTTCTTCCGTGTTTTCATTCTCCCGCACTGCATCTGCATATGCCGTAATTTCAGATATGCCTGTCGTACATGCCGGTGATAATGACATACTGATGCTCAGCAGCACAGCTGCAAATTTCTTCGATATCTTGCTGATTTTCATATCCACTCCGATTATTTTAATATACAGCTTGACTTTATATATGGCAGTGCCTCCATAAGGCGACACACCGGTTTATTTTTATATTATAAAAATATCATATAAAAAATACCGGCATTTCATTATATCATTATTTTGCAAATTATTAAAACAATAAAAATGAGGTGCATCCTGCACCTCATCCTGCAAATCACTTATGTTTCACGCCTGTTATACCCTTTTACAGCTGATTTTATGGTTTTTGTCCGTCGTAATCCATAAACTTATTCAACAGTATTTCTCAGCTCTTAAAAGCTTGCTTATATGCTTTGAGATCATTTTTTTATCTTCCGGGTCCAGCTTGAAGAAGCGAACGATAGTAAAAGCCATATCTCTGTCCTGCTCAAATTCATGCGACTTCCTGTCGTGCACATAACCATATGCCTCCGACTGGTGCCGTTCAGAATCTCTCGGAACATCATAGCCCATGAGCCATACCTCTGAAACACCAAGTGCCAGTGACAGCAATGTCAGCTTCCCCTGTCTCGGAACACTGATGCCGGAACAATACTGCGAAATGTCATTTCTCTTAAGTGTAGTTCCTGTTCTTTCAAAAAACGGCTCGGCACGCTTAATAATGTCAGCCTGCCTGTAGCCAAGCTCCTGCATTATTATTTTCAATCTTTCCGATGTTGTGCTTTTACCTGGGAGTCTTCTTTCCGGAGTTTTGTCGTACATAGCCCATTACCCCCCCCCCTTCGTTTTGTATAATACCCTATGTTGAACTAAAATTCAATATATAGATTTTATTTATACTCTGTGCTATGTAACCCTGAATTGTTTGCCGCCATACAGCGATTTCAATCACCCTCTTCAGCCAAAATCCCTGCCTTAAGCTCCGCCACAAATTTCCCTACAGGCTCTGCCGCATCACGGCCGTACTTTGCCACAAGCTTTATAATAGCACTTCCCACGATAGTCCCATCTGAAAGAGCCGCCATTTTCCCTGCCGCCTCAAGATTCGATATTCCGAATCCAACGGCACACGGCACATCGGTATTTTCCCTGATAAGCCCGGTCATGGCTGATATATCCGTCTTTATTTCAGAACGCGTTCCGGTAACTCCAAGGCTTGAAACCACATAGATAAAGCCCTCTGCTTCCTTTGCAATCATGGCAATGCGGTTTTCAGAGGTTGGCGCTATAAGCGATATAAGTTCCACTCCGTATTTATGGCACAGACTGAGAAATTCCTCCTTTTCCTCATACGGAAGGTCCGGAAGTATAAGCCCGTCAATGCCTATTTCGGCACAGCTTGAGATGAATTTTTCAGCACCCGAAAACTGCACCGCACCGATGCGCTTTAGTGTTCCGTCTGCTTTCAGACTCTCATTTTCCTTTTTTAATTCCTCTGACTGCTCATAGCCGTAGGAAAATACCACATTGGCATAGGTCATAAAAACCATCGGAAGCTTAATATCCCTGCGAAGCCTTTTTACAAGTTCAAAGACCTTATCCGTAGTTACTCCGCCGTTTAACGCCCTTAGGTTTGCCTCCTGAATAACAGGTCCCTCTGCCGTCGGATCCGAAAACGGTATCCCCAGCTCTATAAGGTCAGCTCCGTTTTCTGCCATTGCATGCACGATTTTTTCCGTGGTCTCAAGATCCGGATCGCCGCATGTGATAAACGGTATAAGTGCCTTTCCGTTTTTAAATGCATCTTTAATCTTACTCATGGAGATCCTCCCCTCTGTAGCGTGCGATGGCCGCAACATCCTTGTCACCTCTGCCGGAAATGGTGATAACGATTATCTTATCTTTACCGAGTTTCGGTGCCAGCTTCATGGCATATGCCACGGCATGAGCACTTTCTATCGCAGGAATAATTCCCTCTGTCCTTGACAGGTATTCAAAGGCATCAACCGCCTCATCATCTGTGACAGCCACATATTCTGCACGTCCGATATCATGAAGATGAGCGTGCTCCGGTCCGATTCCGGGATAATCAAGGCCTGCCGAAATTGAATAAACCGGTGCTATCTGCCCGTACTTATCCTGACAGAAATACGACTTCATGCCGTGAAAAATGCCAAGCCTTCCTGTGTTGATAGTTGCAGCAGTCTCATAGGTGTCAATGCCTCTTCCTGCCGCCTCACAGCCTATAAGCCTTACATCCTTATCCTCAATGAAGTTATAGAATGCTCCTATGGCGTTCGAGCCGCCTCCGACACAGGCCACTACAACATCAGGAAGTCTTCCCTCCGCCTCAAGCATCTGTGATTTTATTTCCTTTGAAATTACAGCCTGAAAGTCACGGACGATAGTCGGGAACGGATGAGGACCCATGACTGAGCCAAGGCAGTAATGAGTGTCTGACACGCGGCTGGTCCATTCTCTCATAGCCTCTGATACAGCATCCTTAAGTGTTGCTGTTCCGCTTGTTACAGGCACCACCTCAGCTCCTAAAAGCTTCATGCGGTAAACATTAAGCGCCTGTCTTTCGGTATCCTCCTTACCCATAAATACGACGCACTCCATATCCATGAGTGCCGCTGCTGTAGCAGTAGCCACACCATGCTGACCTGCGCCTGTCTCTGCAATAAGTCTGGTCTTTCCCATCTTTTTTGCGAGCAGTGCCTGACCCAAAACATTGTTTATCTTATGTGCACCTGTGTGATTGAGATCCTCTCTTTTTAAATATATCTTTGCACCGCCCAGCTCTCCGGTAAGCTTTTTTGCATAATAAAGGCGTGACGGTCTGCCTGCATAGTTATTAAAAAGCTCCGTAAGCTCTGCATTAAATTCCGGATCATTTTTGTAATGCTCATAGGCCTTTTCAAGCTCTATAACTGCATTCATCAGTGTTTCCGGCATGTATTGACCGCCGTGAATACCGAAGCGTCCCTTTTCGTTGGTCATGATTTCCTCCGTTTTGCTTTCTTTTCTTTCATTTCTTAGTTTCTGATTATTTCAAGTATCTGTTATAAGAACAGGCGACATTTTTATATCAGGATATTTCAGTCTCCGAAGCTCTTACCTGACCTCTGCCTGCGCCGCTCTCACATTTACTGTAAAATCAGCCACCTTAGCCGCGTCCTTCACCTTTTCTGTTTCTATGCCTGAGCTCACATCCACAGCGTAAGGATGAAAGCGTCTTACGGCATCTTGAGCATTGTCCGGATTTAAGCCGCCTGCAAAGAAATACGGCCTTTTTATGTCAGTCATAAGTCTCCAGTCAAAGGTCTGCCCTGTACCTGTGCCTGAATCTAAGAGTATGAAATCGGCCGCCGAGGCCACAGCCCTTTCAATATCCTCTGCAGACTGTATTTTAAAGGCCTTGATTATGTCTCCCTGCCCTGCAGCTCTGTTCATAATGTCCTCTTTTGGCGTATTCTCAGCATCAGCCGTGGCTTCTTTTCTTACTATGAGCTTCCTCAAGCTTTTTATGTATTCGTCATCCTCATGTCCGTGCAGCTGGGCAATGTCTATCGTGCCGTTATTTATCTGCTCTGCCACATATTCTGCAGGCTCATCTACAAAAACACCGACTGCCAAAATTCCTTTTTTCAAAAGTCCGTGAAGCTCCCGTACTTTTTCGGGCTCCACATAACGCCAGAAGCGTGAGCTCATGATAAACCCGGCAAAATCTGCATTGACAGCATTCACCATGGCTATGTCCTCTTCGCGTCTTAAGCCGCAGCATTTTATGCGTGTGCGTGAGACTGTATTTGTATTCTTTTTACTTGTTTCTTTTTTCATTTTGCTCATTTTAAATGTACTTTTATTTTTTTGAGTCTTATCTCAGGCTTATTATGCTATCACGCCTCACGAAATACTTTAAGCGCTTCCTTCTTATTTTTTGCTCTCATAAGTGCCTCGCCTATCAGCACGGCATCCACACCTGCCTCTCTTAGCGGGCGAATATCCGATGCATCCCTTATGCCGCTTTCCGAAACAAATATCGCCTCCTTAGGCGCCAGATCCTTAAGTCTGCGGCTGTTTTCCATATCCACCGAAAAGCTTTTAAGATTGCGGTTATTTACACCGATCATCCTTGCGCCGCACTCCGAGGCAAGCTTCATTTCCTCCTCATCGTGAGTTTCTGTAAGAGCCGAAAGCCCCAGCTCGTCACAAATTCGAAGAAATTTCTTCAGTCTTTTTTCATCTAACAGTGCACATATAAGAAGGACAGCATCCGCACCCATAGCTTTGGCCTGATAAATCTGGTACTCATCAATGGTGAAGTCCTTTCTTATCATGGGCGTTTTTACCTCTGCCCTTATAGCCTTGAAAATCTCATCGCTTCCCAAAAACCACTTTGGCTCCGTGAGGCAGGATATGCAATCTGCTCCGGCCTCCTCATACTCTCTTGCGATATCCATGTACTTAAAATCAGGGTCAATAATACCCTTTGACGGCGATGCCTTTTTCACCTCGCAGATAAAGGAAATTCCGTCAGCACGCAGTGTGTTTTCAAATATAAAATTCTCTCTGACTCTACCCTGATTTATACTGTCCTCTATAAGCCTCAGCAGCTCCTTTGCAGAGATCTCTTTTTTATCTTCCTTAACTCGTATGGCCGCATATGCCGCAAGCTCATCTAAAATATTCATATGTATTCCCTTTTACATTTAAGCATTAGATTCCTTTATAAATTCCTCGAGCTTCTTATGCGCTTCCCCGTTATCTATTAGCTCTGCCGCCTTTTTTACACCCTCTGCCATAGAAGCAGCCTTTCCTGCGATATAAAGTCCTGCACCTGCATTCATAAGGACAATGTCTCTCTTTGCCCCTGTTATCCTTCCTGTAAGTATACCCTTTGTGATTTCGGCATTCTCTGCCGGTGTGCCGCCTATTATTTCATCCTTTAAGGCAGTTTTCAGTCCGAAATCCTCAGGCTTAATCTCATAAGATTTATAGGATTCTCCGTGAAATTCGCAAACCTTTGTCGGTGCACTTATTGAAATCTCATCCAGCCTGTCAGTGCCGTAAACAACCATGCCGTCCTTTACTCCAAGCTGCACCAAAACTCTTGCAAGAAGGTCCACAAGTGACTCGTCATAAACTCCCAAAAGCATCATTTCAGGCGATGCAGGATTTGTAAGAGGTCCCAGTATGTTAAATACAGTACGGATTCCAAGCTCCTTTCTGATAGCTCCGACATACTTCATGGAGCTGTGGTATTTCTGTGCGAAAAAGAAGCAGATTCCGACCTTGTTAAGAAGCTCCTCGCATTTTTCAGGCTCCAGAGCAATATTTATTCCCAATGTCTCCAGGCAGTCCGCAGTTCCCGACTTCGATGAGGCGGCACGATTTCCGTGCTTTGCAACCGTAACGCCGCCGGCAGCAAGTATGAAGGCTGATGTGGTCGAAATATTAAAGCTCTGCGCCTTATCGCCGCCTGTTCCTACGATTTCAAATACAGGCATGTCATGCTTTACCTTAAGTGCATGCTCTCTCATGGCCTGTGCACAGCCTGAAATCTCCGGTATGGTCTCTGCCTTTGAGCTTTTTGTTGAGAGTGCTGCAAGAAATGCGGCATTCTGTATGGCTGTGGTCTCACCGTTCATTATTTCATTCATTACGGCATAAGCCTCGTCATAGCTTAAATCCTGCTTGTCCACTATTTTTTTTATCGCCTCTGCTATCATGATAATGTATCCTCCGATTTACTCATCTTATGTATCTGTTTTATTTATGAATATCTTATGTTTTTCTGCTGAAAAGCTTTTATTCATGCTTTTAAACATTTTGCCTTGCTCTTACCTTTACAGCCTTTGTTATCTCAATGAAATTCTCAAGCATCTTTTTTCCGTCCGATGTCATTATGGATTCCGGATGAAACTGCATTCCGTATATGGGAAGCCTTCTGTGTTCGACTGCCATCACATCCCCGTCCACAGTTTTTGCCGTGATTTTCAGCTCATATGGAAGTGTCCCCTCATCCAGTGCCAGTGAATGATATCTTGCAACCGGGGCCTGCTTTGGCAGGTTTTTAAAAAGCTTGCTTTCTGTATCAAATATTGTTTCGGACTGTTTTCCGTGCATCAGCTCACTTGCATAGGTTATTGTTCCGCCGAAGGCTACACATATTGCCTGATGCCCCAGACATACTCCAAGTGTCGGTATACACTCTTCCTTTATTCTTCGCCTTACTTCCTCGGCTTTTTCATCTTCGGCCTCTAAATCATCGTCGAATGCGGAGGCATTGACCTTGGAAAGCTCATCCACCGCCCCGAGACACTTTATAAGCTCAATTATGATGCCTGCATCCTCCGGCCGCCCCGGACCCGGTGAAATTATAATGCCGTCCGGCTTAAGCTTAAGAACCTCATCCACGCTCAGCTCGTCATTTCGTATAACCCTTATGTCGGGCTCGAGCTCGCCCACAAGCTGATAGAGGTTATAGGAAAAGCTGTCATAATTATCTATCAAAAGTATCATCTCATCCTCCTATGGCTCCACATCTCTTGCACTCTCAAGAGCACTCATGACGGCAGCCGCCTTATTTATGCACTCCTGATATTCCTTTTCCGGAACCGAATCCGCAACGATACCGGCACCGCTTCTTACATAAACCTTTTTTCCTCTCTTATAGGCGATTCTTATGGCGATGCAGGTGTCCATATTTCCGGTGAAATCTATATATCCTATGGCACCGCCGTAGATTCCGCGCTTGTTATTTTCAAGCTCTGCTATAAGCTGGCAGGCTCTTATCTTGGGAGCTCCGGAAAGTGTTCCCGCAGGAAGCACCGCGCCGATGGCATCGAGTGCATCCTTATCCTTTCGTATCTCACCCCTTACAGTTGAGCCGATGTGCATCACATGAGAATATCGTTCTATGGAATGAAGCTTCTCAACCTTTACAGTGCCAAACTCCGAAACCTTTCCCAGATCATTTCGTCCCAGATCCACAAGCATGTTGTGCTCCGCAAGCTCCTTTTCATCACGCAAAAGCTCTTCCTCAAGCCTTTTATCCTCTTCCTCGGTTTTTCCTCTGGGTCTGGTTCCCGCAAGCGGAAATGTATGCAGTACTCCGTTTTCAAGCTTTACCAGAGTTTCCGGTGAGGCTCCCGCAACCTCTATGTCCTGTCCCGAAAAATAGAACATGTATGGTGACGGATTTATGGTTCTCAGCATCCTGTAGGTGTTTAAGAGACTCCCCTCAAACGGAGCCGAAAGCACATTGGAGAGCACAATCTGGAAAATATCTCCCTCTTTTATGTAGTGCTTTGCCTTGTTTACCATGTCGCAGTAGGCATCCTTTTCAAAGAGCGGTCTTGGCTTATCAAGAAGCCTTCCTGCTGTCTCATTCTTCGGCTTGCCGTTCAGGATAAGTTCCTTTAGGGCTTTAAGCTCTATCATGGCTCTGTTGTAATTTGCCTCAAGCTCGTCTCCGCCCGCCCCTATATCGATATTATTTATGAGCACGATCTTCTGCCTGTAATTATCAAAGGCGATAACCTTTTTAAAGAGCATGAGGTCAATGTCTTTAAAGCCTTCATTATCTGCCGCCTCCATGTTTATTGAAGGCTCCATATATTTAAGATAATCATATGAAAAGTAGCCTACCAGTCCTCCCGTAAAGGATGGGAGGTATTCAAAGCTCGGACTTTTGTGCTCCGAAAGCACCTGTCTTATATATTCCTCCGGATGTCTTGTCTCTACGCTTACGGCGCCTATCTTCATATGTCCGTCGGAGCAGGTCATCTCCAGTGTCGGCTCATAGCCTAAAAATGTATATCTGCCCCACTTTTCCGAATCCGTGACCGATTCAAGCATGTAGCAGTGCCCTGAAACATTTTTAAGTATTTTCAGTACCTCTATAGGTGTTCTGGTATCCGAAAAAATCTCACAGCTTACCGGAATGATCTTGAAATCATTTTTCCCGGCCGCTATAGCCTTAGCTTCTTCAAGACTCGGACGAAATATCATTATGTGCCTCCTTGTGATATCTTTTTCTTAGTGAGCAAACAAGCATGTCAGCGTTTTTAAAGGCTCCACACGGCATAAAAGTGATGGATTGCTGTATGCTTGCACGTTCTCACAAACACTTTAAGACGAAAAGAATCCCTGACAGTATTTCTACTGTCAGGGACGAAAATTCAAATTTCCGCGGTGCCACCCTGCTTCATAATCTATAAAGTGCTGCTTTATTTTTCGCTGATATACTGTAGTCTCCCGACATTCCGGCCGAGTCCCCGGCCTGCATATCTTCACTAACCATGTATCCATCACAGCTCTTATATAGCCATGCTCTTAAGGGATACCATCATATCCCCGACTCATAACGCGAGTCAAGCGTCGCCCTATACTCATAAGATTTCTCTTACTTTCCCTGCGCCCTCGGAAGTCCATTCAGCTGAATATTTCATACTGCGATCACACCACCCGCAGCTCTCTCGTATGAAAGGGAAGCAGCCTACTTACTCTTCCTCATCGGTTTCGATGGATGTAAAATATCACCTTTTTTCATTCATGTCAATACACATTTCACGAGCCATCCTTAAGAAGCGTATTTACCTCGTCAGTTTTGTAATATTTTGTACAAAGCTTATCACCTGAATTAGCATCATAGACGACAAGCTTTATATCGGCATCCGTTCCGTCCTCTGTGCTTATCCCGGGTGCTATACTTAAGGTCAAAGTGTCTCCTAATTGCTCCATAAGCTTTTGTTCCGTCATGTCAGCATTTTTCATATCATATCCCGGCGTATAGGTAAGTTCAGCACGGAAATTCTCGTTATTTAAGAGCATAAGACTGACCTTGTAATCGTCAGCCTCTCTGATTTTTCCGCTTATGTATTCCTTATACTCTTCATAGTAATCATTCCAGCTCTGATATTCCGAATCATTTCGCTTGTCTGCAAGGTCATAATTTTCACTTAAGAAATCACCAAGATACTCTGTTATCTTTCTTGCCCCGGACGGATTCAGATGCGAACTCGGGTCGTACATATC
>CAVBSU010000020.1:0-27174 GCA_963598245.1 Lachnospiraceae bacterium | reverse complement strand
AGTCTCCGAGATTTCCCACCTGGCTATATAGCTGGGAGTCTATTATAAGGCTGAACCGGCACCTTGGGTTTTTGTGGGGCTTATATATGGATTATACTGAACTTATACAAATTGCTATTGAAGGTTTACCTTTAAGTTATGCACCATACAGTAAATTTAATGTTTCGGCTGCATTGCTTGCAGAAGACGGACGCATATATCATGGTGTTAACATCGAGAATGCCGCCTTTACCCCTACTGTATGCGCTGAAAGAACAGCTTTTTTCAAGGCTGTATCCGAGGGAGTACGCAAATTCAGGGCTATATGCATATCCGGCTGTCACAATGAGAGACTGCTGTCAGCAGAATATCTTGAAAATAAGGACACCGGAGAATGGGCAATGCCGTGCGGAGTATGCAGGCAGGTGATGAGAGAATTCTGCAACCCTGAGGAATTTGAAATAATTATTGCCAGATCCCCGCAGGATATTAAACAGTTCAAACTGGAAGAACTTTTACCGGAAAGCTTTGGTCCGGAGAATCTTGACAAATAAGGAGGAATTTTAGTTATGTCTAAAAAAACAGCAGGCGGTTTATTGGGAACCCTGGTCGTTGCCGGTGTTGTTGCAGGTGTTTTAAAGTATCTTAAGGATTATGCCGGAGCTTCGTATACAAAGGACGATGAGATTGACCGTGTAAAGAAAAATTCCGGTGAGGTAAAAGAGGCTGCAAAACGCGTTTATATTGCCGTGAAAGATAAGAAGGATGTAAAAGCCGAGGCTGCACAGCTTGCAAAAGCAGCTCAGGATGTAGTGACAGATGCCGGTAATATTGCAAAAACAGCCGGAGTCGGAGCTTATGAGGCTGCAAAAAAAATAAAGGAAAAGTATTCTGAGGATCCTGCAGGTGCAAAGGATGAAATGCTTAACAACATCAAAGACATGGGCATGGACATATATGATAAGGCTGTGGATGCCGCCGATAATGTTGTAAATAAATTCACTTCAGCCTCTTCCTATGATTGCGGCTGCGGCTGCGGCAGCAAAAAAGAGGAAGACTGTGAAGAGAAAAACGAGGATGACTCAACTGAAGCTGATACCAGGGTGAAGATAGAATCTCCGGAGGAAGAAGCATCTGTTGAAATCAGCGACGAAAACTGATCCGATTTTATTTTTCCGGTCAGCACTTAAAATGCTGGCCGGTTCTTTTGTGAAAATTTTTACTGAGAGGTTTAAGGTATATGCAAGTCAGGGGTGTAAATGAGTTAAGACGTTTATTTCTTGATTATTTCGAGAAGAACGGTCATCTTGTAATGAAAAGCTTTTCACTGATACCGCACAATGATAATTCACTGCTGCTTATAAACTCAGGCATGGCTCCGCTCAAGCCGTATTTTACGGGACAGGAGATTCCGCCGAGACGGCGCGTTACAACGTGCCAGAAGTGTATCCGTACAGGTGATATAGAAAATGTCGGAAAAACAGCCAGACATGGTACTTTTTTTGAAATGCTCGGAAATTTCTCCTTTGGCGATTATTTTAAGCACGAAGTAATCCCTTATGCATGGACATTTCTTACAGAGGTTGTAGGCCTTGATCCTGACAGGCTTTACCCGTCTGTATATGAAGATGATGAGGAGGCTTTTGCAATCTGGAGAGATGAAATGCATATAGATCCTTCCCGCATCTATAAATTCGGAAGAGAGGATAATTTCTGGGAACATGGTGAGGGTGCATGCGGTCCGTGCTCGGAAATATACTATGACCGTGGCGAAAAATACGGTACCGGACCTGAGGATGTAATGGGCGGCGAAGGAGACCGCTTTGTTGAAGTTTGGAATCTTGTATTCTCACAGTTTTACAATGACGGCAAGGGGCATTATACCGAGCTGAAACAGAAAAACATTGATACGGGAATGGGCTTGGAGCGTCTTGCAATGGTTGTGCAGGACGAGGAATCTATTTATACGGTAGATACTAACAGAGCCATTCTTGATCATATAGCAAAGCTTTCGGGCGTTGTATATCATGCCGACCATGACAGCGACATATCACTTCGCATACTTACCGACCATGTAAAGAGCAGTACATTTATGATTTCTGACGGCATAATGCCTTCTAATGAAGGAAGAGGATATGTCTTGAGAAGAATCATAAGACGCGCCGTAAGACACGGCAGAAAGCTTGGTATAACCAATGACTTCATGCCTGAAATGTCGAAGAGAGTTATTGAGCTTAACTGTGACGGATATCCTGAGCTTAAGGAAAAGGAGGCTATGATACTCACTGTTCTCGCCGCCGAGGAGGATAAGTTTAATAAAACTATAGATGCCGGCATGGATATACTTAACAGCATGGTGGAAACGATGGAAAAAGCAGGCGAAAAGGAACTTGCAGGCAAAGATGCATTCAAGCTCTATGATACCTACGGCTTCCCCTATGACCTTACTGAGGAGATACTCTCTGACAAAGGATATACTGTTGACAGAGAAGGCTTTGATGCCTGTATGAAGGAGCAGAAGGAGACCGCGCGTTCTCGCAGAAGCTTTTCAAATAAATATACAGGAGCAGATGCTACGGTTTATGATCTTATAGACCCTTCAGTTACCTGCACATTCACAGGCTACGACAGACTTGCTGATACCGGAAAAATACTTGTACTTACCACAACTGATGAAATCACGGAAGCTCTTTCTGAAGGTGAGCATGGTTCAATCATTACTGATAAGACTCCGTTCTATGCCACCATGGGAGGTCAGGTCGGAGACTCCGGTATTATCACGGGTAAAGACGGAGAATTCAAGGTTGAAGAGACAATTCATCTTTACGGCGGAAGAATTGCTCATGTAGGCTATGTTACAAAGGGAATGCTTGGCGCAGGTCAGGACACAGAGCTTAAAGTGGATAAGAATAAGCGACTTGCCACTGCCAAGAATCACTCTGTTACGCATCTTCTTCAATACGCCCTGAGAACTGTTCTGGGTGAGCATGTAGAACAAAACGGTGCTTATTATGATAAGGACAGAACTCGTTTTGACTTTACACATTTCCAGGCTGTAACAAAGGATGAGCTGGAAAAGGTTGAGAAAATAGTAAATGATGAGATTGCGGCAAACCATGAAGTCATTACGCAGATAATGTCTATTGATGAAGCAAGAAAAACCGGAGCAATGGCTCTTTTCGGAGAAAAGTACGCAGATGAAGTCAGAGTTGTTACAATGGGTCCTTCAATAGAGCTTTGCGGAGGAACTCATGTAAAGCATACCGGTGATATCGGAGCCTTTAAGATAGTAAGCGAATCAGGCATAGCTGCCGGAGTTCGCCGTATAGAAGCTCTTACCGGAGATAACCTTATGAATTACTATAAGGAGCTTGAAAAGGAACTTATCGAAGCCGCTGCCGTTATTAAGGCTCAGCCGAAGGAATTTGTGCACAAGCTTGGCTTGCTTGCAGAGGAAATTAAGACACTTAAGGCTGAAAATGAAAGCCTTAAGGCAAAGCTTGCCGATAATTCACTTGGCGATGCGGCATCCAAGGCTATAGACATTGACGGTATAAAAGTGCTCAGTATCAATGCAGAGGCTGCCGATATCAATGCACTGAGAGGTCTTAGTGATACATTGAGGGATAAGCTCGGTGAATGCATAATTATTCTCGGTGCCGTGATTGACGGAAAGGCAAGTCTCATTGCTTCGTGCACGGATGCGGCTGTCAAAAAGGGTGCTATGGCAGGAAACATAATTAAGGAAATTGCTCCGGTTGTAGGAGGCAAGGGCGGCGGTCGTCCTAATATGGCTCAGGCGGGCGGAAACGATATAACGAAGCTTTCTCCGGCTCTTGAGAAGGCTGTTGAAGTTGCCAGGGCTCAGCTGGGCTAAGTCTTGTAATATTCAGGTTTTTATATGTGTTGAGGATAACTTTATATGAAACTGCTTGAGGAAAGAATTAAGCAAGACGGAATTGTTATAGGAAATGACATTCTTAAGGTAGACAGCTTCCTTAATCACCAGATGGATCCGCAGCTTTTTAAGGAAATGGCGCTGGAATGGAAGAGGCTGTTTGAAGAGGATGATGTAAACAAGATACTTACTATCGAGGCGTCCGGCATAGGAATTGCCTGTATTGCAGGACTTGTATTTAACTGTCCCGTAGTTTTTGCAAAAAAATCAAGATCAAAAAACACTCCGGAGAGCGTATATTCTGCCGAAGTAAAGTCTTTTACAAGAGGCACCGTAAATAATGTGACTGTATCTAAAAGATATCTGGGCAGAGAAGACAGAATTCTTATCATTGACGATTTTATGGCTACGGGTGAGGCTTCCGAGGGGCTTATATGCCTTGCAAGGGAGGCCGGTGCTCATGTTTGCGGTGTGGGAATAGGTATTGAAAAAGCCTTTCAGCAAGGCGGAGAAAAGCTCAGAGCTAAAGGTATAAAGGTAGAATCACTCGCCAGGATAGCCTCTATGGATGAAACAAAAGGCATATGCTTTGTATAAATCATAAGGAAAGTGCTATGGCACGGTCGGGTGAACTTGATTTATTTACTTGCATTAGCTTAAAGTTTGTGCTATAAGTAAAGGCAGTGCATTTTAAACCCCGCACTGTGTGGCATGTAATAATATACACAAACAGCCACCGGAGGGAGGTAAGGGGTCTTTGTCAAACGTAATAGTTAAAGAGAATGAGTCTTTGGATTCAGCTCTTCGCAGATTTAAGAGAAATTGCGCAAAGGCTGGCATTCAGCAGGAGATTCGCAAAAGAGAACATTACGAGAAGCCAAGCGTAAGACGCAAGAAGAAGTCTGAAGCTGCCAGAAAGCGTAAGTACAACTAAAAAAATGCCTCAATTCCTCCGGAGTTGAGGCGTTTTAATTTTGATTACAAATTATGCAAAATGAAATTGAAAAAAGCATTCCAATAGAGCATATACGAAACATCTTTGGAGATTATGACCGCTATATCAAAAAGATAGAGCGGGCTTTTGGCGTTGATATTACTGAAAGAAACGGGACTGTGAAAATTGACGGCACAGGACAAGCTGCGGTAAACAAGGCGTCCGATGCAATAGACAGCCTTATTAAGCTGAGCGAGTCTAACGGACAAATAAATGAACAGCAGGTTGATTATGCTATTTCCTTATGTCTTGAAGGGCTGGGGCACGAAAAAGATCTTGCAGAAATAGACCGTGACATCATATGCAGAAGCATTACGGGAAGACCTATAAAGCCAAAGACTTTCGGACAAAAGCATTATGTAGATCTTATCAGAAATAAAATGATAACCTTCGGCATAGGCCCTGCCGGAACAGGAAAAACTTATCTGGCCATGGCACTTGCAATAAAAGCCTTTAAAGAAGAGGAGGTTCAGAGAATAATTCTTACAAGACCTGCCATAGAAGCCGGCGAAAAGCTTGGCTTTCTTCCCGGAGACTTACAGCAGAAAATAGATCCGTATTTAAGGCCTCTTTATGATGCCCTTTATAGTATAATGGGAGCTGATTCATTTACGGCAAATCAGGAAAAGGGGCTGATTGAAGTTGCTCCTCTGGCATATATGAGAGGACGCACGCTGGATAATGCCTTTATAATTTTGGATGAGGCACAAAATACAACACCGGCTCAGATGAAAATGTTCCTTACCCGCATAGGCTTTGGATCTAAAGTCATTGTTACCGGAGATCTTACACAAAAGGATCTTGAAGTCGGTCAGATCTCGGGACTGGAGACAGCCATAAGGGTTCTTTCAAAGATAGAGGATATAGGCTTTGCCGAGCTTACAAGTGCAGATGTCGTAAGACACCCGCTTGTGCAGAAGATAGTCAGGGCTTATGATGAGTACGAGTCAAAACATCGTGAGGCAAGGCATAATGACAATAAATACAGAAAATGAATACAGTAAAACCTTTCCGGAAACTCTTTCCGAGGATGCGATAAAAGATATTGCAGAGAATGTAATAAATGAAGCACTGTCTCATGAAAGCTGTCCTTACGAAGCTGAGATAGGGCTGCTTATTACAGATGATGAAAATATTGAAACACTTAATAATCAGTTCAGAAACATTGACAAAAGCACCGATGTTTTAAGCTTTCCGCTTATAGATTATACTTTTCCGGCATGCTTTGACGGCTTTGATGAGAAAGAGGAGCTTTTTAATCCGGATACGGGAGAACTCATGCTGGGAGATATTGTAATTTCCATGGATCACTGTATGAGGCAGGCAGAAGAATACGGCCACGGTCCTGTAAGAGAATTTGCATTTCTTATTGCTCACAGTATGCTGCATCTTATGGGCTATGACCATATGACGCCGACGGACGCTGATGATATGGAACGCAGACAGGATGAGATACTTGACAAGCTTGGTTATACCAGATGAATAATGACATAAGGAAAAGAAATTTCATCACACAGGGCAGCATACTTGCCATCACGGGTATTATCTGCCGTATTATCGGAATGCTTTACCGCATTCCGCTGATTCAGGTTATAGGCACTGAAGGAAACGGATATTACACCTCCGCCTACAGTATATATAATATACTGCTTATTCTCAGCTCTTATTCATTGCCCACGGCAATTTCCAAAGTAATTTCGGTAAGGCTTTCAAAAGAACGCTATAGTGATGTTAAAAATGTACTCAGGGTAGCTTTTGTTTATGCCACAATAATAGGTGCAGTAATGTGTGCCGTTATGTATTTCGGAGCAGCTCCGATAGCCCTGTTTATGGAAAAACCATTTTGTCAGTATGCTCTTAGAACGCTTGCCCCCACTATATGGATAATGGCATATTTGGGGGTACTGAGAGGATATTTTCAGGGCACGGGCAATATGGTCCCTACCGCGATATCGCAGGTATTGGAGCAGATAATAAACGCTGCGGTATCCATCGTAATGGCTATCTTATTATTTGATTACGGAGCCAAGGCCAATCTTCTATATGAAAACACCGAATACAGCTTTGCCTACGGGGCGGCAGGCGGAACTGTGGGAACAGGAGCCGGTGCACTTATTGCACTGTTGTTTTTTATCCTGCTGATGGTTCTTTACGGAAGACTGCCGGAAGAAAAATTTATGAGTCATGTGCCTTCTGACACAGAACGCATAAGATCCGGAACCTATACAAGAGCTTCTGTTCGCACCAGAAAAAGAGAGCCTGTGGGGCATATAGCATGGGTTCTCATACTCACTATTTTACCTATTCTTATAAGCTCAACCGTTTATAATATCAGCACTGTGCTGGATGATTTTATATTCAGCCGAGTTATGGCTACTATCGGTTATGCAGAATCCGTGGTTTTTCTTTGGGGAGTATTCGGAGAATACCGCATTCTTTTTAATATACCGGTAGCTATGGCAAATTCCATGAGCTCATCAGTTATTCCTTCGCTTACCAATGCGGTTTCTGACAGAGATAAAAGGCTGGTGGTTCAGAAAATAAAGCTCAGCATTCAGTTTGTAATGATTATATCAATGCCGGCTGCAGCGGGGCTGTTCTTTCTGGCTCAACCTATATGCAATTTGCTTTTTTCCGGCAAAGATAATATGCTTTTAATAAATGTGCTGAGAGTAGGCTGTCCGGCAATAGTGCTGTTTTCTCAGTCTACCATAACAAACGGAATTTTGCAGGGATTAGGGTATTTGTCTGCGCCTCTTAAAAATGCATTTTTAGCACTTATAATACATGTCATTGCGCTTATGGCATTGCTCTTTGTTATGCCGAATATTTATTCGGTCATACTGGCAAATACCGTCTTTGCATTTATAGTATGCCTGCTTAACTCCTTTGTAATGCATTCACATGTCCGTTACAGGCTGAGAACCTATAAAACCTATGCAGCACCGCTTATTGCGTCAATAATAATGGGAATAGTTACCTATGGAGTATCCATGTTCCTTTTAAATATATTCCCGGAAAACATATCTTCCGGAAGGCTTGGTCTGGCATTTACGGTTTGCGTATGTATCATAATTGCAATACCAGTCTACTTTGCATTGCTTGTCTGGCTCAAAGCCTTTACAAGAGCAGAGCTGTTGGAGATGCCTATGGGAGCAAGAATATACAGATTTTTAAGAAGACTTTCACTCATGTGATAAAAGGGAAGGAAAGATGTCTACTCCAAACATACTTATAATCGGAGCAGGTGCATCCGGCATGACAGCGGCATATACTGCCGCGAAAAGCGGTGCTGAAGTTACAGTTATAGATCACAATAGTGAAGCCGGAAAAAAAATACTCATAACCGGCAACGGGAAATGTAATTATACCAATACTGATATATCTCCCGCCCACTATCACAGCAGTAAATCGATTGACGGGCTCTTTAGCGATGAAGATAATGCCACAGAAGAAAAAGAGAGCTTTATCTCAAAAGTATTATCTGAGTTTGACTTTGAAGCCGGCATAAATTTTTTTAAAAACATAGGAATAGAACCGGCTGTAAGGCATTTTCGTTTTGATGAGAGCGGATATGTATATCCGCATAAAGGCGGAGCTGTGGCAGTAAGAGATGCACTGTATAATGCCTGCATAAATTACGGCGTGGATTTTAAGTTCTCCACCTCGGCATCAGAGGCGAAGATTGATATTTCAGATTACATTAAGGCCTCAGACAAAAAAGCTTCTGATACTGCCACCGGAATACTTACAGATATCGGTATATATGATTCTCTTATAATAGCTACAGGCTCCAATGCATATCCTGTGACAGGCTCGGACAGTTCCGTATATCCTCTGCTTAAAGAGCTGGGATTTAAGTTTAATACATTTTCTCCGGCGCTCTGCGCCCTTTACTCTAAGGATAAGAGCCTGAAAGAGCTTAAAGGAAAACGCATTGACGCAAATGCAGAGCTTTTGATAGATTCCAGGTGCCGTCTGAGTGCTTACGGGGAAATTCAGTTTAATGAGCACAGTATTTCAGGAATACCCGTCATGCAGCTTGCTGGCTGTGCAGCCAGAGCGCTTGCAGCTGAAAAGAGCTGCGAGCTTAAGGTGTGCGGACAACTTTTTAAAATCCACAGAACGGCAGGCTTTGACGGAGCACAATGCTGCAGCGGAGGAGTGAGCCTGTCTGAGGTTTATCCCGATACGCTTATGTCGAAAAAGCTTAAAAATATATATATCTGCGGTGAATTACTTGATATTTGCGGAGATTGCGGGGGCTATAATCTGCATTTTGCCTGGGCAAGCGGATATCTGGCAGGAAAAAGTGCAGCTGAAAAAGGCTGTCAGTGAATTATAAAAATTAAAAGATTAAGAAAGCTGATAATAAAGTAATAAACCATGATAAGAATCAATCAGATAAAGCTGCCTATATTTGAAGCGGGCAGAGATAAAGAAAGAGAGCTTTCAGTCATTTCACAAAAAACAGCTGAGCTTTTAAAATGCAGGCAAAGGGACATCAGAAAGCTTAACATTATAAAGAAATCTGTCGATGCAAGGGATAAGAATAATATATTCTTTGTTTATTCGGTAAATGTAAGACTCCATGACAGTATTACAGGTCCATCCGCAGAAACAGAAAACGTCTACATAGCAAAGCTGAAAAACCGGAATATAGTTCAGGACAAAAAAATACCGCTCTTTATTCCAAAGCTGTCCGATGAAGTAATCCTTAACCATGACGGTGCAAATAACAGCAGTACAGAGGCTTTTATAAAGCCGGTAATCATCGGTTCAGGTCCATGCGGATTGTTTGCTGCCCTTATCCTGAGTGAGAGCGGCTTTAAACCGATCATACTGGAAAGAGGCTTTGATGAGGCAGAAAGAAGAAGAAAGACAGAGCTTTTCTTTGAAACCGGAAAACTGGATCCGGACTGCAATATTCAATTCGGAGAGGGCGGAGCAGGAACTTTTTCCGACGGCAAGCTTAATACCGGCATAAAAGATGAGGGAGGCTTTATAGGCTTTGTTTTAAGGAGCTTTGTCAAATTTGGGGCTGACGAAAGCATACTCTACGATCAAAAGCCTCATGTCGGCACAGATGTTCTGTGTGATATAGTGAGAAATATCAGAGAATATCTTATAAAGAGAGGCTCAAAGTATATTTTCGGAGCACGATTTGACGGGATAGAATCCTTTAACGGGCATCTGAAAGACATTTACTATACGGATGTAAAAAGCGGAAAGCGGCACAAGCTTCATACAGATTGTGCTGTGCTTTGTACGGGACACAGTGCGAGAGATACCTATGAAATGCTTAAGGATATAGGCATTGACATGGAGAGGAAATCCTTTGCGGTCGGTATAAGAATACAGCATCCGCAGAAACTTATAGACGGTGCACTTTACGGAGAGGACAGACTTTCTGAAAAAGAAGCCATACTGGGACCGGCATCATATAAGCTTACGCACAGAGCAGAAAATGGCAGAAATATCTACAGCTTTTGCATGTGCCCGGGCGGTTATGTCGTAAATTCATCTTCAGAAGAAAAAAGGCTTTGCATAAACGGAATGAGCTATAATAAAAGAGATTCCAAAGTTGCCAATTCCGCACTTATCGTAAATGTAACGCCTGAGGACTTTTTGTCAGAAGATGTGCTTTCAGGCATGGAATTTCAAAGAGAGCTTGAAAAAAAGGCATATGAAGCAGCCTCGGGTGTCATACCCTGTGAGACCTTTAAGGAGTTTCGGGATAAAGTAAAGGAGCCATCCTGCATAAGCAGCTTTGAGCCACAGTTTTCAGGCTACAATGCAGCCGGAGATGTCAGGGGGATATTGCCGGAATATGTCGGCGATGCCATTGAGGATGGCATAAGAGCGTTTGCCGGAAGCATAAAGAATTTTGACAATGATGACGCAGTCATAGCCGGTATTGAAGCCAGGACCTCAAGTCCTGTAAGAATATTGAGAGGTGATGACAGATGTGCGCTTAAGCTAAAAGGCTTATATCCTGCCGGAGAAGGTGCAGGGTATGCCGGAGGAATCACATCGGCTGCGGTGGATGGCATAAAGACCGCTCTTGCTATTATAAAAATGTATATATAACAGGAAAACAGATGAATTCAAATATTAAAAAGATATTTTTATCGGATGAGATATTAAAGGCTGCTCCCGAAAAAGAGCCCGAAAGACAGCATTATTTTATAGAAAAACTCCATGAGCTTTTTACTGCTGACGGCATGGATAAAAAAGCTGTAGTAGCCACCTTTGGCTGTCAGATGAATGCCCGTGACTCTGAAAAGCTTATGGGAATCATGTCTGAAATAGGTTTTTCAGAGGGCAATGACGAAGAGAATGCAGATTTTGTCATTTTCAACACCTGTACTGTAAGAGAAAATGCCAATGAGCATCTCTACGGCAGACTCGGCAGACTGAAGCAGTCTAAAAAATCAAATGAGGATATGATCATCGGCGTATGCGGCTGTATGATGCAGGAAACGGATGAGGTAGAAAAGCTCAGAATAAAATATCCTTATGTGGACATCATTTTCGGCACACATAATCTTTATACATTTCCCGAGCTTTTATTTATGCTCCTGAGAAAAAGAAACGGCTCGATTGATAATATATATGCTGAGGCGAAGGATGTTATAGCAAGCTCCTCTGATGACATTATAAAATATGAAAAGCTTCAAAGGTACGGTTCAGGCTCTAAAGATATGAACAAGCTTTTCAGAAAGCCTGTAGTATCTGTATGGAAGGATAACCGGAGCATAGTGGAAGAGCTTCCGTCAAAAAGAAAGTATCCGTTTAAACAGGGTATAAATATCATGTTCGGATGCAATAATTTCTGTTCTTACTGCATAGTTCCGTATGTCAGAGGGCGTGAGAAAAGCAGAAAGCCTGAGGATATCTATGAGGAGATAAAAAAAGCTGCTTCCGATGGAGTAAGGGAAATAATGCTTTTGGGACAGAATGTAAATTCCTATGACGGAGGAATTAAATTTCCCGAGCTTTTAGCAAAAGTAGATGAGCTTGCATGTAAAACAGGCATAGAAAGGGTAAGATTTATGACCTCCCATCCAAAGGATCTTTCGGATGAACTTATTGAGGTAATGGCTTCTTCAAAAAAGGTATGCCGTCAGTTTCATCTGCCTGTACAATCAGGCTCTGATGCCGTATTAAAAAGAATGAACCGTCACTATGATAAGGAAACCTTCCTGAAAAGAGCAGAAAAGCTTAAAGAAGCCATGCCTGATATATCCTTAAGCACTGACATCATTGTCGGATTTCCGGGAGAAAGTGAAGAGGATTTTTCAGAAACTCTTGATGTTGTAAGAAATGTTCGTTTCGATGCGGCATATACCTTTATATATTCAAAGCGTGAAGGAACTCCGGCTGCCGCATATGAAAATCAAATAGATGCCGATGTGGTTAAGTGCCGCTTTGATAAGCTTTTAGCGCTGCAAAATTCCATTGTGGCGGAAAATCTTTCGAAATACACCGGGAAAACACTCCCCGTACTTTTTGAGGAAGTCAGTGAATATGATCAAACACTCATAAGCGGAAAGCTTGTAAGCGGAACCACTGTGCATGCCGGAGGAAATTTTTCCGTCATAGGAAGTATAAAAAATGTTTATCTTAGGGAATGCCGCGGATTTTATTTTATCGGAGAGATAGTTGATTAAATGAGCACAGCCAAGTTGTCGCCCATGATGGCGCAGTATCTTGAAACTAAAAAAGAATATCCGGACTGTATTCTTTTTTACAGGATCGGAGATTTCTATGAGATGTTCTTCGATGACGCAAAAATAGGTGCAGAAGAGTTGGATTTGGTACTCACCGGCAAGGACTGCGGCTTAGATGAGCGGGCTCCCATGTGCGGAATTCCTTTCCACGCAGCAGACAGTTATGTCTCAAGGCTTGTTAAAAAAGGATATAAGGTTGCCATAGGCGAGCAGGTAGAGGATCCGAAGCTTGCAAAAGGACTTGTAAAGCGAAGTGTTATAAGAGTAGTTACCCCGGGCACAATTACCGAAAATGATGCCCTTGATGACAGTAAAAATAATTATTTGATGTGTGTCGCATATATATGCGGAGTTTTCGGAATTTCGGCTGTGGATGTAAGCACAGGAGAATTTTCTGTCACGGAGGTAAACAGCTTAAAGGAACTTTATGATGAGCTTAACCGTTTTATGCCTTCGGAGCTTATTTATAATAATGAATTTGCAGTGAGCGGAGCGGATTTGACACTTATAAAGGACAGATGGAATACTGCTTTAAGTAATGCTCCGTCAGATTATTTTAATTCCGACAAATGTATAAAGCTTCTGACAGATCATTTTGGTACAAATTTATCCGCACTCGGCATAGATGCTATGAGTGCCGGTATGCATTCTGCCGGAGCAGTTCTTAAATATGTTTATGACACCCAGTTTTCTACTGTAGAATACATAACCAGGCTCAAGCCTTACAATATATCGGAATACATGGTAATTGATACTGCAACCATGAGAAATCTCGAACTTCTGGAATCCATGCGGGATAAGGAGAAAAAGGGTACACTTCTGTGGGTTCTTGATAAAACAAAAACAGCCATGGGTTCCAGATTTATACGAAAAATCATATCACAGCCTCTCTTATCGGAGGAAAAAATCAGGCTGCGTCAGGATGCAATAAGAGAGCTTAATGACAGATTTATAGACAGAGAAGAGCTTACGGAATATTTGAGACCTGTATACGATCTTGAAAGATTGTTGGCAAGATTCAGTACAAAAAGAGCGACTCCGCTTGATGTTTTAGCCTTTAAGCAGTCCATAGAAATGCTTCCTGCCATAAAACAGCTTATCAAGTCCTTTGACTCAAAACTTTTAAATAAAATTTATGAAAAGCTGGATGCACTTATTGATATCTTTGCGCTTATTGATATGTCCATAGATTCTGAGGCTTCAGCTTCGTTAAGAGACGGAGGAATTATTAAAACAGGCTATAATGAAGATGTCGACAGACTCCGCAGTTCCAAGACTCAGGGCAGGAAGTGGCTTTTGGAGCTTGAAAATGAAGAACGCGAAAAGACAGGCATTAAGTCACTCAAAATAAAGTACAATAAGATTTTCGGTCACTGCATAGAGGTTACAAATACATATAAGGAGCTTGTTCCTGATTACTTTATAAGAAAACAGACTCTTTCTACGGGAGAAAGATATACAACAGAAAAGCTTGAGGAGCTTTCCTCCGACATTTTGGGTGCGGATGAAAAGCTTAATTCAATAGAATATGAGCTTTTCAATGAGATAGTTGATAAAATTTCCAAAGAGGCTCTTCGCATACAGGAGACGGCAGGCGCTGTTGCGTATATAGATGTACTGTGTTCTCTTTCATATGTGGCAACCAGAAATAATTATGTATGCCCTGTTATAAACACACAGGGACATATGGAAATAAAGGACGGAAGACATCCTGTTGTGGAGCTTATGCTGAACGACGGTTCCTTTATTGCAAATAATACCTCACTGAATAATACTAACGAGCGTGTTGCTATTATAACAGGTCCCAATATGGCAGGTAAGTCTACCTACATGAGACAGGTAGCTCTTATTACACTCATGGCGCAAATAGGTTCTTTTGTTCCGGCAAGAAGTGCAAATATTTCAGTTTGCGACAGAATATTTACAAGAGTAGGAGCATCAGATGATCTCGCCGGCGGTCAGTCCACTTTTATGGTTGAAATGAGTGAGGTTGCAAATATATTAAAAAACGCCACCAAAGACAGCCTGCTTATCCTTGATGAAATAGGCCGCGGCACCTCTACTTATGATGGCCTTTCAATAGCATGGGCAGTGGTAGAGTATATCAGCGATAAGAAAAAACTCGGGGCCAAGGCTTTGTTTGCCACTCATTATCATGAACTTACCGAGCTTGAAGGAAAGCTTAAAGGCGTTCACAATTACTGTATAGCAGTAAAGGAGAATGATAATGATCTTATTTTTTTAAGAAAAATAATTCCGGGAGGTGCCGATAAGTCCTACGGAATTGCCGTAGCAAGGCTTGCCGGAGTACCTGAGGATATTATAAAAAGAGCCGATGAAATCGCATATGAGCTCAGTCTTTCGGATATTGTCTCAGATAACAGAAATAGAATTAAAAAGTTATCAACAGAGACCTGTGTTTCAGAAGAAGCAATTTATGTCAATGCAAATACACTCAAGAATACGGATGACGAATATAAATGTGACATTGATACAGAAAGAATGCTTTATGAAACAGCAGAGCGCATACGCAATACAGATTTAAATAAGCTCACGCCCATGGAGGCAATGTTTCTTTTAAATGAACTTCAGGAGAAGCTGAAATGATAAATATTCTCAGCAAGGAGACTATAGATAAGATAGCTGCAGGAGAGGTTGCAGAGCGCCCGGAAAGTGTTGTAAAGGAGCTCTGCGATAATGCTGTTGACTCCGGGCCGACCGCCATAAGCGTTGAGATTAGAGGCGGAGGCTTAGAGCTTATCAGAGTGACTGATGACGGATGCGGAATCGACAGGGAGGACATTCCTGTCGCTTTTGTGCGCCATGCCACATCCAAGCTCAGAACGGCAGAGGATATAGAGCATATAATGACCATGGGTTTCAGAGGTGAGGCCCTGGCATCAATCTCGGCAGTTTCAAATGTTGAAATGATTTCAAAGACCGGAAAAGAGCTTTCCGGAACCTACTATAGAATAGATAACGGATATGAGAGGGCAAACAGAGAAATAGGTGCACCTGACGGAACTACAGTAATCGTGAGAGACTTTCTGCTTAATGTGCCCGTAAGAAGACAATTTCTCAAATCGGTTCAGGTCGAGAATTCATATATTATTACAGCTGTTGAAAATATGGCTCTTGCGCATCCTGAAATCAGCTTTTCACTTACTGTTGACGGGAAAAACATACTGCATACTTCCGGAAACGGGAAATTAAAGGATGTAATATATATTATTTACGGCTCACAGACAGCCAAAAATCTTATAGAGCTCTACTATGAAGATAATGGAATAACCGTAAGCGGATATGCGGCAAAGCCCGTTGTAAACAGAAGCAAGAGAGATTTTGAATTATTTTTTGTAAACGGAAGATGCATAAAATCCGATATATTGCGAAAGGCTGCAGAGGACGCATACAGCGCATATATGATGCAGCATCGGTTTCCCATGTTTGCACTCAACATCCGTCTGAAGCCTGAGGCAATAGATGTCAATGTTCATCCCAGAAAGACAGAGGTTCGTTTCTCGGATAACGCACTCATCTATGATACGCTTTTTGATGCCGTTAAAAAGGCTTTATCAAATACAGAGCTTGTGATAGATGCGGGGGCAGATTTACAAAGAAAGCCTGAAGGATCAACAGGTGTCTGTGAAACAAAAGGCGAAAACTTTCAAGCAAAGTCTTTTGAACAAAAAAATGAAAGCTTTAAGGCGGAGCCCTTTGAGACAAACAGAAAGTATGATTATGTAAGCTCTATATCAGAGATGATAAATGCAGCTGAGATTGAAAATGCCGATGCACTGCGAAAAAGGACAGATGACAAAGCTTTTCTTCAAAAGAAAAATGCGCCTTATTTCAAGCTGATAGGTCAGGTTTTTGATACCTATTGGATTATAGAATACAATGACGAAATGTATGTCATTGACCAGCATGCCGCACACGAAAAGGTTAATTATGAGCGTTTTGTAAAGCTTATAGATAATCATGAGGTTACATCACAGATGCTTTATCCTCCTGTAGTTCTTACACTTTCGGCTAAGGAAGCGGCACTTTTAGATAAAAATATAGATTTATTTTTCGAGGCAGGATATGAGATAGAATATGCCGGTGACAGAGATTATGTAGTAAGAGCTGTTCCGTCAAACCTGCCGGAAATAGGTGAGCTTGAGCTTCTTAAGGATATTATCGAGCATATATTTGAAGAATCGAATAAGCTTGGCTCAGAGCTTTTAAAGGATAAGATAGCTTCAATGTCCTGCAAAGCGGCTGTAAAGGGAAATAATAAGCTTTCGGAAATAGAGATGAAGGCGCTTATAGAAGAGCTGCTTACGCTTGATAATCCGTATGCATGCCCTCACGGAAGACCCACAATTATAAAATGGTCAAAATATGATTTGGACAGGCTTTTTAAGAGAATTGTGTAATGACAAATAACCAGAAGAAAGATTTAATAATCATTGCCGGCCCCACGGCCACGGGAAAAAGCGATGCTGCCATAAAGCTTGCCAAAGTCATTGGAGGAGAGGTTATATCTGCTGACAGCATACAGGTGTATAGGGGAATGGACATAGGCTCCGCCAAGGTTTCTCTGGCAGAAATGCAGGGTGTACCTCATCATCTTATAGATGTTATTGATATAAACAAGGACTATAATGTGGCTGTTTTTCAAAAAATGGCAAAGACAGCAATGCGCGGCATATATGAAAGAGGACATACTCCCATTATATGCGGAGGTACCGGCTTCTATATTCAGGCTCTTATTTATGACATAGATTTTACGGATGAGCAGAGTAAGGAAGATAACGGACTGTACAGAAAAAAGCTTGAAGCTTTATATAAAAAAGAGGGTGGCTTAAAGCTGCTTGAGCTTCTTTACAGGGAGGATCCGAAATCCTACGAAACCATAGATCTTAACAATATGAAGCGAGTTATAAGAGCATTGGAATTCAAGCATTTTCATAGCTACAGCATACAAACCCATAATGAGGAGGAAAGGAAGAAAAAAGAAAATCCCCCTTATAATCTCAAGTTTTTTGTGCTTTACGGAGACAGAAAAGGCATTTATGAACGCATAAACAAACGCGTTGACAAAATGATTGAAGCAGGTCTTGAAAATGAGTGTCGAAGATTAAAGCTTGACGGACTTAATATAAATTCCACGGCCGGTCAGGGCATAGGATATAAGGAAATGCTTTTATATCTCGACGGGAAATGCTCACTTGAGGAAGCAAAAGAAGCCATAAAAATAAACACCAGACATTTTGCAAAAAGACAGCTCACCTGGTTTAAGCGTGAAAAAAATACTATTTGGATAGATATAGATAAAGGAGACCCGTTTGATGCTATCAGAAAATATTTATAGAGAATTCGGAATATGCGATGATGTGTATAAGCTTCATGAGTATGCCTGTGAGAAAGCAGCCGGAAGACATGCTGACATTGACAGAATTTGCGAATACAATCAGCTTAAAGTTATAAAGGCCATGCAGGACAGCGGAATATCGGCACCGTGCATGCTTGAAACCACCGGCTACGGCTATAATGATTTGGGGCGGGATAAGCTTGAAGAGGTTTATGCAAGAATATTTAAAACAGAGGATGCTCTGGTGAGAAGTCAGCTGGTCTGCGGAACCCATGCGCTTACGGTGGCCTTGTTCGGAAACCTGCGGCCCGGAGATGAAATTCTTTCCCCGGTCGGAATTCCCTACGATACAATTCAATCTGTTATCGGCATAGTGGAAACAAGAGGCTCTCTTAAGGAATACGGAGTGGATTTTAACTATACAGACCTGCTGCCGGACGGAGGCTTTGATTTTGACGGCATAAGGGCGGCTATAAATGACAGAACCAGACTTATCGAAATTCAGCGAAGCCGCGGTTACGCTGACAGGCGCACATTTTCTATTGCGGAGATAGCAGAGCTTATTAAATTTATAAAAGACATTAAACATGATGTGATTGTACTGGTAGATAACTGCTACGGTGAATATACCGAGCTTCATGAGCCGTCAGAATTCGGGGCCGACATGGTTGTTGGCTCGCTCATTAAAAATCCCGGAGGAGGCATTGCCCCGGTAGGAGGTTATATAGCAGGCACTGAGGAATGTGTTGCAAATGCCGCAGCCAGACTGACAGGTCCGGGGCTTGAAAAGGAATTAGGCCCGTCACTCGGGAACAACAGACTGCTCTATCAGGGAACCTTTCTTTCGCCATCCGTGACAAGAAATGCCATCAAAACTGCAATATATGCTTCTTATATATACGAAAAGCTTGGTTTTAAGGTATCTCCTTCTCCTGATGAAATAAGACATGATATTATCCAGTCCATAACATTGGGCTCCTCAGACAAGGTGATTTCCTTCTGTCGCGGAATACAGGCTGCCTCCGCTGTGGATGCACATGTGAAACCAGAACCTGCGCCTATGCCGGGATATGAGAGTGATGTAATAATGGCAGACGGATGCTTTATTGCGGGATCTTCCATAGAGCTTTCGGCGGACGGTCCGTTAAGAGAACCCTATACCGTATTCTTCCAGGGCGGGCTCACCTATGAGCACGGAAAGCTGGGAATACTCAAAAGCGTTCAGCAGCTTATTGATGACGGACTTCTGAAGTAAACTTCCCTGCCTGTGAATTCGCAGACAACACACAGTATAAAAATGACGGATTGCTTCACGCTGATGCAGCAGGGCACAAAGCAAGCAGCACTTAAGACAGATAAGTCTTACGAATGGTTTAAAAAAATGCTGACATACTTTATTCTTTTCATGTTTATGCTAATATAACAGATAGTTTTCCGGTCAGCGGTTATTTTAATGCATAAAAAAGACAGTGTTTGTCAAGAAACTCCTTTAAGGCCTTACGAAAAGTGCGAAACTTACGGTTCGGAATCACTTTCGGATGCCGAGCTTATGGCTGTCATTATAAAGTCAGGCTGTTCCGGAATATCGGCTGTTCAGCTTTCTGAAAGCATATTAAATGCTTTGGGAGGTTTAAACGGTCTTATGGATTCCGACAGCAGAGAGCTCATGAGCTTTAAGGGCGTGGGAAGAGTGAAGCTGATACAGCTTGCATGCATTTCAGAGCTTGCCAAACGCATTTCCAGAGCCAGAGCAAGAGATTATCTGGATATAAGAAATCCTCAGACCGTAGCCGACTATTATATGGAATATCTTCGTCATAAGTCTGAGGAAGAAGTTCATATAATGCTTTTAAGTTCCAAAGATGCACTTATTAAAAGTATTATGATTTCCAAGGGAACGATATGTAATTCGGCCATTTCACCCAGAGAGGTTTTCAAGACGGCGTTGAAATATAATGCAGCCGGTATTATTCTTGTCCACAATCATCCTAGCGGTGATCCTACTCCAAGCGCGGATGATATTCATCTCATGCAAAATATAAGACAGCTTGGAATTATAATGAATGTTCCGCTTAAGGATTCCGTGATAATAGGAGACAACCGATATATAAGCTTTCTTGAAGAGGATTTATTTTAGAAAAGAAATATATGGATAACAGATTTTCAAAAAATATTCTTATGGTTGTCACCATAGCCTGTGCATTTCTGATTTTGATCAGCACAATGCAGAATTCTTTTCTGGATCCTGCAAGGAAATATGCCGGTCTTGTGCTTACTCCGGTTCAAAGCGCAATAAGCAGCTTTGGCAGTGCTGTTGCGTCAAATATAGAAGAAAACCGTCACCTGCATTCTGCTTACAGGGAAAATGAAAAGCTTAAAGCCGAAATTGCCGAGCTTACTGAGGAGAATAACCGGCTGAGGACGGAAACCTCAGAGCTTTCACGCCTGCGGGAGCTTTATAAGCTGGATCAGGACTACATGCAGTATCCCAAGGTGGCCGCCAGAGTTATCGCAAAGGATTCCCAAAAATGGTTCAGATTCTTTCGTCTTGATAAAGGACTTGCAGACGGCATTCAAAAAAATATGAATGTCATATGCGGCGGAGGACTTGTCGGGATAGTGACAGAGGTTGGTGCCAATTACTGCACAGTCAGATCTATTATAGATGATGAATCAAATGTTTACTGTGAATCCCAATACAGCGGTGATGCATGCCTTGTGAAGGGAAATCTCACATCCTATGAGGACGGCACTATAGATATCAGCAACATCAGTAAGGATGCTGTATTTAATGACGGAGATGCAGTAGTCACATCATCTTTAAGCACTAAATATCTTCCCGGAATATTGGTGGGATATGCTACGGATATAAACATTGACAGTCAACACCTTACAAAATCCGGAAAGCTTATACCGGTGGCGGATTTTGATAAAATAAAAGAAGTTCTTATCATAACTACTATTAAAACGGATACAGGTCTTGTAAATACGGAAGAATAAATCTTGATAAAAGAAGGAACATAAGTCAGTTTGAAGTTAGGCATCTTAATAAAAAGGATAGTTGTATATTTTATTTTGGTTTTGGCTGCGTTCCTTATGCAAACCTGTGTATTTCCCGTACTTGACTTTCTTTATGCCACACCAAATCTCATACTTATAATTACCTTTTCCTACGGATACATCTACGGCTCTGTAACGGGTATTGTCTGCGGCATTTTCGCCGGACTGCTGATGGATCTTTTTTATTCTCAGCCCTTTGGAATATTTATATTGATTTTCAGCTATTTGGGATTTTTCAGCGGATTATTTTCAAATCAGTTAAAAAATGATTCCCTTATATTTCCGCTTATTATCTGTGTTGTAAATGAATTATTTTATAATCTTGCGATACTGTGTTACAGATTTTTCACTTTGGGATATGTCCATCTTGACTATTCTCTGAAAAATGTAATTTTGCCGGAAATTTTCTTTACGACACTGATTGCATTGCTGGCATACAGAATACTCCTTAATACCAACAGAACACTGGATAAACTGGATAATATCAGAGGACAAAATGTTGCGTGATAAATTAAAGATTTTTTTTGAAATATTAAAGGACAGGCTTGAGCGTCCGTACAAGATAAGAATCATATCCGTCGGCGTCCTTTTTGCCGTGCTTTTTTTTATTGTGCTTAATAAACTTTATACTCTGCAGGTTGTAAACGGAGATGAATACACCAAGGATTTTATAAACCGAATAGAGCGTACGATAAAGACTCCCGGAACAAGAGGCAATATCTACGATGTCAACGGAAATCTTCTTGCATATAATAAGCTGTCCTACAATGTTGTAATATCAGATGACGGCTCATACACAAATTATAATGACCGAAATCTCATGCTTTACAAGCTGGCTACAATTTTGGAAAAGCATGATTCGGTTATTACTTCAAAGTTCGAGATAGATATGGATGCTCTCGGAAATTACTACTATACTTCAAGCTCTGAAAGCGCCAGAAAAAGATTTCTCGCTTCAGTATATAACTGCAAGATGTCTGATTTGGATAAAACAGGAAGTGATGGACAAGTCAGCAATCCTACCAATGTTTCGGCGGCTGATATAGTGTCAAAAAAAGCCTCTGATTATGCCTTTACGGCTGTAAAGGATGAAAACAATAATCCTGTTGTGCCTAATGCCGAGACAGTTCTTGATATGATAAAAATACTGTTCACCCTGCGTCAGACCGCCTTCCAGAGATATGAAACCAGCACCATATCCTATGATATAAGTGAGGAATGTATGGCTGAGCTTTTGGAAAATCAGTGGGAGCTTAAGGGAGCCAATGTAGAGGAATCTTATATAAGACGATATAATAATGCAAAATATTTTTCACATATTATCGGTTATACCGGAGCCATACAGGATGAGAATACTCTGAAAGAGCTTCAGAACAGCTATTCCGATTATGAGATAACAGATTCTGTCGGAGCAACCGGCATAGAAAAAACCATGGAGGAAGAGCTTCACGGTATCAAAGGGGAACGGGATATATATGTAGACAGCAACGGACAGGTACTCCAGACTATCAGTGAAACAGCTCCGTCTGCCGGCAATGATATATATCTTTCCATAGACCAGAACCTGCAAATAGCTGTCTACCATCTACTGGAATATCAGCTTGCCGGTATTATTGCAAATAAGATTGTCAATACACCGGTTTCAGAGATAAAAACACCGGCTCGAGCATCTGATATTGTAATTTCTTCAGATACGGCATTTTTTCAGTTTATCAATAATAACATACTTGACACAGCGCACTTTTTCGACACGGAAAATCGCGGAAAGGCTGAAGCGCAGATTGCCGAAGCATTTACAAGCCATAAGGCTGAAGCTGTTGAAAATATATATGCCATGCTTAAAGATACAAAGGCACAGCCTTTGTCAGAGCTTTCCAACGAATATGTGGCATATATGGCATATATACTTGAATACCTCGCGCAAAGCAGCGTGGGAATAGTGGACAATTCTAAAATAGATACCTACTCTGAAAGCTACCTTGCATGGAAAAATGACAGTATTTCACTGAGAGATTATCTCTATTCCGGAATATCCGAGGGTTGGGTCACGACCGGTGAGACTCTTAACAGCAATGCTGAATCAGCCTATCAGGATTCTGAAAATATATATAATAACATATGTGACTATATAAAGAATCACATACAGGATGAAGCCGCCTTTGATAAGCTTGTTTATAAATACATGCTTTTTGATAAGAACGGACTTTCAGGCAGGCTGCTTTCCATGGCTCTTTATGAACAGGGTGTTCTGGAATTTAATGAGGAGCTTTATAATGGGCTTGATGCCGGTGATGAGGACTATGCTTATTATTTCCTTATTGAAAGAATAAAATCCATAGATATTACCCCTGCACAGATGGCTCTGGATCCCTGCATGGGTTCAGTTGTAATTACCGATGTAAATACCGGTAATATTAAAGCTCTGGTTGTTTATCCCGGTTATGATAATAATAAAATAAATGACAGTAATTATTTCAGAAAATGCCTTAATGACCAGTCATTGCCGTTAATAAATTCTGCCACGCAGACCAATAAGGCTCCCGGCTCAACTCTTAAGCCGCTTACGGCGGCTGCCGTGCTGGAAGAAGGTGCGATAGGACTTACGGATCTTGTTAACTGCACCGGCAAATATACAGAAGTCACACCGAACATAAATTGCTGGATAGGCTCTCCCGGACACCATGAGCTTACAGTTTCCGGCGCAATAGAAAATTCCTGTAACTTCTGCTTTGCCGATTACGGTCACCGGCTTTCCATGACTTCAGATGAGGTTACAGGCGAGCAGATTTATTCAACCACAACCGGTATTGAGATGCTTCAAAAATATGAAAGCATGTTCGGGCTGGACAGAAAAAGCGGTATTCAGATAGATGAAAAGGAGCCTCAGATGTCCGACTCGGATCCTGAAAGATCCGCCTTCGGACAGGGTACAAACTCCTTTAATAATGTACAGCTTGCAAGATATACAACTGCGCTTGCAACCGGAAAGTTATTTAACCTTTCCCTGCTTGATAAGGAAACCGATTGTAACGGAGAACTTATTCGGGAATTTTCTGCTGAGCAGATAGATACTGTAGAGCTTTCCGACAGCACCTGGGAAGCAGTTCGCACAGGTTTGAGAAGCGTTATAACCACAGGCGTTGCAAAGGGTGTATTCCAAAACTGGGATACAGTAGATGTGGCAGGAAAAACAGGTACTGCCGAAGAGGTAAAAACGAGAGGAAATCACGGAGAATTTATTTCCTATGCCCCTTATAGTAATCCTGAGATAGCCTGCACCGTAGTTATGCCGTTCTCATATTCATCAGGAAATTCAGCACGGCTTGCAAGACGGGTGTATGATTATTATTATGGTGCAATCGATCTTCCGAGTATTATAAACAGTGATGCTCACGGAATTTCCATCACCAATGTTGTTGACGGATAAGGATGCGTGACATTTTGAAATCGGGAGAGTATACTTGCCATGTTCAGTAAATACAGATTGAGAACTCATAATTTGCTGCTTGTATTTTTAGTTCTGATACTTAATTCAATAGGTATTTTAATACTTTATTCTGCATCAAATATGGACAGTGTAATAGTATCAAGACAGATTCTGGGTTCTCTCGCAGGTTTTGCAATCTGCCTCGTGATATCATTTATTGATTATAATAAGCTGATTAAATTTTCTGATTACATATATGCAGGCATGCTGGTTCTTCTGCTTTTGGTTCTTTTTTTGGGCGTTGTTCATAAAGGCGCCGGAAGGTGGATAGTACTTCCTGTTATAGGTCAGATACAGCCGGCTGAATTTGCAAAGGTCGGACTGATACTTTTTTTTGCAGCATTTTTTGAGAAAAACAAGGCTAAGCTTAATGAGTTTAAAACTATTATTCTTATGGCGGTGCTTGTAGGCGTGCCGATGCTGCTTATATTTGCAGAGCCTAATCTCAGCACTACTATTATTATTGCTGTTATCTTTGCCATAATGCTTTGCACATCCGGCTTGAGTGTTAAGCTGATTGCTCTTTTTTCCGGAACAGCGATATTTCTGGTCTGGCTTGTGATATTTCTGTTCAAGACTGATAATTATCATCTTATTCCTTTTATAAAGGAATATCAGAAGAACAGAATATTGGGACTTTTATATCCGGATCAGTACTCAGATACCTTTTTTCAGCAAAATAATTCCATAATGGCCATAGGATCAGGCGGCTTTTTCGGGAAAGGACTTAATAATACTGATATAATTTCTGTTAAATCAGGAAATTTTCTTATAGAAGAGGATACCGACTTTATTTTTGCCATAATAGGGGAAGAGTTAGGCTTTAGAGGCTGTCTTTTAATACTTTTCTTGTATTTTGCGGTTATTTTGGTTATTCTATTGATAGCAGCCAAGGCAAAAAATCTTGCCGGAACAGCATTGTGTACAGGAGTGGCTGTCTGGATAGGTTTCCAGACATTTACAAATATTGCCGTTGCCACGGCGATTTTCCCGAATACCGGCGTGACGCTTCCGTTTATAAGCAGAGGAGCCTCGTCATTACTGGCATTATATATTGCTGTCGGGCTTGTGCTGAATGTCGGATATCAAACAAAAGAATAGAAGCGGGGTATGAAATATGAATGTTGGACTTGTGGCTCATAATTCAAAGAAAAAACTTATGCAGGATCTGTGTATAGCATATAAGAGCATATTGGCTAAAAATCAGCTTTACGCTACAGCTACTACCGGCAGGCTTATCGAGGATGTTACCAATCTGCATATTCACAAGTTTCTTCCCGGGAATCTGGGAGGTCAGCAGCAAATGGCTGCTCAGATATCCAATAATGAGATGGACATGGTCATATTCTTAAGAGATCCCGAAAAAACAGTCTCTCATGAACCGAATGTCAATGACATTATTAAACTCTGTGATGTATACAACATTCCTGTCGCAACAAATCTGGCCACAGCCGAGCTTTTGATACTTGCGCTTGGAAACGGGGAGCTTGAGTGGCGTGAATCATAAGTTTCGGATTTATTCATTTTTACTCGGCACTGTCTTTTTTATCCTTCTGTGTACCGGATGCGGTAAAGAAAGCTTTCAGAATGCATATACATTTCCTGATGAAGGCCTGTCGGGGCTTATTGCAGACAGTAACGGAATAAGGTTTGGCGGATTTTCAGAGGAGCTTTGCGTAGCTGATGAAGATACCGACAGGGATGTTGACGGCGTGAATGCCGGAGCCTTCGGTCTGTTTTCCCTGGGTGAGAGAGAAGTCCTTTCACAGCACAATATTTATGAAAAGGTCTATCCGGCATCTACTACTAAAATACTCACCTGTCTCATAGCTCTTGAAAGAGGAAACCTTGACGATATAGTAACAGTCCCGGAATCCTCCAATATTACGGTGAACGGCTCATCTATGGCAGATCTGGAGCCTGGTGATACACTGTCGCTCAGAGAGCTTTTATACGCCCTGATGGTGCCCAGCGGAAATGATGCTGCCGTAGCTATTGCCGAACACATAGGCGGGGATGTAGCTGATTTTGCAAAGCTTATGAATTTGGAAGCCAAAAAACTCGGTGCTACACATTCTAACTTTACAAACCCGCACGGACTTCCGGATGAAAATCATTATACTACGGTTTACGATATGTATCTGATTTTTAACGAGGCCATGAAGCATGAGGAGTTCAGAGATATATCCAGAACAAAGGTTTATTCCTGTATTCTGAACACCTCGGAAGGTTCAAAGAATCCGCAGCGTGAGGCAATTTGGGAGAGCGGCAACGGTTTCTACAATGAAAAATTTTCGTTTGCGGAAAATATGCAGATTGTTGCAGGAAAAACGGGGCATACCAGTGCAGCCGGATTTTGTCTCGTACTTGGAGAAACCGGCTTGAGTGACAATGAATATATTTCAATAATTTTTAATGCACCGACATATGAAGATCTGTATTCTTCGATGAGGACTCTGTGCGAAAAAAGCAGTGAATAACGAATATGATTTTTAGGGTAATCAATTTCAAATGTCCTTGATAAAGATTTTAGGGTGTAATATAATTAAATAAAAAAGATGACTCTTTTTTGAGGAGGTTTTATATGGTACAGTTAATCGTTGGCAGCAAGGGAAAAGGCAAGACAAAGCATTTACTTGACAGAGCTGCAGAAGCTATTAAGAC
>CAVBSU010000019.1:0-27250 GCA_963598245.1 Lachnospiraceae bacterium | reverse complement strand
AGCCGGAAACCCTACATCAGAAATCCTTCATCCCACAACTTTTGTGATTGACCCAAAAATTTTTAAATTTATTTTCTTATAGCTTTTTAGCCACAGCACGGAAAGATTTTGGAAGAGCAGATTTCCGGATATGTAAGAGTGTTTATTCGAGCTCTTAAAAAAATCACCGGCTGATTTATATGTTACAGCCGGTGATAAATCTAAAGCTATATGAAACTGATCGGCATGACACCTGCTGTGTCAGCCTCGAAGCTTAATCAAACCTCAAGATACTCAACATTTACAATATCAGCTGACTTGTAGATCTTTCCTGTAGGCATACCCGGAAGAATTTCATCAGCCTTTGCAATAATCTCTTCCTTTGAAAGCTTTGGTGACGGCTTCTCAAAATCAGCCTTCTTACAGCCTACGCTCTCAAGCTCTACCCATGCTCTCTCTGTGATATTATCAAGTGCAATCTCATATCCTCCAGTATGTGCAACCGCAAGGTTTACAGGTGAACATCCGAGATCCTTACCTACTACAAGACCTGCATCAAGAGCCTTGAGAACATGTGCGGCATGTACGCTCTTAGGTGCTACAATAGCAGGATAATCACTCTTTACTGTCTTTGCATACTCACCGGAGTTATGTGCTGTCTGTCCTGCGCCGTATGACCAGTCGAAAATTCTTCCTCTGTGTTCTCTTACAACCATTCCGATACCGACTGAAACCTCAGCTCCTGCAACACCTACAAGAACATCGCCGTCCTTCATAATCTGGTTCATTCCGAAACATGGTACAAGAACCTCTGTCATTTCTACAAGGTTCATCATCTCTGAACCTGTATTATTGTTTGCAATGCGTCCGGTCATAGTCATGTTCTCATTATGAACATTTCTGAATCCTCTGTCTGTCGCATTAGGTCCTCTGTAGAGTCTCTTTCCTGCAAATCCTTCTGAGCTCCACTGCTTCATATGAGGCTCGTCCTTTACGATTTCGGGATAGTACGGATGCTCACTTACATTGATAAATCCGAAGTCCTTATTGATCTTGCCATGGTCAATAGAGCAGAATGCTACTACTGCTGCATCGCCCATGATTCCGTCTGAGCTTACTGTTACAGACTCTGTGTCAATAATATCTGCTGCAGCACAGTCATCCTTGAATACCTCTGCGAGCTTCGTGAATGCCTCAAGATATGTGAGACCGCATGCCTCTACATCCTTTTTGTCAATGTATACAAGCGGAAATGGTACAAGTCCGTCTGCTGCGCCTCTTTTGATTACTCTATACTTTAACTTCATCTCTTATGTACCTCGCTTCTCTTTATCAATCCAATGGTGCTCTTCTGTCGCTGATTTCGCCTACGCCCTCAAGATATACCTCTTCGCCGGGTACTGTAAGGAACATGGTATCCATGATTGCTTTCGGGCAGCTTCCGTCTGCCTCTACGCCCTTGATTATAACGGTATTGATAGTTTCGGCAACTCTCGGTATCATCTGAATCTCAATCTTCTTGATTTTTGGATTTCCGCTTGTAAGCTCAAGAATCTCCTCTTCGATTCTTCCGACTCTCAGTGAAGCAAGCTTTGCTGACTTCATGCTCTCAAAACCCTCGATCGTAACCTCTGTGTCAGGGTTGAGTCTCTTTCCGGCAGCCACTGCCTTCTTAAGGAAATCGGGCAATTTTGTGTGCATAAGTTTCATGATTTAGGTACTCCTTTCGATTTAAGCATCCTTTTTGAACCGAAATACAGCTGCATTTTGAAACATTCTTTTGTTTTCGGCCTTAATTCATATAGCGTTTTGTCGACAATCGACATTGTGTTTATATTGTATCATCGAATGCATTTTTTGCAATACCTTAATTTTGTACAACTACAACAAATCCTTTTGTTGAAAATATATTAAAAAACTGTCTTGCAGAAAATATCGCAAGACAGTTTTTATTTTATCCCATGCTCTCAGGCAAGGTTTATACTCATCACTGATTTTCTATTATGTGCTTCATTATCTGAACAGCATTGCTGGCTGCTCCCTTTCTGACCTGATCTCCGCAGCACCAGAGCGTAAGCCCGTTATCATCAGTAAGATCTTCTCTTACACGGCCGACCCAGACAATATCCTGGTCGCTTGTGTCAAGCGGTGTCGGATAGCAGCGTCCCTCATAATCTTCGATGAGTCTTACACCCGGATAGCTCTTAATAGCTTCATTAGCTTCCTCAATGCTGAGCTTTCTTTCAGTGCGCACCGTAACTGCTATGGAGTGTGAGCGCATTACCGGAACTCTTACGCAGGTACAGGTCACCTTAAGCTCCGGCAGATGAAGAATGCGGCGTCCCTCATTTTGCATCTTCATTTCCTCATCAGTATACAGATTATCCAGCATGCCTCCGATAAACGGAATGACATTCATGGCAATCTGTGTAGGGAATACCTTTGAAACAATCTCACCGCCGTTTACTATTGCTTTTGTCTGATTTTCCAACTCATCAAAGCCGTCTTTTCCGGCTCCGGACACTGCCTGATATGTGGCAGCAATCATGTTCTTGACTGGTGAAAGCTTTGCAATTCCTGCAACCGCCATAAGTGTTATAATTGTCGAACAGTTGGGGTTAGCAATGATTCCGCTATTCTTAAGAGCATCGTCCCCGTTTATCTCCGGAACTACAAGCGGAACTTCCGGGTCCATTCTGAAGGCTGAGCTGTTGTCAATGTATACTGCTCCTGCTTTAACTATGGCCGGAGCAAACTTCTTGGACATCGGATTTTTAACTGCACCAAGAACGAAGTCCATGCCCTTAAAGCTTTCCTCGGTGGCTTCCTCTATCTTTATCTTTTCGCCGTTAAACTCTATTTCCCTGCCTGCACTCTTAGCCGATGCAAGCGGCAGAAGTCTTTCAACCGGAATCTTGTATTCTGCAAGAACCTTTATCATTTCCTGACCTACTGCACCGGTCGCTCCCAAAATGGCAACATTATACTTCTTCATTTCTCTGTATCTTCTTCCTTAAAATGTTTTATCTTCTGTTTTTTAAGAAATCAGGGATGTCTATAGTCATCTCTTTATTCATCTGAGGTCTGAACGGATATTCCTTCTGAGGCTGCTGAGGCTGAGCTTCTTCCTGCGCATACTGCTGCCTGGGCGGATTCTGCTGATAGCCTCCCGCAGAGGCATTGCCCCATCCCAGCTGAATGCCGTCATTTCTCTTTATTGTAGGATTCTCTGACGGCGTAAAGCTTGTCTTAGGCTGAGGTGCATATCCGGATGTTCCTCCGAAAAGGTTTCTTGTCACCTTCTGGTTGGCTGCCGGCTTTTGAGCATTTTCGACGATACCGGTGGCAATAACAGTTATGGTGCACTCATCCTGCGCCTTTTCATCATACTTTGCGCCGAAGATAACATTGGCATTTTCTCCTACGAGCTCTTCTACAAAGCTTGCCGCCTCGCTGGCCTCGATAAGACCGATGTCTCCGCTTACGCTTATGATAACATCCGAAGCTCCCTCTATGGAGGTCTCGAGAAGCGGTGAGGCTACTGCCTGCTTGACGGCATCAAGTGCCTTATCGTCTCCCTTCGCCTTGCCTATTCCGATGTGGGCTACGCCCTTGTCTCTCATAACTGTCTGAACATCGGCAAAGTCCAGATTTATAATTCCGGGCAGATTTATAAGATCCGTAATGCCTGTCACGGACTGAAGCAGAACTTCATCTGCCTTTTTAAGTGCCTCGGGCATGGTAGTGCGTCTGTCAACAAGCTCCAAAAGCTTATCGTTGGGGATGACAATCAGAGAGTCCACATGCTCTCTTAAATTCTCTATGCCCTGTGTGGCATTCTGCATTCTCTGCTTTGCCTCAAATCTGAAGGGCTTTGTGACTATGCCGACTGTAAGTATGCCCATGTCCTTTGCAATGCCTGCGATAACAGGAGCTGCACCGGTTCCTGTGCCGCCTCCCATTCCGCAGGTGACAAATACCATGTCTGCACCCTTGAATGCGCTTTGGATATCATCTGCATTTTCTTCGGCTGCTTTTTCTCCCACCTCGGGTCTTGCTCCCGCGCCGAGTCCTTTTGTGAGTTTTTCTCCTATCTGCATGGCTGTCGGAGCTTTACAAAGCGTAAGAGCCTGCTTATCTGTATTTACACCTATAAATTCAACACCGGCGACATTCTCGTCGATCATTCGGTTCACGGCGTTATTTCCTGCGCCGCCTACACCGACTACAACAATCTTAGCTGCTGGTTCATTATCCGGAACTACTATCTCTAACATTTGGATGTCCCCTTCATATATATTCTTATTAAATATAAGCCGTTTGACATCTTTTTTCAAGCGATTTTGAAAGGCTTAGCTTACGATTTTATGATGTTTTAAAACCGATGTCTCATTATTATTTTCAGATTCTATTCTCTCACCTTGAATATGGTCGATACATCCTTATCCCTGTCAGTATAATTGCTTAAGTCCAGAGTCCCCTTAAGCCCTTTTTCTTCTATTTTCGGCAGCATGTCGTAAAGGGCGTTGATTTTCACCTCAAGATAATCATTTTGGCCTATATATACATCTATATCCCCGCCGTCAAGAATCAGTGTGATATTGTCAAATTCATCAAATTTTATGCTCTCGCAATCCAGGTTTTTCTCGTTCATCTGCTGTGTAACATTCATAATATCCGTGAAGATTGCATTGCTTTCTACCGGAAGCTTTTGTCCCAGCACTATAAAGCCAAAGCTTACCCCGCTTATTTCCGGTACCTTATCAAGTCGGTCTGCATAGCTTTCTATCATTATTCCGTCTTTATCAAAATACATATAGCTGCTCATATATTTTATGCAGCCGACCGGTTTTTTCTCATATATGATGAGCTCACAGCTTGCAGGCCCTGTGATATTTATTTTGTAATCCGAAATAAAAGGAAAGCTTTTTTTAGTTTTTCCCAAGCTCTTTATAAAGCATAAAAGCGTGTTTCTGTCCCAGTATTTGCCGAATACAAGCTCCTCTGCCTGTTCCTCGGTATAGTATTTCAGATTTCCCTTTACCGTGACAGTGGTTATTTCTGTCTTTATAAGAATCAGCACTGCAACAAGAAAAACAAGCACCATAAGCCAGTGCTTGATTTTCCTTTTCTTTATATAATCTGAGTTTTGCTTTTCGAACCTGTCTATACCTTTATCCTCTTTGCAACATTCAGTACAAGAGCTATCTCAAGCATCGTGCATATGATGGCAGAGCCTCCGTAGCTTATAAACGGAAGCGTAACTCCGGTATTCGGAATCACGGCAGTTACTACTGCTATATTGAGCACTGCCTGAAGCCCCAGATGTGCCATAACACCCGTGCATATCATAGTTCCGAAAAGGTCTCTTGCATTGACCGCTATATTATAGATTTTGTAAAGTATGTATATATACAGAAGTATTATAAAGGCCGCCCCCAGAACTCCGAACTCCTCACAGACAATAGTGAAAATCATATCATTCTGTACCTCCGGAATAGCTCCGTATTTCTGTATACTGTCTCCCAGTCCGTGTCCGATTATGCCGCCTGAGCCTATTGCATACAGACCCTGAACCGTCTGATAGGCATCAGTGCTGAATATTTCCGGAGCTGCCCAGCCGACTATTCTCTTAAGATAATACTTTGACGGGCTTTCCGTTATTCCCATATGTATTATCAGATAATGAAGTGCCGGTTTCAGTCCCGCCACAACTGCCGCGGCTAATGCAAGCAGACCATAAAAGGCTTTATAATTATCTATCGCCACAAAAAGCATTATCGTCGTCATCATGACAACTATCACGCCGGAGCTTATGTTCTGTGAAGCGATTATCACCGCCGGAAGTGCTCCTATGCATATGGAACGCCAAATATATTTAGGTTTATTCATGTTTGTGCCGCGTTGAGCGACATATGTGGCAAAAAAAAGTATCAGTCCTATTTTTGCAAATTCCGTAGGTTGGAAACTTCTTCCCATAAACGCCATCCATCTGGTCTTTCCGTGTGATGCAATGCCGCTTATGATTGTCACAAGCAAAAGTGCTATACAGCCCCAATATCCTATCTGCGATAACGGTCCTTTCAGTATTTTATAATCGACTCTGGTTGTGATAAGCCCTGCTATCAGAGCTGCACAGCCGTATTTCAGCTGCTTTTGCATGTAAAATGCAGCATCATTTTTTTCCTGAAGTGCCATGTACTGAGAGCTTGAATATATTACTATCAGTCCTATTGCAAACATGAGAAGCACTGCGCAGAATAAGCTGTAATCAAAGTATATTCGGTTTTTTTTCTGTCCGGAAGCTGCAGCTTTAACCTTATCAGTCCGCACAGAAACCACACCACCCTGAAGCATATCAGTGCGTCTTAAGACCTGAGAGCTGTTTATTCGGTTGTGTCCGGTTTGCCTTTCAGCCTGTTCCTTAGGCTTTCTTAAGGCAGCTCCTTCCCTCATGATACTTCCCTTCCGCGCGGAAATCGCCGGAAAAATTTCTCCGGCTTAAGTTCAAAGCTCCATTACACATTCCTTGAATATTTTTCCGCGTTCCTCGTAGTTTTTAAACATACCCCAGCTTGCACACGCCGGGCTTAAAAGAACATAATCACCTTCGTCGGCATATGAGGCACAGGTTTTTACAGCCTCGCTCATATCTTCCACATAGGCAATGTCATCAAATCCGTATTTCCTGCAGCACTCGTTTATCTTGTCTCTGGTCTGTCCCAGAAGCACCAGCTTTTTCACCTTGCCTGCAAAAAGCTTTACCCAGTCATCATATTCGCTGTGCTTGTCATAGCCTCCGGCAATAAGAAGTGTTGGCCCCGGCATGGCTTTCAGTGCCTGAATGGCAGCGTCCGGATTTGTACCCTTTGAGTCGTTATAATATTTCACCTTACAGCGTTCCCTTACAAATTCTATTCTGTGTTCAACAGCTTTGAATGCTTTGAGCGCTTTTTTTATCTTTTCAAGACTCACTCCCATTTTAAGGGCAACAGCGGCGGCAGCCATGGCATTCTCATAATTATGTGTGCCGAGTATCTGGAGCTCATGAATGTTTATAAGCTTTTTATCGTTGCTTCCGTCGAAGTACATGATGTCCTCGCCGTTTAAATAAAATCCCTCGCTCTCGGGCTTTTTCTTTGAGGAAAACCATATGACCCCGGCTTTAAGCTCCCTTTTTTCCGAAAATTTCTTAAGCTCGTCATCCTCAAGATTGAGTATTACAAAATCCTCTTCTGTCTGGTTTAAGGTTATTGCCTCCTTGCATCTGATATAATTGGCCATGGTCAGATGCCTGTCCAGATGATCGGGAGTGATATTAAGTATCGCGCTTACATGCGGCTTGAATTCGCTTATGGTTTCCAGCATGAAGGAGCTTACCTCTGCCACGGTAACCGACTCATCCTTTGTATTAAGTGCTTCTGCGGTATACGGCTCTCCTATGTTTCCAACCACATGAACATCCCTGTATTCAGTTTTCAGCATTTCCCCTACAAGTGCCGTTACCGTGGTTTTTCCGTTCGTTCCAGTGATTGCCGCAAGTTTTCCTTTAGATGCCTGATACGCAAGCTCAAGCTCTCCTATGATTGGAATCCTTGCTCTGTCTATTACGGATATGAAATCGGCTGTCATTGGGATTCCCGGACTTAATACCGCAAGATGAACCCCTCTCAGGTGAACAGGTCTTAATTCCCCCGTTACAAGCTCCACCTTATCAGTGCCGCCAAAATTTTTGAGCACTGCTTTTTTATCTGTCTCTCCGCTGTTATAAAGGAGTGCTTCTCCTCCCATTGCAAGAACCATTTTTGCGGCAGCTATGCCGCTCTTTCCCGTTCCTCCTATAAAAACCTTTCTGCTCTCCCTCATTTTTTACGGTTCCTCTTTGTATGTTAACACCCATGCCTGCGTGCTTGCAGACACCAAATATCATAAAAGTACGGATTGCTTCGCGCTTACGCGCTCCTGCAAGCCTTGTCTGCTCTAGTGCATTACAGCCACAAAGGATATAAGGCTAAGAAGCATGGTGACAATGGTAAATGCCGCTACTATTCTGGTTTCCGAATTTCCCAAAAGTTCGAAATGATGATGTATCGGAGCCATCTTGAAAAATCTTTTTCCGTGAGTTTTTTTAAAATAAACCACCTGTATTATGACTGAGACAACCTCTGCCAGATATATAAATCCGAATATCGGTATATAAAGCTCCATACCGCTTACTACGGCTGATGCGGCTACAAATCCTCCCAAAGCAAGTGAGCCTGTATCTCCCATAAATACCCTCGCAGGATAAACATTGAACAAAAGATATCCCAGAAGTCCACCGAAAATTCCTGCTGCCACTATTGAAAGCCCGGGCATATTTCTGGCCAGACCTGTCATTATGAACATCCCGCTCACAACGGCAGTTACCGATGCATTAAGCCCGTCCAAACCATCGGTGAAGTTTACACCGTTATCGGTACCCAGGACTACAAATACTGTAAACGGAACGAAAATGAATACCGGAAGGTTTATATATACCGCATTTTCATGACTTCCGGTAAACGGTATGTAAACTCGCCCCTGCGCCAGTCCGCTGTCGGTACAGTAAAATGCCCAGACTGCGAAAATAAGTGCCGCAATAAGCTGAAGAAAAAGCTTCTGTCCCGGCTTAAGTCCGTCACTGTTGTGCTTTTTTATTTTCAGAAAATCATCTGTAAAGCCGATAAGCCCGAAAGCCAATGTAAGAAACAGCACCATCAGTGCCTCGCTTCCTGCATTCCCGAGTCTGATAAAGCCGATAAGCCCTGCCGCAACGGCAGCGGCAAGAAACATTATTCCTCCCATGGTCGGCGTACCCTGCTTTTTCAGATGAGTTTGCGGACCGTCATCTCTGACCTCCTGCCCGAACTTAAGTCTGTGAAGCATAGGTATAAAGCCCGGTGCCATGAGCACTACTGCGGTGAAGGAAATCACGGCAGTCATGACCGCTACAGATAAAATATTTAAGTCAATACTTATTTCCATATATGTTTCTTTATCTCCAAAGCTCTCCGCTTATACGATTTGTTTTTCCTATCGACACAGGCCGTAATCCGGTCCAGTTTATCTATTCATCCGGCTGCGGTGCATATCCTATTTCCACATTTTCCGGAATCATACCGGGAAGTTCTCCTCCATCTTCGCCCTCGGCCTCTGCACCGCCCTGTATATATTCATCTGTTGCGGTTTCTGTGTGACCGGCATTTCCGTCTGCCGCTACGGTTTCGTGGACAGAATCTCCGTTTATATTGGTAATTATGTCAATGCCGCTTTCTGCTTCGGTTTCACTGTCTGTATTTCCTGCAGTCTCTGCGGTCTGTGAAGACTCAGTCACCTCACCCGTCTCCGTGTGACTGTCTCCCTCCTTATTCGGAAGTAATGTCCCGGATGTGCTGTGTTCTGTGATCTCGACATCGCCATCCGGATATATATTCATTGCCGGAAGGGCCTCAGCCATAATCTTTGAGAATATTTCTGACGCAAATGAGCTGTGTGCAGCCTCTTCTCCCGGAAGATTTGGCTCATCTACTATTACATAACAAAGTATCTGTGGATCCTCTGCCGGGGCATAGCCGCAAAAGCTTACAACATAGGTTTTTGACGCACGCGGCAGCTTCTGTGCCGTTCCCGTCTTTCCGCCGACAGTATATCCCTCAACCCTTGCCGCCTTTCCGGTCCCGTTTTCCACCGTTTCCACAAGGGCTTTTCTTATGAACTCACAGGTCGATGCCGACACTGTTTCTCTTACTAAAAGTGGTTCGATTTCTTCCTTAAGAGCACCGTCAGCCGAAAGAATCTGCTTTACGATATGCGGCTTATAATAAAATCCGCCGTTTATAACGGAGCAGTATGCCGCCGCCATCTGTATCATAGTACAGTTATAGTTTTGACCGAAGGAGTTTGTCGCAAGCTGTGTTCGGCCGACATTTTCCTCCGAAAATCCGAGATTTTCCGTATTAGCCTCTGCGGGAAGATCTATTCCCGTATATCCTCCGAAGCCGAATATCTTCTGATACTTCATGAATGTCTCGGATTTTTCGGCAAATGCGATATTCATCATGACAACATTACAGGACTGAGTTATTCCGCCCGTAACATCCAGAATTCCGTGGCCGCTACGGTTTACACAATTTATTTTCCAGGAATTTACACCGTCTGTAAGCTGAATATTTCCGGTGCAGTCAAAGGAAGCATTCTCAGATATTATATTTTCCTCCAAAGCTCCGGCTACCGTAAATATTTTCTGTGTGGAACCCGGTTCATAGGCATCACTGACGCAGATATTTCTCCAGTTCTGATACATGGCTATGGTTTTCCCAAGCTCCATGATTTCATCATGGTTATAATATTCCGTAACCTGTTCGCTCGTTATCGGTGTTTTGTCCGGATTTTTAAGCTTATAATCGGAGACAGCCTCATTTATACCATAGGCATATATCTCCTCATCTGTATAATCACCTGTCGTATACGGATGATTCAGGTCAAAGCTTTTTGTGCTTGCCATACCCAGAACTTCTCCGTTTTTTACATTCATAACTATGCAGGCAGCGGATTTGGAACCTATCTCTCCGTTTTTCCACTCGTCAAGATACTTTTCCACTATATTTTGAACAGTCGCATCTATGGTCAGCACCAGACTGCTTCCGTTAATAGCCGACTTTATAACCTTTTCGAGATTTGCCTCGTCAGAAAGATATCCGTATTCACGACCGTTTGTTCCGGTAAGCGTGCTGTTATAATACTGCTCGACTCCTCCGCTTGCCACGGTGCCGTCCTCTGAAGTAAACCCTATGACATTGCAGCCCAGCGAACCGTAAGGATAAACCCTCTTATAGCATTCCTCAAACCATATCCCGGCAATCTTATTTTTGCGTGTCTCCTGATCCTCACCGGAGGAATACTCCCTGTTTTTCTGTGCCATATATTCATCAAAGGCCTGCTTATCATCATAGCTTATATCCTTCTGATATCTGATATAAGCCGAATCAATATTGCTGTTTATTTTTGTTCTGATGTCCTCTGCATCAAAACCAAAAAAATCACTGAGTGCCGAAACGGTCGGCTCTATGATATTTTTTACCTTTGCGCCGCCCTCAACCGGATATTCCGTGCTTCTCATCTGCTTGGGATCCAGTATCAGTATGTACACCTTTTCGCTGGATGCCAGTCTGGTTCCGTTTCTGTCGTATATGTCGCCTCTTCTGTAGGGAAGCGTTCTGGATTCATATCGCGCCTGTCTCTGACTTAAAACCTTTTTGTTGTATTCATCGGCATTATTTCTCTGAATAAAAAAAATGTGTACCAGTAAGGCAATCAGTGCCATTCCCAAAAGCACCACTGCAACTGACAGCTTTTTTTTCACATTTTCTTTAAGCTTCCGTGAGGCTCTGCGATTTTGCTCACTGTTCTGCTGACGGTATGTCGTCATATTGCCTTACATACTCACTTTCGGTTTTGTCATACTGAATAATATTGCTCTTATTTGCCGGCACCATGCCCAGCTTATTTGTCGCTACCTCGTATACCTTATTCAGATCTACGGAGGTGTCAATGCTTCTTTCAAGAGCATCGTTCTCAGTTTTCAGATTTTCAAGACGCGTCTCAAGCGTCTTGACATTATCCATGTGAAGATCGATGGAAGACTTTAAGCAGAGATATTTATATCCGACAACAAAGACAACAGTCATCGCTGCAATAAGAAGTACGGTGAGGGGAAATGTCAGAGGAAGCGCCTCTGCCTTTTTTTCCGGTTCGTTATACCTTTGAATCCTCTCAGCTCTCCTTCTTTCAGGTCTTATTGCTTCCGCACGGGCCTCTTCCTTCCGGATGACTCTTACCGTATTGCCATCGGTGACATATTGTTCGACATAGTTTCTTTTACCGCCGCCATATGCTGTTTTGCTGCGCTCAGATCTTATGCCCATGTCCGGCTCCTCTCAAAAATTCTCAGCTTTGCGCTGTGAGCTCTGTTGTTTAGCTTAAGTTCCTCCCCGGATGCCGTTATGGCCTTCCTTGTTACTGCTCTTCCCTTTGATTTCCTTCCGCAGACGCAGACCGGAAAATCCTTTGGGCATATGCAGGGATTTTCTGCCGTTCTGAAGGCATTCTTTACTATCTTATCCTCAAGTGAATGAAAGCTTATGACACAGAGCCTTCCGCCGGGTTTCAGTATATCTATCAGCCCGTCTATCGAGCTTTTAAGTATGTCAAGCTCGGAATTAACTTCGATGCGTATCGCCTGAAAGGTTTTTTTTGCAGGATGGGACTTTTCTCTGAATTTTGCCGGAATTGCTGCTTTTATGATTTCAGCCAGCTCAAAGGTAGTTTCAATAGGCTTTTGTGCTCTGGCTCTTACTATGTGCTTTGCGATATTCTTTGCAAACTGATCTTCGCCATAGTCTCTTATCAGTCTGAACAGCTCCATTTCCGAATATTCATTCACCACATTGAATGCCGTAAGCTCATCTCTCCGGTCCATGCGCATATCGAGCCCGGCATCCTCTCTGTAGGAAAAACCTCTTTCTCCTTCATCAAACTGATATGAGGACACACCCAGATCCAAAAGCATTCCGTCTATACGGTCAATGCCAAGTCCCTCAAGTATGTCGACAGTATTAAGATAATTATCTCTTACTATCGTTACTCTGCCCTTATATGGCTCAAGTCTTTTCTTCGCCGCCTGAATGGCACTTTCATCTCTGTCTATTCCGATAAGTCTGCCTGAACCGGAAAGCCTTTTTGCAATCTCTGATGAATGACCTGCTCCGCCCAGAGTGCCGTCCACATATATGCCGTCCGGTTTTATATTAAGTCCATCTATTACCTCATTTAAAAGTACGGATATATGCGTAAATTCTGTCAAAGATCCAGTCCCTCCAGCTTTTCAAGCTCTTCGTCCGTCATGTTGTCGAAGACATCAGGTGAGTTTATCTCATCCCATTTGGCTTTATCCCAGATTTCTATTCTGTCGGCAAGCCCCAACAGAACCACATCCTTATCCAGCCCTGCCTTTTCTCTCAGAGACTGGGTTATAAGTATGCGTCCCATTTTGTCAACCTCGCACTCTATGGCATTACCCATAATAAGACGAGTAAGCTTCATGCCGATCTTGTTGGTAAGCGAGATATCTTTCAGCTTATCTTCTATCCTCTTCCATCTTTCAAAGGAATACGCTGAAAGACAGTCCTCAATTCCCCTTGTCACCACGAAGCGACTGCCGAGCTCTTCACGAAATCTGGCAGGGATGGTTACCCTGCCTTTCGCATCTATTGTATGAATATACTCGCCCTTTAGCATGTTAAGACTCCGAAATCTGACACTTATTGACACAACCTTACATAGGTTGACACTTTCAGCCACTTTTTTATCAATTTTAAAGCAATTTAAGCTTTTGTCAAGGCAATAAGAACCCGATTTCACAATCTCTGAGGAAATTTTTTTTATGAATTTATCTTATATCCTATGAGCTACAAGATGTAGTATGAGCACCGAAATATACCACAATAAAAACCCGCCGCAAAATTGATTTGAAAATCAACCTTGCAGCGGGTTAAACCTTATGTACTTACCTTATTCGGCTTTTCTTCCTTTTTTATAAATTATGATTCCTGCCATGCTTATCGCTAAAAGCAGAGATAAAATCTGAGATACCGCAAGCATCGTTCCGGGAAGCTTCAGTTGATCCGTCCTGAGTCCTTCTATAAGGAAACGACCTATGCCGTAGCAAAGGAAGTATCCTGTTGCAACCTCTCCCGTTCCCATCTTTTTTTTGCCTGCATATATGAAAAGAATTATGAAGGTTATGAGATTCCAGCATGACTCATATAAGAAGGTCGGATGCACCTGTATATAGCTGATGCCGTTATCCGTTATGAGATGGTCTAAAAGCTCATTATTTATCATTGAAGGATTTACCAGAGATTTTTTTATACGCATCGCAAAAAGCGAATCCGTATATCCTCCGAAGGCTTCGCAATTAAAAAAGTTCCCCCAACGCCCTATAATCTGCCCTGTAAGTATACCCAATACACTGCCGTCAGCGAGCTTAAGAAAGGGATATTTCCTCATCCTGCAGAAGACAAGTGCCGCTATTACTCCGCCGATTATTCCGCCGTATATGGCGAGACCTCCCTGTCTTATATTTATTATCTTTAAAATATCGTCCTTATAGTAATCCCACTCGAATGCCACATAATAGGCTCTCGCCCCTATAATTCCGGCAATAACTGCCAGTATAAAGAAATCATAAAATACTGACGGATCTTCATTGTGCCGCACAGCATTGCGCTCAACTACAAGAAGAGCTGTCAGCATACCTATGCCTATTATTATTCCGTAAAAGGCAATGTCAAATTTCCCGAAAATAGATATATGATTTCTAAGTCTCTCAATAACAATATTAAGATGCGGGAAAATTAAATCTGCTCCGTTATAACTCACTTCAAAGCTCCGAAATTACTTATTTGGAGGGCCCTGTGTCTGACCCGGAATCAGATTTCCGAAAGCATCATATGCCGATGAACTGGATGTACTGGTTGTTGTTGTAGTGCTTCCGGTAGGTCCTATTGTGGTTGTTGTAGTAGTAACCGGCGATGCTGTTGTCGTTGAGGAGCCCGGACCGTTGGCAATGGTCGTTGTCGACGATGTATTCGTGCTTCCCGGACCTGCCGAACCACTTGTTGCACTTCCTCCCGGACTTGATGCTGTGGTGACAGTTCCGGTCACTGTTCCGCTTGTACCGGATGACGGTCCTGCAGTGCTGCTTGTGCTTACCGCACTGTTTGCCACATAAGCGCCACTTGAGTTAAATGTGTATGACACATTATCTATCGTAAGTGTAGTATTGACTGCCATGCGCCCGTCGGACTGCAGATAATAGTAGGTGCCGTTTTCATTGCGCCAGCCCTTATACAGCTTGCCGTCACTGTTTAAATAGTAATAGGTACCGTTCTGATTATGCCAGCCTGTGACCATTTTTCCGTCAGAGCCGAAGCAATACCAGCTGTCGCTTATTTTGGCCCACTTATCCACAATACAGCTTCCGTCATCCAGGAAGAAATACCAGCTGTTATTTATCTGGCGCCATCCTGTTGCCATGGAACCATTAGCCTTAAGATAATAATATACTGTGGAACCGTTATTTGTAAGCTTTAGCCATCCGGTCTGAAGCTGTCCGCTGGAGGGATCGAGGTAATACCATTCATCAGAAACCTTTATCCAGCCTGTTTTCATAATTCCGTCAGTGCCGAAATAGTACCAGACATTATTTATCTTTGTCCAGCCCTTTTGTATGTACCCGTCATTGCCCATATAGTAATAAACATATGAACCGTTATTATTCATGCGAAGCCAGTTGCTGGTAATTACCTGCCCGTTTTCCTCATAGTAGTAATTACCGTTGCTTTCCTTCCAGCCTGCAAGGGCTGCCGTTGAAAGTGCGCTTATGACGGCGGAACAGAAAATAATGCCTGTTAAAATTTTCTTCTTCATATAAATAAGAACCTCTCAGCCCTGATTGCTTTTTTCTTACTCTTCCTTGTAAAAGCCAGGATTGCTCCGCACTTCCGTGCTCCCGCAATCCTTCTCATGTATTCGTAATCCGCGCTGCCGCGCTTCTTACTCATACATGTTTGGTTGCCAAATGAATGTTCGCTCCTGCGTGCAGGCACGCGGCGCTCTCATTCATTCGTCAACGCTTTTACAGTATCTTATCACACGCTTTTAATGGTTGTACATAATATTTTCTTACAAATTGTAATGTATGATTACTTTTTTAGCGTATTTTTTAAAATATCTGTACATTTTTATGGTATAGTCCGTGAAGTTTACTCCCAGCTCTTCTTTATATATTCCCCAGAGTGCCCACAATAGTCCCCCGAGTGCCATGTATGTGTATACTATGTTGGTTTCAAGTTCCTCCGGTTCTCTGTCAAAGTAGGCTTTCATGAGTTTGTATGTTCCCTCTTCGTCCATGTATGAGTAGATTGCACACATGCCGATGTCTATGAGCGGATCGTTCATTGCGGCATATTCCCAGTCTATGAGTTTTATTTTGCTCATGTCCCGCTCTGTCTCTGATATGTCGGCTCCTTTCAGAAAGAGGAAGTTGTCTGCCACTGAATCTATGTGTGAGAGGACTTCGGGTCTTTTTAGATCATCTATCCATTTTAAAAGCTTATCTCTCAGTATGCAGTTTTCTTTATAATCTGAAAATGGGATTGCCTCTGTTCCTCCGCAGAGTTTTTCGTAGAAGTTTATTTTTTCTCCTATTTTAAAGCTGTTTCTTACTTTGAGTCCCGAGTCATGCAGTGTTCTGAGTTTTTTCATGCAATAGTTCATGTCTGTATCGTTTTTCGGGTCTGCGTTTCTTGAGCTCTCGTAATACTCTGATATTTTATATCCGTTTGTCTCATCGTGATAGATGATGTGTTCCGTAAGATTTAAGGAGCTTACTGCCTTGTATACCTCGTATTCCTCGTGTCTGTTTATCAGCTTTTCTGTTCCCTGTCCGGGGATTCTGCATATGTAGGATTTGTCCTTTACGGTAAAAAGCCATGAGTTATTGGTCATTCCCGCTTTAAGTCTGCGAATATTCTGTATTTGTGACTCCTGTACCTTGAGCGCACTGCTCACAAGCTGCATAGCCTCGGAGCCGGAGTCATTGACATACTTTTTATCAAACAGCCTCAGCTCTTCAAGGTTTTCAAATTCATATACATTGTCCTTTGGCTGAAGATTTATGTTCATCTCAAGCCCCGCGCACAGTTTGAGCTCCGGGATGCGTCCGTAAAAGGCATTGAGCCTTTTATATGCAGTGCCGTTCAGCATATCCATAAAGACATTTTCCCAATAATAACCGGCAGTTCCTGGCATCTCATAATAACGCTCAAGCACCGGCAGAAAGCAATCCGAAAAATTCCTTGAGAAATATGCCGGTCCCATCATGCAGTTACAGTCTCTGCCGCCCGGATAGGTGTCTGTTATGCGTCCCTTTTTATCTGTGACCAGCACCCATTCAGAGGTTTCTTCCTCAAAATGCACTGCCGAATACCATGCTCCTCCCTCAAAGCTGTGATACATGTTTTCTCTTATCCAGTTATCCGAGCTTAAAATATAGGCATTCTTCCCCTTAAGCTCCTCTTTTGCATGATAAATACTGGAAATGTTATTTTTTGTTTCAAAATCCGGATTATATATGAGCCTGCATCCGAATTTGTCGGTAAGATATTCGAATTTTTCTTTCATATAGCCTACAACTATGACTATATCGAAAATTCCCGCCTCTTGAAGCTGCTTTATTTGACGCTCCACCATGGGCTCGTCGAAGACTTTTAAAAGTCCTTTTGGAGTTTCAAAGCTGAGCGGCACAAAGCGTGAACCGAGTCCCGCTGCCATGATGACTGCCGTGTCCACCTTATATGGCTTCATAAATTCAAGTCCCGTTTGCGTCACGCTGTATGGTGTCTTTTTTCCGCCGGCTTCGATAAACCCTTCCTCTATACTTTTTCTTATAAGTGTATTCACAGAACCCAAAGCGAGGCCGGTAGTTTTTACCAGCCCCCTTTGAGTAATGTTTTTGTTTTCAATTATACTTCTGAGCAGCAATACCTGCCTGTTCATTCTCATGCCCTTTCTTTAACCGTACCTCGGCATTGATGCTTTAAGCCTCTGCGGCACTCTTGCAACGCAGATATATAAGCAGATATTTAAAAATAAGCTTATGTTATCTGCTGCCTCTTCCGCCGCCGCCAAAGCTGTGGCCTCCGCTGCCCGTGTGTGTGCTTGACGAGCCTCCGCCGTAACCGCCTCCGCTGCTGCTGTTTGTTTTAGGCGGAATAGGTGTCTTTGACACAATTCTGTTCACGAATACAGCATTGACATTTGCTGTCGGAGTAAAGCTTGATGTAGCCACATATGCTTTATTTATTTGTCCTAAAGCTGCCGCAGTATTCTTCATGGCATAGCTTTTTTTAATGCTGCTTACAGGAGCAAAGCCTGCAAGAAGTCCTATTACGGCAGATACTATTATTTCAGGAATACTCAAACTTTTTGTTCTTCCGTGTTTACCTTCCGGATAATAGTAATCTGTCTGCCCGTTTTCATCTATGTTGTACTGATTTTCTCCTATGCCCTCGTCAAAAAGCGCTTCAACACCATCCGCATAAAGCATGCAGGCAACATATATATTCCCGGACTGAAAAGCACCCCAGACTCCGTTGTTTCCTATAGAATCATATATGTAATCAATACCTGAATCTGTTATATATCTTATTGCCATCCCTGATGTGGATATGTATGAGCTTCCGCTGTCGTAGGTTTCCATTGCCAGAAGTGTTCCGTCTCTGTCCTCTCCCACTCCCATGTTTGAGTAGTAAAAGATGTCGTCGGCAAAGTCCATGGTGCTCCCATATCCGCTGATATCCGTTGATGTAACTATAGCTATATCAAAGCCGACTTTTTCCGCAACCTCGTCCAGTCTCTTTTCTATGCTGTCCTTTTCATCTGCGTTAAGAAGCCCCGCGGTATCAAAAAGCCTTACCCCCTCCTCATGAAGTCTTTCGATATCAGAATAGCAGTTTCCCACATCGTCGCTTATGTCAAGCCCGTCAGCCTCTGCTCTCATATCGGCGCTTGGTGCCGAAGGCCCGTCTGCATAGGCCGTCATACCGAAAAATGTGCCTATGCTCATGAAAAGTGCAGCGGCTGTAAATATCCCTTTAATCCTCATCGTATGCACCTCCCATCAAAGTATGAAATACGAGATGATAAGCAGTATGATAAATACCGGAACTGCTATCATTGCAAACAGCTTGTTTAATTTAGCCTTGTCCACAGGCAGTACGCCGCAGGTTTTTCCGGTCTGTCCGTTTATTGAAAAATAATATATTTTTCCGTCTCCGCCCTTATAGGTGAGTGTCCAAACGGGAAGCATGGCATACTTATAGCTTTCGTTGCTCTTTGTGAGGTTCAGATTTTGAATCATAACCTCGCTGTAGCCGCTGCTTATGGCGTTTCTAACCTGATTTTCGGCATATTTTTGAACTTCCTGATCTATCTTTTCTTTTATTTCGCTCTTGTCAATGTCTCGTATCTCTGCCATATATCCCTGCAGATATGAAGCATCGAATTCCTTTTTCTCCTCAAATTTAAACGGCACGACGCCTTCACAAAGCTCCTTGCTGGCCTTATTCAAGGCTATGCAGGAGATGTCATTGACATCAACCGTTCCTTCCTGACTGAGAGCATAAATATCTTTCTCCGTTACATTCATACCAGCCGACTGGTAGGTTCTGGCTATAGTTCCATTGGCAGTCACAGAGCTTTTCATATCAGCACTGTATATCCAGTACGGGAAATAAACTCCCTTAAGCTCATCTATCCTGTTTTTGTAAAAAGCATCCGGAACATACTTATGCTGGCCGAGCCATGCCTTAAATATTTCCTTTGCTTTCTTTTTATCAATTTCAAACGGCACTACAAAATCAGGGTCGAAGGCTCCCTCGAATTTATCTGATATTACAATTGGATTTCCGCAATAGAAGCACTCTGTAGCGGCAGTAGTCGCATCTGCGGCAATCTGTGCGCCGCACGAAGGACAGTTGTAGATTTTTACCGTGCCCGGTTTCATGGCAGTCGGCTTTTTACTCTGCTCTTTTTCTGCTGCACCTGAAGCTTCTGTGCCGCTTTCTGCTCCTGCATCTTCCCCAGCATCTGAGACATCTCCGCCTGCTCCCATAAAAGCAGCTTCCTCTCTGCTTACGGTTTTTGCGTCCTGCAAGTCAGGATTAAGCTTTTCAAGCTCTTCCCTGGTAAAGGCTGAATCACAGTACTCGCAAATAAATTTTTCCTTTCCTCCGTCCCATTTCAGAGGGCCCTCGCAATTAGGGCATTTGTAGGTAAATACAGCCATACAATCTCCTTAAACTACAAAAATAACTACAGTTTCTCTCTTTGCTTTTCATAACCCGGTTTTCCCAGGAGCGCAAACATATTTTTCTTATAGCCTTCCACGCCCGGCTGGTCAAACGGATTTACACCCAGCATATATCCGCTTACGCCGCAGGCAAATTCATAAAAGTAGAAAAGCTCCCCAAGCGAATGCTCTGACTGATCTTTAAGGCTTATTTTCATGCATGGGACTCCGCCTTCCTCATGAGCAAGCATTGTGCCTTTGAGTGCCATTTCATTTACAAAGGCCATGTCCCTGCCCGCAAGATAATTAAGATTGTCCGTATCCTCGGCTTCTTCTGTAATGACGATTTGCTCGTTCTGTTCCCTTACCTCCGTCACAGTCTCCATAATAAGACGCTCTCCGTCCTGTATGTACTGACCCATAGAATGAAGATCCGCAGTAAAGTCAGCCGTGGCAGGGAAAATTCCCTTATGCTTCTTTCCCTCTGATTCTCCGAAAAGCTGCTTCCACCACTCACCCACATAATGTAAAGAAGGCTCATAGTTAGCGCTGAGCTCGATTTTCTTCCCCTTTTCGTACAGAAGATTTCTCACTGCCGCATACTTAAGTGCCGGATTGTCTGAGAAGTTCTCACTCAGACACAGGCTTCTCATATCGGCTGCGCCTTCCATGATACTGTCAATGTCACATCCTGCCGCAGCTATCGGCAGAAGTCCCACTGCCGTGAGTACCGAATATCTTCCGCCTATATCATCAGGAACTGTAAAGGTTTCATACCCGGTTCTTTCTGAAAGCTCCTTTAAAGCTCCTTTTCTCTTATCTGTTGTGGCATATATTCGCTCAGCCGCCCCCCTATACCCGTATTTTTCCGTGAGCAGCTTTCTGAATACCCTGAATGCCAGAGCAGGTTCGGTAGTGGTCCCCGACTTGGATATGACATTCACCGAAAAATCTCTGTCTTTTACCGCATTTATAAGATCATTTAAATATTTGGTGCTTACAGAGTTTCCGGCAAAAAAAATCTTAAGCTGTTTATCTGTAATATTATAAAAGCTGTCTTTCAGAAACTCTATGGCAGCTCTTGCCCCCAGATAGCTTCCGCCTATGCCTATCACGATAAGTACATCAGAGTCAGATCTTATCCTGGCAGCGGCTTTTTTTATTCTCTTAAACTCATCTCTGTCATAATTTACAGGCAGATTTACCCAGCCCGTAAATTCGCTGCCATCTCCTGTGCCCTTTGTGAGAACATGCCTTGCATTCTCAGTTCTTTTTTCGGCGGCATTTATATCTGCCTCACTCAAATAATCCGACACTCCGGTATAATCAAATATAAGATCTGTCATCCTAAAGCTCTTTTCTAACTGTTATTCTGCAACGACAAGTTTTTACTGTCCGCTGCTGTCTGACTGTCGTGACGGCCTTTGAATTTACGGTCTCCAGGCACCGTCGGCACCTACCGTAAAGTCGCCTATTTTTGTGCTTACAGCCATATGTCCGTAAGCTCCGCCCGTACTTCCCTGCGGGTAGAAATAATAGTATGCCCCGTTTATCTGTCTCCAGCCCGTATACATCATGCCGGAATCATTGAAGAAATAATATTTTTCTCCGATATTGCAAAGCCCCTTTGCCATGCTGCCCTCATTATCACCCTTTTCTGTCCTCAGGTAATAATAGTTTCCGTTAATGTTAAGCCAGCCTGTTTTCATGACTCCGCTGTCCGTATCCAGATAAAACCATGCGCCGTACGGATTCTGATACCAGCCCTTCTGCAGCTTTCCGCTTGAATCAAAATGATAATATTTTTCTTCAAGCTTAATCCATCCTGTGGCTATGCTGCCGTCAGGATAACGGAAATATTTGGCATTCCCCTGTGTTATCCATCCGTATTGTGTGCCGAAATTCTGGCCGTTTATGGTATCTACTGTTCCGTTTACGCTTGAGCCTATGCCTCCGTTTTCATCTGCCGTGGTCTGACCCGTGCCGTCAGATACCTGATTTTTCCCTATCGCAAGTATTCCTGATTCCGTCCATTCAGAGCTTTTTCCTACAGATCCCTGCGCCGGCACCGTGCGTACTCTGAACATATAGTCTCCCTCTGCGGTCATATAGGGATAAAAATTATAAGATCTTCCTTTGTAATTTAAAAGCTTTTTTACAACCTTACTTCCCCTGTAGCAATAAATGTCATAATATCCGGAATCGTTGTAATCGGTTTCCCAGCTTGCAGTTCCGAGTGAAGATACCCAGTTTGCAGATGTAGGTGCATCGAAGGTTCCCTTTACTTCGTTTATTCTGAGTGTAACCATCAGCGAATAACCCGAATCTCTCACATCTGCCGCTATAAATGAGCCTTTTTTGATTGAAACATTGCTTGAGCTGTAAGAACCTCTGAAAAGATAAATCGTGCTGTAATTGTAGCTTTCCGTCTCCTTGGGTATAGCCGTGAGCGTCACCTGCATTCTTGGTGAATCTCCCACTTTAAGCTGTGTGACATCATCAAGCCACTCACATTCCTCAAGCTCATAATATTGATTTTCATCCGAAACGCTGATATAAGCATCGGCATTGTCCGAGAGATTATCTCCCAGCTCCAAATCACCTGTGTTGACCGTGATTCGTACACTCGGAATACTTTTTGTCTTTGTGTAATAAGCATATGAACAGATGCTTCCGATGCCTATGGCAAAAGTCAGTGCAAAAATAAATGTCGTCAGTTTTTTCATGATATATACCCGTAAAATAAATGCATCTGCCGCCTTAAAACGGCATAAACCTTTTCTTTGGTCTTTTCTTTTATTTCATTATAGAAGCGTTCGATTTCTTAGTCAAATTACAGTTTTATGAACACCGGAAAATGCTGAAAATAAAAAAAGAGCAGTTATTTAAAAACTTAAATAGCTGCACATCACAAGGTATCTTATTGTGTATAAATGAAGCCCGCCTCCTTGAGTTCCTCTATGGTACGCCTGTATGCTTCGTCATCATTATACTCTACGGCATGAATATGAATACCGTCCGTCAGTTCACAAAGTGAACGCGCCTTTGCTTCACGAACCTTGCGCATGAAATTTTTCACATCATAGCGGCTGGATATATCCAGAAGTCCTGTGAGCTGACCGTAAACAGGATGCTCCACCGTGACATCCAACACCTTACAGCCGTTATCCACTAATATATTAAGTTCCTCTTCCGTACGGGTGTTATCATGCCTGCATACTATAAGCGCACGCCTGATTCTCGCTTCCTCACTGCTTTTTTTTCGCAGGATGTAGCCGCGCGGGGTGGCGTCAATGTCACTTCCCGCCGCTCTTAAAAGCGCCACATCTCCCACAATTATCTGCCTGCTCACTCCCAAAAGCTCCGATAACCTGGACGCGCTGACTGCAGCCGTATTCTCATTCAGTATTTTCTTTATTTCATCTCTTCTTTCATTGGAATCCATATTATTTCACTCTTAAAGCTTTAAATCTCCATCCTTTATCCAGCCGAGCTTTCTTTCCATCTCACAGAACAGGCAGGACAGAACCGCCGGCAGTATGAAGCTTATCAGAATCAGCCCGCCAATGTCAAATGCCGTTATTCCGGTTTTGAGTCCGGATGAAATATCATTTATCCAACCCGTGTAAACTCCAATCTGTCCTACAAATCCGCAGGTTCCCATGCCGGAGGATACAGCCGCGCCATTCATGGTAAGCTTGAAAAGACAGGTCGCTATCGGACCCGTTATTGCAGATGCAAGGGTCGGTGCAATCCATATTTTGGGATTTTTTACAATGTTTGGCATCTGAAGCATTGAAGTGCCTATTCCCTGACTTATAAGCCCGCCGACTCCGTTTTCCTTGAATGACATTGTAGCAAAGCCTATCATCTGTGCACAGCAGCCTGCCACCGCTGCTCCGCCTGCAAGTCCTGTAAGGCTTAGCGCGGCGCATATTGCAGCTGAAGAAATCGGTAATGTTAATGCCACTCCCACCGCAACCGATACGAGTATTCCCATGAGAAACGGCTGAAGCTCCGTTGCCCACATAATAAATCTTCCGAATGCTGAGGCCGCATCTCCTATTGGCTTTGCAATAACCGCTGCTGCACCTATGCCTATGGTTATCGTTACTATCGGCGTAACCAATATATCAATCTTTGTCTCTTTCGATACAGCCTTTCCGAACTCTGCCGCTATGATTGCAACAAACAGCACAGCTAGCGGTCCGCCTGCACCTCCTAAAATATTTGTGGCGTATCCCACCGGTATCAGAGAAAACAGCACAAGCTGCGGTGCCGAAAGCGCATATCCTATGGCAGCCGCCATCGCGGGACCTACCATGGCGGAGGCAAGTCCTCCAATGGTAAGCTCTGACCCGTTTATCGTAGCGACCGTGTTTGTAAGAAAGCCTATATGAAGCTGAGCTCCGAGAGTATTTAATATGGTCCCTATGAGAAGAGTGCAAAATAATCCCTGAGCCATTGCAGCCATTGCATCTATGCCGTAACGCTTAGCCGAAAATACAATATTTTTTTTTACCATGAATGCCTTTATCTTATTCACTGGTCCGTCCCTCCTGTCAAATACTGTGACAATGCATGTGTCATGACACATGACGATATTATAAGTTTATTAAAAAATATGTCAAGAGTCAAAATTATATATAAGAAATCGGACTGAAAGCAGCTTCAGAATTATTGAAAAATGTACAGCAAAAAGGAGCCGACCTCTGCACATGGCATTATCGACTCCTCTGATATTTTTTTATTTCGGCATCGTTGTAAATAACCTGCCTTTACGGTACACCGGCTTATACAAGCTCGATGAGTACCTCCATAGCTGCGTCACCCTTACGCTGACCGATCTTTACGATTCTGGTATATCCGCCGTTGCGGCTTGCATACTTCGTTCCGTATTCATCGAAAATCTTATTTGTAAGGTCAGCCTTTTTTGTATTTGCCTTACGACCTGCCGCCTTTGCCGGAACCTCTGTCACATCATAAAAAACTGAAAGCATCTTGCGTCTTGCATGAAGCTTGGACGGCTTATCCTTCCTGATGGTCTTGTCAATTTCATCATAGACAGTGACCTTCTTCTGCTTACCGTTAATTTCCTTAACTTCCTTTACACGCTTTCCGTCAGCGTCCTTTTTTGCAACCTTGGCCTTAACCGTAACTTCTTCGAAATTATCCTTTTCCTTCACTCCGAGAGCGATGAGCTTTTCTGCGATTTTTCTTATCTCCTTAGCTCTTGCTTCTGTTGTGACAATCTTTCCGTGATAAAGAAGCTGCGTTACCTGGTTTCTGAGGAGAGCCTTCCTCTGTGAAGAAGTCTTTCCGAGTTTTCTGTACATTGCCATGATTTTCCTCCTATTGTGCCTGTGGTCTTATCAATGGGATAAGCTTATTAGGCTGTGATAATTATTGCATTTCGTCCTGCTCGTTTAATGAAAGGCCCAGGTCCTTAAGCTTTGCAAGTACCTCCTCGAGAGACTTGCGGCCTAAGTTTCTGACCTTCATCATATCATCAGGAGTTTTTGAGCACAGCTCTTCAACCGTATTTATACCTGCTCTCTTCAGGCAGTTATAGGAACGAACCGAGAGCTCAAGCTCATCGATATTCATCTCAAGAACCTTGCTCTTTTCGTCATCCTCCTTCTCAACCATAACCTCCACGGATTTTGAATCCTCCGAAAGATCTATGAAGAGACTTAAATGACTTGTAAGAACCTTTGCTGCGAGGCTTACTGCCTTGTCAGGCTCAATGGTGCCGTTTGTATATACATCCAGCGTCAGCTTATCGAAATCAGTCTGCTGACCTACACGGGTATTGTCAACGGTCATGTTGACACGCTCAACGGGCGTAAATATCGAATCCACTGCAATGCTTCCAAGCGGTGCATCCTCTGACTTGTTTTTGTCAGCACCAACATAACCTCGACCATTAACAATAGTAAGCTCCATATTAAGCTTTGCATCCGGTCCGCTGAGTGTTGCAATGACCTGATCAGGATTCATGATTTCAATATCCTGATCCACCTTGATATCAGATGCTCTTACGATTCCTTCTCCGGAAGCCTCAATATATGCTGTCTTAGGCTCGTTATCAGAACTGCTGTTCTTAATATTAAGCTCCTTGACATTCATAATTATCTCAGTCACATCTTCCTTGACGCCTGGGATAGATGAGAACTCATGAACTACACCGTCGATCTTAATACGGCTCACTGCTGTGCCCGGAAGAGATGAGAGCATAATTCTTCTCAACGAATTACCTATGGTGACTCCATAGCCTCTCTCTAAAGGCTCGCACACGAATTTGCCGTATTTTCTATCGTCTGAAATCTCAACGACCTCAATATTTGGTTTTTCAAAATCGAACATGCGCAATCAAGCGTATATCTCTTTTTGAGATAACACCTTTCCTCCTTCCTTTGAATGACCAGTGGTATCAGTGTGTTATTACTTGGAATAAAGCTCGACAATCTGCATTTCATTAACAGGTACATCGATTGCTTCTCTCTTGGGAAGCTCAATAACACGACCCTTGAGGTTTTCCTTATCTGATTCCAACCACTCAGGAACGAGACGGCTGCCTGTAATCTCAATGACATCCTTAAATCTCTGTGAGGACTTTTTCTTCTCCTTTATCTCGATGACATCTCCTGCCTTTACAAGATATGAAGGAATATTTACCGGCTTTCCGTTAACTAAAACATCCTTATGGTCGACTATCTGTCTTCCTTCTTTTCTGGTACGCGCCCAGCCGAGACGGAAAAGAACATTGTCAAGGCGTGACTCAAGCATAATCATAAGGTTTTCACCTGTCTGACCGGGCTTCTGCTCTGCCTTTGCATAATAATTTCTGAAAGGCTTCTCGAGAACGCCGTAGATAAACTTTGCCTTCTGCTTCTCGCGAAGCTGAGCACCGTACTCCGAAAGCTTTCTCTGCTGATGAATTGATTTTCTGTTAGACTTTTTATCGATTCCTAAATATACAGGATCCAAACCAAGGGATCTGCATCTTTTAAGAACAGGAACTCTATCTACTGCCATTTTAAACCTCCACAATCAGACTCTTCTACGCTTTGGTGGGCGACAACCATTATGCGGTACCGGAGTCACATCCTTAATGCTGGTTACCTGTAATCCAGCTGCCTGAAGGGCGCGTATAGCTGCCTCGCGTCCCGAACCAGGACCCTTTACCATAACATCTACTGTCTTTAAACCATGCACTAAGGCTGCCTTAACAGCAGTCTCTGCAGCCATCTGAGCTGCATATGGAGTAGATTTTCTTGAACCTCTGAAGCCCAATCCACCGGCACTTGCCCATGATAAAGCATTACCGGCTGCATC
>CAVBSU010000018.1:11004-27808 GCA_963598245.1 Lachnospiraceae bacterium | reverse complement strand
TCCTCAACTCTCGGAAGACCCTGTGTTATATCCTGATTGGATGCAACACCGCCCGTATGGAAGTTACGCATGGTAAGCTGTGTACCCGGCTCACCGATGGACTGAGCTGCGATAATTCCGACTGCCTCTCCGACCTGAACAGGTGTTCTCGTAGCCATGTTTGCACCGTAGCACCTGGAGCATACTCCCGACTTTGAACGACAGGTAAGCACGGTACGAATCTTGACCGAATCGCGTCCCATCTTGTCAAGTGCCTTGATAACCCTCTTTGCCTTATCAACCGTGCAGAGATGATTAGCCTTGATAATAATGTCCTTGGTATCGGGATCTATTATGGTTTCGGCAATGTATCGTCCCGTTATTCTTTCCTCAAGGCTCTCAATAAGCTCCTGACCGTCAGCAAACTCCTTTATCTCCATGCACGGAATTTCGTCTCTGTCGGCAGAGCAGTCCTCTTCTCTTATAATAAGATCCTGAGATACATCTACCAGACGCCTTGTCAGATAACCCGAGTCGGCGGTTCTTAAAGCCGTATCCGAAAGACCCTTACGGGCACCGTGTGCAGAGATGAAATACTCAAGAATATCCAGTCCCTCACGGAAGTTTGACTTAATGGGAAGCTCTATGGTATGTCCCGTTGTATCAGCCATGAGTCCGCGCATGCCGGCAAGCTGTTTTATCTGCTTACTCGAACCACGGGCTCCCGAGTCTGCCATCATCTTCAGGTTGTTATACTGATCAAGTCCGCTTATAAGCTCATTCGTAAGAGTATCATCAGCCTGCTTCCATGTGTCGATAACAAGCTTATAGCGCTCTTCCTCGGTAAGAAGTCCGTGTGCTCTGTCTCTTGCGATCTTATCTACGGTTTTCTGAGCATTATCTATAATTTCCTGTTTATCCGACGGTACAACCATGTCCTCAATAGATACGGTCATGGCAGCTCTTGTCGAATATTTATATCCGATAGCCTTTATATTGTCCAGAGCCACTGCTGTATCGGTAGCCCCGTGAACATTCATGATGCGCTCAAGTATTTCCTTAAGCTCTCCCTTCTTTACAAGGAAGTTAATCTCAGGCAAAAGCTCATTTTCCGGAATACTTCTGTCCACATATCCCAGATCCTGCGGGATGATTTCATTAAATATAAGGCGTCCTACGGTAGTTTCAACTATACCCGTATGAACTGTTCCGTCCGGCATGGTTCTGTGTACTCTGGTTTTTACCCTTGAATGAAGAGTTACTTCTTTATTCTCATATGCCAGAATAGCCTCATTCACGCTCTTGAATACGGAGCCCTCTCCCTTTGAGCCTTCTCTTTCCTGTGTCAGATAATAGATGCCGAGAACCATATCCTGTGAAGGCACCGCAACAACGCCGCCATCAGACGGTTTTAATAGGTTGTTCGGTGAAAGCAGCATGAATCTGCATTCTGCCTGTGCTTCGAGAGATATGGGAAGATGCACTGCCATCTGGTCTCCGTCAAAGTCGGCATTGAATGCCGTACAAACGAGCGGATGCAGCTTGATAGCCTTGCCTTCTACCAAAATAGGCTCAAATGCCTGTATTCCGAGTCTGTGAAGGGTAGGGGCACGGTTAAGCATTACCGGATGCTCCTTGATAACATCCTCCAGAACATCCCATACAGCCGGTTCCAGACGCTCCACCATCTTCTTGGCTGCCTTTATGTTGTTGGCAGGACCGTTTTCCACAAGCTTCTTCATAACGAAGGGCTTGAATAACTCGATAGCCATCTCCTTCGGAAGACCGCACTGATAAATCTTAAGCTCCGGTCCTACTACGATAACCGAACGACCCGAATAATCGACACGCTTTCCCAGAAGGTTCTGACGGAAGCGGCCCTGCTTACCCTTAAGCATATCTGAAAGAGACTTGAGTGCTCTGTTTCCGGGACCTGTAACAGGTCTTCCGCGGCGTCCGTTGTCTATAAGTGCATCAACTGCCTCCTGAAGCATTCTCTTCTCGTTTCTGATAATGATCTCCGGAGCTCCCAGCTCAAGAAGTCTTGCCAGACGATTATTTCTGTTAATGATTCGTCTGTAAAGATCATTTAGATCAGATGTTGCAAATCTTCCGCCGTCAAGCTGCACCATGGGTCTTATATCCGGAGGAATTACAGGAATGACAGTGAGAACCATCCACTCAGGCTTATTGCCCGAAAGACGGAAGGCTTCAACCACCTCAAGTCTTTTTACTATTCTGGCACGCTTTTGTCCGGAGCTGTCCTTAAGCTCAGCCTTAAGCTCCTCGCTTTCCTTTTCCAGATCTATATCCTTTAAGAGCTCCAAAACAGCTTCTGCGCCCATTCCTGCGCGGAATGCGTCGTGACCGTACTTTTCCGTCTCCTCACGGTATTCTTTTTCCGAAAGCACCTGCTTGTAGCTTAAGCTGGTATCTCCGGCATCAAGCACGATATATGAAGCAAAATACAGTACCTTTTCAAGTACCTTCGGCGAGATATCAAGGATAAGTCCCATTCTTGACGGTATACCCTTGAAGTACCAGATATGCGATACCGGTGCGGCAAGCTTGATGTGCCCGAGTCTTTCACGCCTTACGGTAGACTTTGTAACCTCAACACCGCATCTGTCACAAATCACGCCCTTAAATCTTATCTTCTTGAATTTACCGCAATGGCATTCCCAGTCCTTGGTAGGACCGAAAATACGTTCGCAATAAAGACCGTCCTTTTCAGGCTTAAGCGTACGATAGTTTATAGTCTCCGGCTTGGTAACCTCTCCGTGCGACCACTTAAGTATCTTTTCAGGAGATGCCAGGCCTATTCTTATCGCGTCAAAAGTCATAGGTTCATATGTATCCTGTGTCTGTGCCATGTCTTCTCCTTCTTACTCATTCATCATAATCATTGTCATCAAATGCTTCATCAGCCATATCACCGAATTCCGCATCCGTGAATACATCGTCAGCCTCATCAAACTCATCTGCAGGCTCTTCAAAATCTACGCCGTTATCACTGAAGTCCTCGAACGAATCCTCGAAAACCTCATCGTCTTCCGGCTCTCCCTCCGGAGCTTCTTCCTCTACATTCTCAAGCTCACCGGCATTATTAAATTCCTGCGTGGTATAACCGTAGCCGGAAAGCCTGTTTCTGTCGTCATTTCTGTATGAGGATCTGTCCTGTCCTTCCAGAAGTCTGTGCAGATCCTTATCGGTATCGTCAAGGTTTTCCTTAAGCTCAACCTCGCTTCCGTCATTCTTGAGGATCGTTATATCCATGCAGAGTGACTGAAGCTCCTTTACAAGCACCTTGAAGGACTCCGGAATACCGGGCTTCGGAATATTATCTCCCTTGATTATAGCCTCATATGTCTTTACACGGCCCACTACATCATCCGATTTCATGGTAAGAATTTCCTGAAGAGTATATGCTGCGCCGTAAGCCTCCAGTGCCCAGACTTCCATTTCTCCGAAACGCTGTCCGCCAAACTGTGCTTTTCCTCCCAGAGGCTGCTGTGTAACCAGTGAGTAAGGACCGGTGGAACGTGCATGAATCTTATCATCGACAAGATGATGCAGCTTAAGATAGTGCATATGTCCTATTGCGACAGGAGAATCGAAATACTCTCCTGTACGGCCGTCTCTTAAGCGAACCTTTCCGTCTCTGCTTATGGGAACGCCCTTCCAGAGCTTTCTGTGCTCAAGATGCTCTCCCAGATACTGCAGTGTCTCTGGCTTGAGCACATCCTTATATTTGGCTTCAAACTCCTCCCAGCTGCCGTTTACATAATCATTTGCCATCTCAAGGCAGTCCTGAATATCTCTTTCGTTGGCTCCCTCGAATATAGGCGTTGAAACATCAAAGCCCAGAGCCCTTGCTGCAAGGCTTAAGTGAAGTTCCAGCACCTGTCCTATGTTCATACGTGAAGGAACGCCCAGCGGATTAAGCACTATATCCAGAGGTCGACCGTTCGGAAGGTAAGGCATATCCTCCACCGGAAGCACCCTTGAAACGACACCCTTGTTTCCGTGACGACCGGCCATTTTATCGCCGACACCGATCTTACGCTTCTGGGCAATGTATATTCTCACTGACTCGCTGACACCCGGTGAAAGCTCGTCTGAATTTTCTCTTGTGAATACCTTTGCATCCACGATTACGCCGTAAGCACCGTGCGGAACCTTAAGTGAGGTATCACGCACCTCTCTGGCCTTTTCTCCGAAGATGGCACGAAGCAGCCTCTCCTCCGGAGTAAGCTCCGTTTCTCCCTTGGGGGTTACCTTTCCTACAAGAATATCTCCCGCGCGAACCTCTGCTCCTACGCGGATGATTCCTCTTTCATCCAGATTTTTAAGAGCATCGTCGCCTACACCCGGAACATCCTTTGTTATCTCCTCGGGTCCGAGCTTTGTATCTCTTGCCTCACACTCATATTCCTCGATGTGGATAGATGTGTAGACATCATCCTGCACAAGTCTCTCTGAAAGAAGCACGGCATCCTCGTAGTTATATCCTTCCCAGGTCATAAATCCGATAAGGGGGTTCTTTCCGAGTGCGATTTCTCCGTTTGAGGTTGAAGGGCCGTCCGCAATAATTTCTCCCTTTGTTATATGGTCTCCCGCACAAACTATCGGTCTCTGATTATAGCAGTTGGACTGGTTTGAGCGCATGAATTTTGTAAGATGATAGGTCTCTTTCGAGCCGTCGTCATTGACCACATCAATACAATTAGAAGAAACCACCTTTACGGTTCCGTCATTTCTTGCGACCACACAGACACCTGAGTCTCTTGCAACCTTATCGTCGATACCCGTTCCGATGACGGAGGCCTCAGTCTTAAGAAGCGGCACTGCCTGACGCTGCATGTTGGAGCCCATGAGTGCTCTTGTAGGGTCATCATTTTCAAGGAACGGAATCATTGATGTAGCTACCGAAAGAAGCATCTTGGGGGATACATCCATGAGATCCATTCTGCTCTTCGGAAAGCTCGTCGTCTCCTCTCTGTAACGACCGGAGACATTCTTGTTTATAAAATGTCCTTCCTCATCAAGCGGCTCGTTTGCCTGACCTACTCTGTAATTATCCTCTTCATCTGCCGTGATATAGATTATCTCATCCGTAACTACCGGATTCTGAGGATCACTCTTATCAACTATGCGGTACGGTGCTTCTATGAAGCCGTACTCGTTTATGCGGGCATAGGACGCCAATGAGTTTATAAGTCCGATGTTCGGACCTTCAGGTGTCTCGATAGGACACATGCGTCCGTAGTGCGTATAATGAACATCTCGAACCTCGAATCCGGCGCGGTCTCTTGAAAGACCTCCCGGACCAAGTGCCGAAAGTCTTCTCTTATGTGTAAGCTCCGAAAGCGGATTGTTCTGATCCATAAACTGCGAAAGCTGTGATGAACCGAAGAACTCCTTTACGGCAGCCGTAACAGGCTTGATATTGATAAGTGACTGAGGCGTAATCTCATCAATATCCTGAGTGGACATGCGCTCTCTTACAACTCTTTCCATACGGCTTAAGCCTATGCGGTACTGGTTCTGAAGAAGCTCACCCACTGCACGGATACGGCGGTTTCCGAGATGATCTATATCGTCCGAATTGCCGATGCCCGCTTCAAGATGAAGATTATAGTTTATGGATGTGAGTATGTCGTCTACCGTAATGTGCTTCGGAACGAGTTCTGAAATTCTCTTTTTAAGCGCAAGTTTTATCTCATCTTCAGATGCGCCCTTATTTTCATCCAGAATTTCCCTGAGCACAGGATAGTATACCCACTCGCGAATTCCTATCTCTGCCGGATTGAAGCTTAAATAGACTTCCGGATCTACCATGCGGTTTGAAAGAACTCTGACCGTGCGGCCCTCTGCATTTTCCGCATCTGAGCGTCCTCTTACATCAACGCTTATGCAGCCCGTATTCTGAATACGGTCACAAAGTGCCTTATCAAGGGTGGTTCCTTCCGCTGCGATGATTTCGCCGGTTTCCGTATCTACAACATCCTCTGCCAGAACCTTACCGTTAAGACGGTTTCTGAACATGAGTTTTTTATTAAACTTATATCTTCCGACCTTGGCAAGATCATATCTTCTCTGGTCAAAGAACATTGAATTAAGAAGAGATTTTGCGCTGTCCACCGAAAGTGGCTCGCCGGGTCTTATTTTTTTATACAGCTCAAGAAGGCCGTCCTGATAATCCTCCGACGGATCCTTTGCCATGGTATCTATAAGCTTCTGCTCTTCACCGAAAAGTTCCAGGATTTCTCTATTGGAGCCTACGCCCAGTGCTCTTATGAGAACCGTTACAGGTACTTTTCTGGTGCGATCCACGCGTGCCCAGAAAATGTTATTACTGTCTGTCTCATACTCAAGCCATGCACCTCTGTTGGGGATGACCTGACTGGTATAGAGCTCCTTTCCAAGCTTGTCATGCGTCACATCATAATATATACCGGGGCTTCGAACGAGCTGAGAAACGATAACTCTCTCAGCGCCGTTGATAACAAAAGAACCCGTGTCAGTCATCAACGGTAAATCTCCCATGAAGATTTCGTGCTCGTTTATTTCTTCCTTATCATTATTTATAAGGCGAACCTTTACCTTGAGAGGTGCTGCATAGGTAGCATCTCTTTCCTTGCACTCTTCAATGGTGTACTTCACCTCATCCTTACATAAGGTAAAGTCAATAAATTCCAGACTCAAATGGCCTGCAAAGTCAGTGATAGGCGAAATGTCTTCAAAGACCTCCTTCAGTCCATCGGTGAGGAACCAGTTGTAGGAATTCGTCTGAATTTCAATCAGGTTAGGCATCTTGAGAACTTCCTTTGCCTCAGAAAAGCTCATTCTCATATTCTTGCCGGCCTTGACTGGATGCATTCTGCTTTTATCCATAGATATTCTCCACCCCTTGATAGTAGTTATTTGTTTGTATCGTTTAGTTTGTTCTTGCAAATATATGACGAAGATAGTAAAATATTAGGGCATCAAAGCCCACTTCGACATAATAATGCATCTTTCAGAATACCACTTCGGTCAAGTTGCGTCAAGTGATTTCACTTGTGCTTATTTATATTCAATGATATAATGTTGATATTGTGCCCTTAGGAGGAATTTTATATGCAAACATTTTGGACTGTATTGATAGTTTTACTCATAATTGCAGCCGTAATACTGTTTCTTCTTTATCATTTCGGACAGAAGCTTCAGATGCGGCAGGCAGAGTCACAGAAGGCTATTGAAACTTATTCTCAAAATGTTTCATTGCTGGTTATAGATAAGAAAAAAATGAAGCTTAAGGAAGCGCCCTTCCCTGCCGAAGTCTATGACCAGACTCCATTCTATCTGAAGTGGTCAAGTATTTATGTGGTGAAGGCGAAAATCGGTCCGAAGATTGTAAATCTTATGTGCGATAAAGCTGTATTCGAGCAGCTTCCTTTAAAGGCTACGGTTCAGGGTAAAATCTCCGGAGCATATCTTACCGAAATCACAAAAGGCGCAGTTCTTACCGAGAAGGAAATTGAAAGACGCCGCAAGGCTAAGGCAAAGGCCGAGAAAAAGGCGGCAAAGAATAAATAAATTTCAGTCGCCAAACTGATAAACTGAAAAATGAGATCCAGAACGCCATGAAAATCAGACTTACAGCTGCAAAAAAAGCTATAAAGCCATCTTTTATGACAGCACTTTCAACCCTGCTTTTGCTATTATTTGCCGTGTTTTCTTTGCCGGGATTTTCCGTGCTGCATGGCATATCATCCTATGCTGCGGTAAGTGACTATCGTATCGATTCCTGCGACTGGGAATATAATGGCGATGGCACACTTTTGGCGGTCTGGGATGAAACTTCCGAAAAAACACAGTTTGTTATAGATGTCTACAAGGGTTCGGTAAGAGAAAAAAGCAAGCTTCGCAAAACCTCAATAACCACCTCTTCCGGAAAAAAAAGTTATGACTTAAGCAGACTTGTTGCAGAAAACGGCACCGGAAATTATTACTTTACCGTCTATCCGAAAAACGGCGGCAGCAGCCTCATGCTTGTTTCGGAAGCCTTTGAAGTTGACAGTGATATTTTGTCTGTGATAAAAAAGGCCATAAATTACAGTAAGACCACCATAACCCATCCCAATGCCGGAAAAGCCATAAATCTCAATATTTCCCTTGGCTGGAAGCAAAATCCGAACGGCACCTGGCGCTACAGACTTTCCCAAAGCACTTATGCCAAAAGCCAGTGGCTTAATATAAACAGTAAATGGTATTATTTCGGCGCTGACGGCATCATGCTCACAGGATGGCAGCAGATAAACGGTCTCTATTATTATTTTAATAAAGACGGTGACCTTGCACAGGGAAAAATTTCCGGCACATCATCACAAAACGGCGCTCTCACGAATAATAACCTTTCAGCTACCAACACATCTGTTTTAAGTAAATCCGATGTTGGTAATGTCACATATACTTCAGGCACCAGAAACATTACCACAGTATCCGTATCCTTTACGGAGACTGATGCCACACCCGGCTCGGTACGCCCCATGACCGTCACAGTACCGTCCAATGTCACGCTTGTAAGTACCTACTACAGCAGGCAGCCTGAGACCTGGATACCCGGAACCACCGTAGAGATAACACTTACGCTTAAAGCTGCTGACGGAAGTCAGTTCGGAAGCGGCTGCAAAATGAGAGCCTCTAATGCTACTTATAAATCGCAGTCAGGAGATGCCTTTACTAGAACGGTAAAATACGAATACACGGCTAAAACACGGCTTGCACCGGTTCAGAAGGTATATCTTGATGACAGCTATGTCCTTCACTGGTCCAGGGTGTCTAATGCTTCGAGCTATGCTGTAAAGATATACTTTGACGAAGAATATGAGGTTGACTACGACACTGACTTCACACTCTTTACGGAGGATGAAGCGACAGGCGTTGAGACGCGCTCAAAGACTAAAACCATAACGGTTAATCAAAATCAGCTGGATGCTACGGATTATATAGATGTGGCTGAAATATCCAATGTGAAATTTGTCATAACAGCACGGGCATCATCAAAGAGAAGGGCTTATTACCTTGATTCAGCCGGTGTCACCTTCACTGACAGTCAGAGTATGGTTCAAAGCTCCGTGGAGACCGGATCTATAACTACCAATAATAAGGGTGAAATGCTCTATCTTTCCACTGACGGAACCGGCATCACAGGCTGGCAGGATATTGACGGTGCCTGGTACTATTTTGAATCCAGGGGTGTTGCCGCAGGACCGGGCTGGAAGAAAATAAATAAGGAATGGTATTATTTCGGAGATGACCATAAGATGCAGGTAGGCTGGATTCAGACAGGCGGATACTGGTATTATCTTAATGAAAGCACTGCCTCCGGCACCTATGGAGCAATGCTTATCGGAAGCCATACCATAAACGGCAAAACCTACATGCTGAACCTTGCCGAAGGCTCTCAGGGACTTCCGCTTGGCGCATTGGTGGAATAAATAGCATATGTATGTCTTTACTCGACTCTAAAATGAGGTCATTGCGTTCTCGACGCTATTTACCTCATTTTTTCTTTTAATAGTTTATCGGACGCACTGCAAAGGTCTGGCTGCACAGCTCATTATCCGAGCTGTCAGTCACAGTCACCTTTCCCGAAAAGCAGTAGTGTCCTTCCGTGCTTTCCGTATTGCTCCATTTCAGCTCCAGAAATGCCTTCATTCCCTGAGTGTAATAATTGTCCGGAACAATAGTATACTCCACATCTCCCTCGCTTTTAGCTACAGAGACAATTATTACGCTCTTGCCTGTATCGTTTTTATTTTTGTTTTTAATGGAAACATCTTTAGCCTCGCTGCCTGCCCTTTGAGAAACAGAATATGTGATATCGTCCGTACTGCTTCCGCTTATATCCTTGGCATATCTTAATTCATCCTCAATAGCCATGATCAATGTGCTGCAAAGCATCTTTGCCTCTGACTGCATCGTCTCCCTCTTAAGCTCCCTGCCTCCGGCTGCTATCGCAGAGCATACTAAAGCAAAGGTTATCAAACAGAAAACCAGAGCTATGAGTGTTTCTGTCAATGTCACGCCGCTTTTTTTCTTAAGTTTTTCGATAGCCTCTCTCATCATCAGCATTACTTTATCGCATAGAAATAAAATCTGTCATCTATCCCGTATTTGGTGTTTTCATGTTTCTCAGAAGTAAGCACTACGGCTGCATGACCCTTTTCAATCTTTGCACCTGATGCTGCCTCTGACTCGGAGGTGCTGCCCTCACACAGCGATACTGTTACCGTATATGTATTATCTGCAGAAAGCTCGCTTGCCACTGTATCCATATGTGTAGCAGTAACAAGCATATCCGCCTTATTATTTATTTTTGCAGCCGTAACTACAGAAACCGAAAAAGCTATCGCTACCAGTGACATAATGAGCACCGCTACCAGTACCTCTGTTATGGTTTCTCCGCTGTTATTTAAAATAATATTTCTTTTACATCTCATTTGCATCATTTTCTGTTTGTTTCGGATATCTGCTCAAATTTAAAGGTATAATCTATTTTTGTCGTTTCCGTAGTCTCGCCGGTTTCCGGATCAGGATCTGATGTTATGGTTTCCTCTTCATATGTGCAGTTGAATTTTACATTCATATTCATGCGGTAATTCTGAAAATCTTTTTTTTCATTATCCGGATCATGTAGAGAAAATGAAAGAGCCAAATATGAGGAGTCCTGCCCGCCGTCCATATCTTCAAAATTCTTTCCGTCCATTGCGGCATGAATTACCACATCATTTATCTTTACATTTCCCGGTAATGAATCTCCGCCCTCAAGCTTAAGATAATAATACTCATCCATGGGGGATTCCGCACCGTCACCGTTTATCGCATTTTCATCAAACCAGGTCATAAGTACCTCTTTAAAAGGATTTTTAAACTCAGCTTCGGTTTTTCCGGAATATGAATCCTTAAAATCAGGTCCGCTTGTGCTTATGACATTGCCATCCTCATCAAGTATTTTAGTGTAGCTTATTTCAAGACTCTGATTTCCATTGAAGTATTTTTTTACAAGCTCGGCTGCGGATGCCGTTGTAAGATAATTCTGCTCTGCCTGCTGATTTCTTCTCACCCTTCCTATATTTGAGTACGCTGAATTAAGCACCAGTGTGGCTATGACAGTGATGAATATAAGGGCAAAGAGAGCCATCACTACGGATACTCCTCTTTGCTCCGATATTTTGTTTTTTATAAGTCCGGTAATCATCCTGCTTTATTTTACCCGCTGTTTTTGTTAGCTAAAGCATAAAGTTCCTCCGAAGAAACATTAAAACGGGCATAGAGCTTTATGCTTCCGCTGTTTGTAAGAGTCTTCGTAAAAGCACCTTCACTGCTTACTATCATTTCACCGCCGTTTGGCTCTGTCCAGTAGCCGGAGAAAGTATCGCTTCCGCTTCTCCTGTACGGCTCCGGAGCTGCCGCCGATATGCTCAGTGTATTATCAGTGTAGAGATTTCCTCCGTAATAAGAAAGCCCTGCAAGCTCTGAGAAGTCCCCTGCTCCTTCAGCCTTGTCCATAAAGCTTATGCTTAGGCTGTCCCAGGAGGCTATAACCTTAACTGTTGAGTTCAGCCTGGTATTTGATGTGAAGTTTTCTCCATCCTCGGTCACCCAGCCGGTAAAGTTCTTTGTACTGCCTTCTGTATTATTTCCTGATACCACGCCTGTCCAGTGCGAAAGATTTCTGCTTGCCTTTTCATTCTCACCTGCACTGGTCGCATATGCCACAGATACCGGATGATCAGATGAGCTGTCCAGTCTTACACCGTCAGAATAAAGCATGGCTGTCACCATGGTAGGTGCAGCGTCCGGATCAGCTTCAACTTCTGCCGTCATTATTCTTGTCTGGTTTCCTATAGGCTTCCCGGTTAATGAGGTAATACCCCCGGTGCCCACGGAAATATAAGCCGTACCTTCGCTGCGGCCGGTCAGTGTGATCACAACCTCTCCGTCAACATCCTTCGGATTGCCGCAGTTTATAAACTCCTCTGATTCTTCATCAGCCACATCTGCCGTCCAGTTTGCTGCCGTAAGACTCAGCTTGTCACCGCGGCTGTTATATGCCTCAAGAATATAATCCGCGCTCTTTCCCACATAAATCTGCGACTTGGTTGAATCCTTAGGCTTTGTAACTATGACATATTCTGCCTTAATACTGATATCTATGGTATTTTTGTATTCCCTGCCATCAGCAGTATATGAAAGCGTAATCGTCTCGTAGCCTTCCTTAAGAGCCTCTGCTGTCAATGTATAGTAATATATGCCATTCTCATCAGTTTTAGGCGTGAGTGTACAGTTTATAATGTCACTTGACGCACCCATGCTGTAGCTCAAGCTCAGCGGCGTGCCTGCCGTCATGCTGACCGGATTTCCGTCTGCATAGTATTTGATGTTTACTTCTGTCATTCCGTTTGCTGAGGTTAACAGGTCAATGCTGTCTGATGTCTTATCTACAAACAGTCCGTCCGACTTGGGCCATTCACCGTAATGAACATTTACGGTGGGCGACTCAGCCGTGCCTGTCATGTCCTCGTCATAGAACGGATTTGACTGAGTAACTATAGTCGGGAACGGATAGTTTTCTCCCTGAAGCTCATTATCTGAGCCCGGGAAGCTGTATTTGCCCTTAATGCTTACTCCTCCGTTTTCGGTAGTTGTTACAGGCTTAAAGCCTCCGTTTCCTGCATTAAGCTTTCCGAGCAGTTTTGTATCATCAGCCATCATGTCTGAGTATTTTAATCCCATCACGGTCGCTGTGCTTCCGTCCGGAATAAGAGCGCCGCCCGCATTAAGATATTTGACATCATATATGCTTCCTTTCGCATAATGCCTCTCAACATTTGTTGCATTGCCTGCATAAGCTGCATAATAATAGCAGTTTTTAATTTCAATCGTAGCAGGATTTGCCTGCGACTCCGTATAATTTATAACTCCGGCATTTTTCAGGATTTTCAGTATTTCTTTATCCAAATCTGCCACAGTAGCAAGAGCCTTTACATAAACAATGCGGTTCTCAGAGAAGTTTGCTACGGGAAGCTTTACATACGAATAGCAGTTTTCAAGCTTCGGATTTATCTTATCGGCATCTGTTTCAAAGCTGTCTATATTGGTAAGATTTTTCAGCCCTGCGCCCTTAAACCATTCGCCGCCCATGATGCCTGCAACATAAATAGCAACATTTTGCCTGGTGCCGCTCTTTATAGAGCCTCCGCAATAGCTGTTCTTAATAGTTCCGGTGCATATTCCGGCAAGACCACCCACTCGGATGTTTATTGCCTTGGCATGGGTCGCATTGATTTCAATCTCATTTATAACACTGCAGTTTGTTATATTTGTAGAAGCAAATCCTACAAAGCCGCCTATGTTTGCATCTCCGTGTCCGTTTGCTGTCCTGTTGTCTACTACCCTATATCCTGCTACAGCACAGTTATCTATGGTTCCCTGCCCTGCAAAGCCTACAAGGCTTCCCTGCATATACCAGTTTCTTCCGGGTGCCTTCGCCTCGATAGTATTATCATTGCTTGAATAAAGTATGATATTTCTCAGTCTTGCACAGACTGTGGTTCCGAAAAGCCCTACAGTCTGAGATTCTGTGGATATCTCAACATTCTGAATCTTGTATGATGATCCGTTATAATCTCCGTTGAAAAAGGCCACATATGGAATAGCACTGACATCTGTGCTCCAGTTGGTTACCGTTTCCTTGGTGTCATATAATCCGCCTATCGGAGTAAAGCTTCCGCTTTGTGCATTTAGATCATGAGTCTGCTTCCAGTAATAATTATATCCCTGACCGGGTGTGACTGCACTTCCGCCGTCGGCATACCATCTTAAGTATGTATAATTATTGGTTCCGGATTCCTTTGTAACCTTTGTGGTGACTCTTGTTTCTACAGTTTCCGTATGCTCTTCAACATATACTCTGCTGTATCGCCATCCCCAGTCATAATATCTTGAACTTTCATCTACCTTCTGTCTTTCGGTATGCGCTAAAATTACCTTTTCAGTTATGATGCTTGTTGTGATTCCTCCGCTGGTTGTAGTCTCGGTATCGGATGAAATAATTTGTTCAGCAATACTTATATTATCTCTCCAGTATCTGTAGGTGATATTCTCCGTATTATCTTTCAGAGTATTGTCAGCAATGGTTTGTGTTTCGGTATTTGTTACTATCGGTCCCGTTGTTGTTACTGCATCCTCTGTATCCTCAGCTGTCACCTCTGATACTGCATCCTTATTATCCCATCTCCAGTTAATGTTCTGAAGCTGAGCTACGGAACGGATTTCAAACGGGAATCCGTCATCAAGCTTTTCTGCATATTTCTGTCTCTTTACCGTATCATTGCCTGCAACATCCTTTACATATCCTGTGTTATGGCCCAGTATTGAGGTTTTTGCGTTTTCCTCCGATATATCTATATCAATGTCTGTGCTCACAGTGCCGTTAATTTCAGTAATTTTATATTCGCCCGTAAGCACCATGCTCTTTCCGAAGAACGGTGTGAATAAATATGTCCTCTTCGTGTTTTCAGTGCCGTTATTGACCTCCATCGTACACGAAGCATAGGCGGACTCATCCGTAATAAACATTCCGCCGTCATAGTCTGCCGTATAGCCTGTCTCTGTCGTACTGTATACTACAAAAACATATGCTCCGTTAAAGGCTTTTCCCAAAGCCTTGGCAGCCTCCGAAACCACCTCTTTCTTTGAACCGCTTCCCGTAGAGGAGCTTTGGCTTGTTAACGGATTGTATAATCCTCTTGCCGCCTTTTGATAACCGGAAATATGCGTTGTTCCGTCATTCTCAGAGGCATTGACCTTATCCCATGTGACAACAGGGTCGTCTGTTGCCGCAGTTGAATCATTATCCTTATAGTAATAGCCGTAGCCATATGCCTTTATAATGCCGCCGTCATCATGTGACTCACACAGTGTCGAATGCTCCGCTCCGGTTTTATCAATAATATAATACTTGTATCCGTTATTTGTGCCGCTTTCCTCCTTTTCCCAGTAGACAAAGCCAAAGTCCGAGAAGCTTGAATCGAAGAACCATTCTCCGTAGTGTATCTTCACATTACTGCCCTTTGAGACAACGGCAGGATATGGATAATTATTTCCTCCGGAATTCTGCTCCGTCATTTTATAGTTTACGGACTCATTCGCTTCACTGAAATCATCTCCGAGATAATTCTTATATTTTGTATCGGCAGTACCGTCATCCTTGATTATACCCTTAAGCTGACTTCCCGAGGCCGGCTGTGCATATGTAGCTGCGGTTTCTCCTTCCGGGTAGTTATAAAGATGTACATCATCCACATAGAAATAGTTTCCGCCGTCCAGATAAAGGCAGTTCTTTACCTCGCCGATAACTCCCTGTGTGAATGCGCTTATTTTTCCGGTGTCAATGCCGCTTGAGGTATAGCTCATCGCAGAATATGATTTTTCTATACTGCCTGAGTTGCTACCTGCAAAGCCGCCTAACATATACTCTCCCGTAGTGCCGAAGGCTGCCGCATCTATACGGGAAAGACCATAACAGCTTTCGATTTCGCCCTGACTTGCATTATATCCTGCGAAGCTTCCTACATAGGCATCCGAATTTTCGTTTGTATGAATGTTTATATGCGGTATAACCGAACTTGAACCGGATATGCTGCCGAGATTGTATCCTACAAGTCCGCCTGCATATATGTCAGAGCTGCCGTATGAATATCCGGTTATTTCATAGCTTGCAACGGCGCAGTTAATGATCTCGCATTTACGGCCCAGGTAACCTGCAAGCAGTCCCATATATAACTTTTCGCCGATTTTTGACGGATTTTTCTCGGATTTCAATGTATATTTATGCTCTGCATATTCGGCAGTAAGCACCACATTTTTAAGAGAACCGCCTTCATCCACCGCACCGAAAAGACCGGCACAGTCACTTTGTGTACCTGCAAGAACAGAAAATCCCGTAATTATATGATAATGTCCGTTATATATCGCTGTAAATCTTTCATTACTTGAGTTTCCGTCAGCTATAGGCGTCTGAGTCCTGCTGTCATTGACCATCTTTTGCAGGCTGGTATATTTGGTGTCACTGTCATTCCATATATATCTGGCATAATCCAGATCCGCCTCCTGATAGAATTCCAGACCTGCTGTTTCTGCCTGATAGCTTCCGTAAAATTCGCTCATAAGATAGAGCTGTCTCGGAGTTCTTACATATATGCGGTTTGGAAGCTCGGCAGCCTCATCCTCCGAATCTGTCTTTGCGACGCTTCTCGCAAGGTGCGGTGCAAAATTGTAATAGCTTACCGCATCTGATATTTTAAGCGCCAGCTTCTGGTAAAATCCGCGATAGGCGCTGCCTTCATTTAAGCCTTCATTGACCACATCATCCGGAAGCAGCAAAAATACCGAGTCTGTATTCCACAGCTCTATGGTATTTGCTATATTCTCTTTTGTTACCGTTACAGCCGATGAGCTTCCGAGAGCCGCATATGCCGCCCTGTTGTAGGAATAGCTTATTGTATTTTCCTTATCTGTGAGGCTGTCATAGTCAGCTTTATCATAAAGCACCGCATAGCCGTCAGATATTATATAAGGACTGCCCTCTGCACTCAGCTGCTCCTCCGTATAAAGAGTATTGCCGTTTCCGTCAAAGCCCCATTTTCCGTCAGAGTATTTTTCATAATAAACCAGCTTTCCTGAGGTAAGCTCGCTTACCAGCCAGTCGCAGTAATGTAAAACCGTTTCTCCGTCCTTTACAAGATGAGGATAAGGATAAACCTCGTTAGTA
>CAVBSU010000018.1:0-10994 GCA_963598245.1 Lachnospiraceae bacterium | reverse complement strand
TTTTCAGGCTGTATGCTATGGTTTTGTTTCTGGTTCTGTCTATTCTGAATGCATCTTTCCCGAGTGCCTCATTCATCTTTGCGGCAGCCTTATCATCTTCCTCAGAGCTTAATAAGCCGGAGGTTTGCCCGATGGTTCCTTCTATATTTTCGCGTATAGTTCCGGTATTCAGATAATAAACTGCCTCCGGAGTTTGGGCTGCGGCTGTTCGGGATGTGATCGTACTGTATACTCTTGTGTTTATACCCGAAGCCCCGGTTCCGGTATCAAGTACATTATATGAGCCCTTCATGTTGACGGCTGCCGTGCTCTTATTCCCTGCAAAGCCGGCAGAGCTTACAGTTTCATCGGATATGATTGCAAAGCCTGCACTGTAAGAGCCTGTGATTTGAGAACCTGTATTATTACTGTCGTAAATAAATCCTGCAAGCCCTCCTATATAAGCACCCGTAAGATAGCAGTCTGCATATGAATTTTCAATTATAACGTTTCCGCGCGCCCAGCCTATGAGTCCTCCTGCTCCCTTTCCGTAATAGCTTTCACCAGGCTCTGACTCGCTTCCCGTTACAGTGCTGCCAAAAGTACCCGCCTCCACTGTTGTGGCTGCGAAGCTTCTTTTTATGCTGACATCGACATTTGAAAGACCTATGAGTCCTCCGGCGTTATTTTCAGCCTTTATAAAGCTGTATATATTATCCTGTTCCTTATAATCATCATAATCGGTATTGATAAGATATGCTCTGCAGTTATCTATCACCGCCGGCTGGTTTGAGGCAGAGGAAAGCTCTGCTGCCAGTGCTCCGGCGTTTATCATGCCGGAAATGTTTGCCTTTAATCCGATAAGCCTGATATTTGAAAGCTTATCTCCGTAAAATACTCCGAAAAGGCCGGCGTTTTGTACGGTGCCGTTCGGTCTGTAGTTTCCTGTGGTAAGTGATTTGATTGCATAATCTTTGCCGTCATAGGCTGTAAGATCTGTATTTTCTATAGGCGTAAAACTGCGTGAACGGTATATATTTGCATATCCTCCGCTCTTTGTATCGCTGAAATCTATATCCCTTGTCTGTGTGGCCTTTTCGACTTTCTTCACATGCGAAGTAGCCGCGTCAAGATTTTGAAGATGTCTTGCATATTCTATCTTGGCATCGGTGACATTGCCGTCAGTATCGGTTTCCGTATTGCCGTTTACGCCATAGCCGTAAAGACTGTTGGTATATGCATATGCAACAGCAGAGCTTTCTTCTATGAGCTTTGCGGCATCCGGAGCATTCTTTACTTCAAATGTGAGCTTGAGATTTTCTCCCGGATACAGATCTCCCGTCTTACTTTCAAATTTAAGATTATCGCTTAAGCTGTCCGACGGGCTTAAGCTGCCGCTGCAGAAGTTTGTATAGAAGGACAGATCCTCTTTTCCGGCCTCTATCAGCTTATCCAGCATCAGCTTTCTTTTGATTTTTCCTCCGCCGATTATGGAGGATTTTGACTTATAAATATATGAATTTTTGCTGCTTTCACCTGTTATGGTTATTACAAGATCAAGCTTTGTATCAAGCGGCGTCTTATTTATATTAAATACGGCCTCCAGCGTATTTGCATTGTTTATTATAATCTGCGGATCTATGGTGGTTCCTTCTATTTTGCCCGCGGTATTTGACTGAGCGGAAAAATATCCCACTCTGGCATCTGTTTCCGCCATACGCTCGTTTCTGTTCTCCGACCTTATTTTTTCGGTATCAAAATGCTCACCCGCCTGACCTGGCTCATCATAGAATTTTTCCGCAGGCTCAGAATCACGCTCGCTGTAAAATACCGAGTATACGCAGCCGTTTGAAGGATTCAGCTCTATAACCCAGTTGTCATTATAAAGATCCTCACTTATCGTCCCCCCTGGAAGGATAAATCTCTTTACCGCTTCTCTGTTTTCATCTCCAGGGATGACATTGCCATCCTTATCATAGTTTATGTTATCATTGCCTGTTTCTCCGGATCTTATGACCGTAAGCGTATCATTCGGTACATATGCGTTGTTTGCATCCCAGTCACCGGGCTTATTATTTCTCTTTATTATTTCTTTAAAAGAAGCTGTATCCCCAGAGGAATACAGCTCTGTAAGCCTGTTTTGAGCCGCAGTATATATAGTCTGGGCAGTTCTGTCCAGCTTCATCTGCCTTAGGCTCTTTATTTGACTGAGTATGCCTCCGGTGCCGATGGCAACAATTATGGCTATGATAGCGATTACTATCAAAAGTTCCGGTAGGCTGTATCCCCTGCGGGACTTTAGTCTGTCTGTCATGCGTTTTTTCAGTTCGCCATATTTGCCAGACTTTCCAATACACCCGACCGGTCCGTCCTGTCAGCAGAACTGTTTCCTTTTGTATCTATATTTTTCTTTTTTTCAAGCTCTGCTGCCTGCTCCGGTGAAACATATTCATAGTTCACGAGTGAAAGCGTCGCACTCCAATGTGAGTTGCCGTCCGCATTTGCAGCAAAGCCTGTTATGAGATAGGTATTTCTGCTATCCTCTATAAGCTGTGCTATGTATTCGGCAGCTTCCTTTGACAGCGTTTTGTAGCTTATATTTATCTCGCGCCGCATAACATTGTCAGTTATGGTTTCGCTTCCAAAGCTGATATCAAATTCCTCAGCCATATCCATATAAACATTAAGCTCCTGCAAAAGAACCTTATTGTTGCTGTAAGAGGCAAGAGACTGCGGCTCTCCGCCCTCCCTTTCATATATCCTGTCCAGCTCGCTCTGCATACGGCTTATCTCTGCAGCCTTTACCTGAGAAATATTTATCTGGCTTTGAAGCTCTGCCCTGTTTTTTATAAGCTCAGTTGTCTGGCTTGCTACAGGCCCCTGTACTACGAAGTAATAAGCTGCCAGCACTATAAGAATGCCTATAAGGGCGAGCTCCTTTATTGAAAATACCTTTTTCATGATCCTGACCCCTGTAGTGCAGCCATACCTTCCTCAAGCGACGCATAGCCCTGCGGCACCACGGAAGGATCCGAGCCTATGATTACGGTGTCACCGCCTATGGTTTGCACGCTTACCTTGTTATCTCCCTCATTCTGTGCCGCCTGGCTTACTGAGGCCTCGGCGGTATTTTCAGTTTTACCGTCTTTCTGAGTTCCTTTTGTACTGTTATCAGCCGTCACTGCTTTTCCTGAGCTGCCATATACAGACTCGGCTTTCTGCATGGACTGCGTGCTGCTTTTTCCGCTTTCCTCGGCCTCTCTCGCCTCCTTGAGAGCCGCAGTATATTCCGCATACCTGGCTGCTCTTTCGGCCTCCGTAAGAGTTCCCTGCGATGTCAATGCCTCGTTGACCTCGTTTTCCTCTTCCTTTACCGTAAATATGATATTCCCCTGTACCTCTATGTTATTGATGCCCTTGGCTGTAGAAAGCATGATCTCGTTTATATTTGCCATGTCGTTCAGCCTGTCCTGTATAATATCTATATCCTCAAGCGAGGAGATATCTACTGTAAGTGCGACCTGATTTGACTCGATGCTTATGTTCCTTATGCTTCCTATGCCCTCCGTGCTTTCATCTATCATGCTGAAGATGCGTTCGCGGCTGACTATGCCCTTTTCATCCTCGGAAAGATAGCTGGTCGTAAATCTTCTGTAATCCTCAAGCACCTCGTCATACTCGGCGGTCTTTTCATTGACAGCTTCCAGCTGAGCCTTAAGGGCTGAATTTTCAGCCTGAAGCCTTGCAAGATATGAAAGCCTGTCCACAACGCCGAGTCTGTAGACTGCAAATATGACGACAGCAAGGAATATCGCAAGCGGAAGCACTACCTGCGCACTGTTTCCGTCTGTCTCCCTGACATACAGATTAAGGCTCTTCTTTGAAGGAAGTGCACCATGGCCGGTATTCTTTTTTATAAGACTTGATATATCAATCATTTGTGCCAACCGCTCCTATAGCAAGCATGCAGCGTGCCGCAAGCTCTTCATTTTCCGCATTTTCAGGAAGCCAGTCCGTTGCTTTCCTCTGCTTGAAGCCGACATAGTCAAGCGGCCCCTCAAGCCGCGAACCCAGCCATCCGCAGTTGCCTGCCAGAGTAATGCTTGCAAGCTGTGAATCGGGATTTTCGTATCTGAAGAAATTTATTGTCTTTGTAATCTCTACTCCCAGTTTTTCATAGACCGTGCCGCATTTTTCGCTGTCCAGAACATTTTCATAATTTGTATTTCTGTAGCTGGCTGCAAGATACTTATCAATGCCGTATATCTCGGCAATAATGCCATCCATCAGCTCGCAGCCTATATCTATGACCTTAAATGCCGAAAGCTCTCCGTTTTTTATAATGCTTAAGGTGGTTGCGTTCATGCCTATGTTGCAGATACACTCCTCTTCGTTTAACACTGCTCCCTTAAGTACGGCATGCCTTGCAACGCTTAACATGGCCATTTCCGTGGGGATGGCTTTTTTAAGCTTAAGCCCTGCTTTTTTCAGTACATATGCATAATTATCCAGGGCTTCTTTGGGTGCTGCGGCAGCCATAAGCTCCATATTTACAGCCTGTCCGCCGTCATCATAGTCAATGGTCTTTACCGCATAATCAAAGTTATATTTGAAACTGTCATTTCCGACAAAATCCTTGAATTCATAGGGAAGATTCAACCGAAGCTGTGAGTCACTCATCGGCGGCACGGAGATTACTCTGAAATATGCCGTTGAAAACGGCAGAACCAGAGAACAGGCACTTCCCGAAAAATGTCCCTTCTTCTTAATGTCCCTTAAAAAGGCGGCAAAGGTTTCCTGAGATACTATCTGATCGTTTTTTACCAGTTCCTCGGGCATGCGCTCCGAGTACATGCGGATAGAATTTCCGCTGTATTGCGCAAGGCATATTTCATCGCTGTCAAATTGTATTCCTATAATGCTTTTCATAAATCCGTACTTTTATATGATGTGACACCGGCCTGTGATAAGGCATGGTTGTTTTATCTGCAATAAATTACTGAAGTCCGAACAGGGAAAGATATGCGCTGACTGCCTTTTCTCCTGCCATCATAGTCACCCAGGCTGCGAAAGCTATCGACGGGCCAAAGGGAAACTCCTTTCCGCTTCCTTTTTTTGCGATTCCAACAGATATAAGTCCTGCAAAGCAGGCTGTGATAAGCAAAAACAGGGTCTTAAGCGCTCCGAAGTGAAGACCCAGCACCGCTATAAGCTTTATGTCGCCTCCGCCCATCGCCGTCCGCCTGAGTATATGTTCCATGATAAGTACCGTTATAAGAAGCGGCCCTGCTACTGCTATAAATCCTGTAAGCATGGATTTCAGCTCTGAAATTCCGTCCGCAAGCCTTAAAAGCGAGGCTGCTGCCATAAGCACCGTCATTCTGTCCGGAATCTCCATGATCTCAATATCGGTAAGAGATGCCGCCAAAAGCAGGCTTCCCAATATCAGGAATCTGATCGTATCTGTTGAAAAACCATATCTGTAAACTATGCTCAGATACAGTGCCATGCATATAAGCTCTGAAAGCGGATATCTTCCCGATATTTTTTTTCCGCAATAGCGACACTTACCCTTTAAATAAAGCCAGCTGAAAACCGGAATCAGATCCGTGGCTGAAAGAACATGCCCGCATGCCGTACAGTGACTTCTTCCTCTGGATATCTTCTCTCCGTGGGCAACCCTCCATGACCAGGCATTGAGAAAGCTCCCCATGACAAGCCCTATGACTGCCGTAAGTACCGTCAGGTAAATAATGGCTCCGATTTGAAAGTCAAATATACTAAAGTTCATTCTTTTTGTTTTTAAGTATAACACAAATTTTACTTTCGCGCCATAAGTGCTTTTATACCCTGATCGAGCCCGTCAACCGAGAGGTCATACATTTTGAATTTTGTGCTCAAATCCAAATGTGTCTGAGTCCAGAAATTTCTGTACTTCGGCAGAGGCTCAGGGTTCAGCCATATAAGGTAATTATATTGCGCCTTGAAGCGTTCAAGCCACTCCATACCCGAATATTTCTGATAGGTCTTATTGCGCCAGTCGTATCTGTGTTCCACTATCTCATAGGGATTCATCGCGGCATCGCCCACTATTATGACCTTGTACTCACCGGAATAATTATTAAGTATCCATTCCGTGGAAATTCCGTCCTCGATGCGCATCCTCGGATCCGTATACATGGTCTCATAAATGCAGTTGTGGAAGTAATAAACATGCAGCTCCTTAAAGTAATTCGTCTTTGTAGCCGCCTGAAACAGCATGCTGCATATGCCGTTATACCAGTCCATGGAGCCGCCGCTGTCCATAAGCAGCAGAAGTTTGACGGAATTTTTTCTCGGGTTTTTGTATCTTATCTTAAGATTTCCGGCATTATTGCAGGTATCACTGATGGTTCCGTCAATGTCAAGCTCCTTTTGGGCTGTCGGATCGTCGGTTGAAAATGCTCTGAGCTTTTTAAACGCCATCTGATAGGAGCGAGTATCCAGTGTTTTATCTGTACGAAAATCCTTATAGCTTCTTTCTGTTGCAACAGACATTGCAGTCTTATGCATGCTTTCGCCCGCTATCCTTATGCCGTTGGGAAACCATCCGCTGTTACCGTATCCGGTGCGTCCCTGAGTGCCTACCCACCTGGTTCCTCCGTTATGCTCTCCGTCCTGCCTCTTAAGAGTTTCCTCCATTCTTTTAAGAAGTTCTTTGAAGTTCTGATCCTGATAGAAGCCCTCCAGCTTTTCCTCGGCAAATTCTCTTCCGAGCTGTTCCTTCGGCTTTTTCAGCCACTCCATAACCTCATCGGGAACGGGTCCTTCAAGCGGGATGTCCTTATATACCTCGGCAAAGGTCTGATCATACTTGTCAAACTCTGCCTCAGTTTTTACGACTATCGCACGCGCAAGATAATAAAACCCAGTAAAGCTCTGATTATGAAGTCCTTTCTCCAGAGCCTCCATGAGAGTCATCCACTCGCCTACAGATACATCCAGTCCGTTTTTTCTTAATGTATAAAAGAAATTTAAGAACATACATCTATCCTTTTATCTTAAGCTTCTTTCAAGTGTAACGATATCTTTATCCTTTTTAAGCAGCACCCCCGGAAACGGAATCAGCTTCTTTATCATATCAGGATCTATTCCGCTTACGGAAAGTGCGCGTATCCAGTCAATAAGCTCTGAGGTGCTCGGTTTTTTATCAATGTTATTTATCTCTCTTATCATGTAGAAGGCTGCCATAGCCTGATCCAGAAGCTTCTTATCGAGGTTGTCAAAATGAACCTTTATGATTTCCTCCATCTGCTTTTCGCCCGGGAATTCGATATAGTGGAAAATGCATCTTCTCAAAAAGGCATCCGGAAGCTCCTTTTCGGCATTGGAGGTTATAATGACTACCGGTCTTTTTTTAGCCGTCACTGTCTCTCCCGTCTCCGGTATATTAAACTCCATCTTGTCAAGCTCCCATAAAAGATCGTTCGGAAATTCTATATCGGCTTTGTCTATCTCATCTATAAGCAGCACGACCTGCTCATCTGAGGTGAATGCGTCCCCCAGCTTTCCAAGCTTTATGTATTTTTTAATATCATCGACTCCGCTTGTGCCAAACTGCGAATCATAAAGTCTCTGTACCACATCATATACATAAAGGCCGTCCTGCGCCTTGGTCGTAGACTTGATATTCCAGATGATAAGCTTCTTCCCAAGTGCATGTGCGATAGCCTCGGCAAGCTTCGTCTTTCCCGTGCCCGGCTCTCCCTTTACCAGAAGCGGCTTTTCAAGAGCCATGGCAATGTTTACAGTTGCCAAAAGGTCCTCAGATGCAACATATTGGTCATCTCCGCGAAAGCCTGCGGCTTTTAAATCATTCATTTTTCCGGTCCTTCCCTTTAACTTTTTTAAAGTCCCTCTAAGCCTTTTTCTGCGTTTTTTATCCTCGAATTTGTTTTTTATGCTCAGGGCAATGTCTCTTAAGTCCTCAGCTGCCTGTTTAAGCACGGCATCCTCTTCACCCGGGTTCTTCTCCCTGAAATATTCCGAGTGTATCAGCATGCCCCTGAGATTGCCCTCCATAAATCCGAAAGGATCTTCTTCTTCGCTTTGCCTGAAGTTTTTTTTCATAAGACTTTCTGTCGGTATCTTATATATTTATTTCCTCTATTTTTTCTTCTGCGTCCGCAATAACAGGCTTCAGCTTTTCTATAAGTGCCTCCACCTGCTTCGGACACCGTCCTATATATTTAGCCGGATCAAGAATATCGTTTATTTCTCCGCCTTTAAGTCCCAGCTTCGGTTCAGCTGCCAAAAGCTCCAGAAGTCCGCCCTTTTCTCCGTTTTTCATGCGTGCTGTGGCAGTCATGGTGCAGCCTCTTATGATTTCATGCAGCTCCTGACGGTTTCCGCCCCTCTTTACCGCCTCCATCATGATATTCTCGGTTGCTATGAACGGCAGATATTCCGTTACGGCACTTTCTATGACTTTTTCGTTTACTCTCATGCCGGCGGCAACATTGCCCGCAATTTTCAAAATAGCGTCTGCGCAGAGAAAGCCCTCCGGCATGGAAATGCGTCTGTTGGCAGAATCATCCAGCGTTCTTTCAAGCCACTGCACGGAGGCTGTCATCGACGCATTCATGGCATCTGCCATAAGATATCTTGCAAGTGAACAGATACGCTCGCAGCGCATCGGATTTCTCTTATAAGGCATAGCCGATGAGCCTATCTGGTTTTCTTCAAAAGGCTCATCTATCTGTCTGTCATGCTGTAAAAGGCGAATGTCATTAGCCATGCGGTAGCAGCTCTGAGCTATGGACGACAGAACATTTAATATGCGGGAATCCTGCTTTCTCGGATATGTCTGTCCGCATACATCAAATACCTCCTTAAAGCCGAACTTATCGCAAAGCATCTGGTTCATCTTTATGATTTTTTCCTCATCGCCCTCATAAAGCTCCATGAAGCTGGCCTCAGTTCCGGTAGTGCCGCGCATTCCCCTCAGCTTCATTATTCCGAGCACATAATCCAGCTCCTCGAGATCTGATGCAAAATCCTGTACCCAGAGGCTTGCACGCTTTCCGACAGTCACAAGCTGTGCCGGCTGATAGTGAGTATATCCGAGCGTGGGCAGAGACTTATACTTATCGGCAAAAGCACACAGAGACTTTATGACTGATTTGAGTTCGTTTTTCAGGTGAATAAGTCCGTCCCTGTAGATAATGAGATCCGCATTATCCGTGACATAGCAGCTGGTAGCTCCCAGATGAATAATTCCTGCTGCCTTCGGTGCAACCAGACCGTAGGCGTATACATGTGCCATGACATCATGACGAACCTCCTTTTCGCGGGCTCTTACAACATCATAGTCTATATCCGTAATATGAGCTTTAAGCTCTTCTATCTGCTCTGTCGTAACAGGAAGCCCCAGCTCATGCTCAGCCTCTGCCAATGCCACCCAGAGCTTTCTCCAGGTCTGATATCTTGTATCGGCAGAAAAAAGCTTCAGCATGTACTCTGAGGCGTATCTCTGTGACAGCGGTGACTCGTAAATATTATTCATCCTTGGTCTCCCTTTTATCTCTTTATATATGCATCTCTTTCTGCGCCCACAGAAACATATGAAATATGGCAGCCTATCGCCTTTTCCACATACTCAACATATCTTTGTGCAGCTTTCGGCAGTTCCTCGAATTTTCTTACTCCGGAGATATCCGTCTTCCAGCCGTCCATGTACTCTACTACAGGCTTTGCCTCCTTTAAGACGACAGGGAACGGAAATTCTTCCGTTTCTTTTTCTCCTACAATATATTTTGTGCAGAGAGGAATCTTATCCATATAGCTTAAAACATCCAGCTTTGTAAGTGCTATCTCCGTTGCACCCTGAAGCTCTACGCCGTAGCGTGTGGCAACTATATCAATAGGTCCGACTCTTCTGGGTCTGCCGGTCTTTGCACCGTACTCGCCTCCGGCACTTCTTAATTCCTCCGCCTCTTTTCCGAACCACTCACAGGTGAAGGGACCCTCGCCCACGCAGGATGAATAAGCCTTTACGACACCTACTATTCTGTCAATCTTTGCATTGGGAAGACCCGAGCCTACAGGTGCATACGCTGCCAATGTATTTGATGATGTAGTATACGGATGAATGCCGTAGTCCAGATCTCTGAGCGATCCGAGCTGTGCCTCGAAGAGAATATTTTTTCCGTCCTTTTGTGCCTTTCTTAAGACACTTCCGGTATCACAGATATAAGGCTTTATCTTTTCAGCATATTCTTCGATCCAGCCCATGATTTTTTCCATGGTATAAGGCTTTGCTCCGTAAACATTTTTAAGAGTAAGATTTTTCCACTCCATGATATCGGCGATATGCTGCTTTAAGTGCTCCGGATAAAAAAGCTCTCCTGCAAGAACCGTCTTTTTCTGATATTTATCAGAGTAAAACGGTGCAATGCCCTGCTTTGTAGAGCCATATTTCTTATCTGCAAGCCTTGCTTCCTCAAGTCCGTCCAAATCCCTGTGCCACGGAAGAAGAAGCGATGCTCTGTCGCTTATTTTAAGTGTCTCCGGAGTAATAGCTACACCCTTTTCCTCGACTTCCTCTATCTCCTTTGCGAGATTTTCTATGTCAAGTGCTACGCCGTTTCCCAAAATATTTATAGTATTTTTTCTGAATATTCCTGACGGAAGCAGATGCAAGGCAAATTTTCCGAATTCATTTATTACGGTGTGTCCGGCATTCCCTCCGCCCTGAAATCTCACTACGACATCATAGTTTTCTGTCAGAAGATCAACCATGCGGCCCTTACCCTCGTCACCCCAGTTTATACCTACGATTGCACAATTTGACATATCTAGCACGCCTCCATAAAGTAGCATTGACAGCAATATAAAGGTCCTTCTTTTTTAAGGGCCTTTTCTTCTGTCGTTTATGTTTTATGAGATCTTAAACCCGTGCATACTTTTGTACCGGTTTAAGACACCCCTACATTTTACTCTAAAAGTGTTGACGAATGCAAGAGCAGACTGCATGC
>CAVBSU010000017.1:0-28343 GCA_963598245.1 Lachnospiraceae bacterium | reverse complement strand
AATACTGATACAATGCTCCGCGCAGCGTCACTCTCTTCTTGTTGTCAATATGTACCGTGTAATCTTTTACTGCTGTCATACTCAACATCTCCATCTACTTATAATGTGGGATATCCCACTTAGTATTATAATATACTTTCCATCAATATCTGTCAATCAAAGTATATCCAAAGAAAACCCCCAATAAACTTTAAAGAAACTCTCCACCTAAAAAGGGAGCTGAGAATACTCAACCCCCAATAAAATTAAAATATCCATATTTTTATCTCTCCCGCATGTCCAGTATGTCGCATATTGCAGGAACGCCCGGTCCGTTTTTACAGTCATACCTTTCTCTGATAGTCTTTTCTATCTCCTTTATATAGCCGGGAGCCGCAATCATTATAACATCCACGGGCTCCTTAAGGTATGCCTCCGGCGGCACTATCGGAAGATGCGAGGCCGGAGCAAATCTTCCGTATTTTTTTTCTGACGAATCAATAATATAGCTTGCGTGTTCCTTTAAAGCCGTTGTCGCTGCTATCGTAAATCCCTGATGACTTGCTCCCCAAAGCGCAATGCTTCTGTTTTTCTTTTTCAGTTCCGCCATAAAGCCTTCAATCTCTTTTTTCATCTCAAGATAATTAAGCCTTAAGGCATCTTCCTTCTTGTTTTGGTCAATGTTTATTTTCCCATACGGCATATCAAATGGCTTTTCTTTTTTCTGCACCACCATGCGAATAGTATCTCCAATGCCTGTAAAGTCCTTCTCAAGAACCTTAAATCCGCAGGAGTTTACCAGCCTTTCAAGAGATTTCATATCATAGTTTGCAATATGATCTCTTATAAGCTCATAGTAATGTCTCTTATCAAGAATATACTCAAAGGACGGAACCGTAATCAGCCCGATGCCATCATCAGAAAGATTATTCCATATGCATCCCAGCATACTCCTCGGATCAGGCTGATGCTCCAGGAAGTTAAATGAAAGAAAACAGTCAAAGGGGCTTCCGGGTATTTTCATATCGGAGCTTTCCGGAAAGAATTTTACTATATTCTCTTTTTTAAAGGTTGCTCTGTATTTATAATCTGCCTTTTCATTTATGTCATGCTCTGTTTTCTTTTCAGCATGCCTGTCTGCCGTCTTTAAAAGCTTATCTCCGGCTTCAATGACATTTTCATCTCCTGCTTCTGTGCCATAAATTTCAACAGGAAATTCCATGAGTGTCTTCAGGAAATCTCCGTTTCCGCAGCCGCACTCAAGCCATTTTTTTTCTTCAAGTCCGTATTTATCAATAAGATGCTGATAATCCTTTCGTCTCAGGTCCTGCATGGTTTCTGAGAGACCTGCCACTCGTATGGCATCACGGTAATAATCCACGGGCTCACAGTCAAACTGCACCAGACTGCATTTTTCACAGCGACACAAGGGGAGCGAAACTCCCCTGTCCTTTGAAAGCTCTTCTTTTTCAGGCATCGCCTGTGCTCCGACCGGCATGTTGTCAAGGATAAAAAGCGGCTCTGAGAGTCTGCTGCCGCATGCAAGACATCTTCCCGGTATTTTCGGACTTTTCATAATCGTCTCCATTTGTTTTTTAATGCCTGACCGCTATTCGTTTCTCCGGTATTACTCCGCATCTTCTTTTCCTGCCGTATCAGAATCAAAATTCAGTCTTTCCTCCTCAACAACAAGAGGTCTTTTCATAACGCGCTGATTTATATTCAACACATATTCACCCAAAAGTCCTATGAAAAAAATCTGTACACTGCCTAAAAAAAGCATTCCTATAAGAAGCGGCGTCATTCCTGCCGGGAAACGATCCCACCATATCAGCTTCATAATAAGATACACAAAGGCTGTCAGCATTGACAGACCGGCGCATATGGCTCCGGCAAAGGTTGCCACTCTCAAGCCTATTTTCGTATATGATGTAAATGACAGCATGGCTGCATCATAAAGCGTATAAAAATTATTGGAAGTCTTTCCGGCACGGCGCCTTGGCTGGTCATAAGGAATCTCCTTTCGTCTAAAGCCAAGTTCCGCCACTATACCCCTTAAAAACGGTGTAGGATCATCCAGCTTTCGCATCACCTGTATAAATGCCCTGTCATAAAGTCCGAACCCGGTAAAATGTTCTATCTGTGCCACCTGAGAAAACTTCTTAATCATGTCATAATAAAGACATCTCAATGCATAAATAAGCTTTCCGTCGGTACTGTGCTCCTTTATGCCTATAACAATCTTATATCCTTCCTCCCAGCCTGCGACAAACTTTTCTATCATCTCCGGCGGATCCTGAAAATCTGCCGCCATCAGCATGGTTGCATCACCGTCTGTCTGAAGCATTCCGTAATAAGGACTGTTAAACTGACCGAAGTTTTTTGCATTAAATATAGCCTTTATGTGATGCTTATCCTCTCCGCACATACGGCGCAGAATTTCTCTGGTCTTATCCTGAGAATCATTGTCCATAAAAAGCACTTCGTAATCATACTTTTTCAGTATTTCGACATTTTCAAATTTATCTTTTATTGCTGCCGCAAGTGCTTCGACATTATCCTGCTCGTTGTAGCATGGGACTACAATGCTTATTTTTTTCATCTAAACTCTCCGTCCTTCGGATTTTTTTCGCCTCTGGTTCTATGCGGCTATGCTTTCAATGTTATATCTGCCGGGTCATATTATAATCTGTACCCTAAAGCTTCGTTTCAATCATAACCTTTATAAGACCTGCCGGCCTTTTTTTCATAAGCTCCAAGCCTTCCGGTATGGCATCAAAGCCCTTTAAATGATGCGTTACCAAAGCTCCTGCTCCAGTCCCTGCTTCATCAGACATTTGGCTGAAAGCGCTTTGTTTTTCCATATCAAGTGCTGTCTTAAGCATTTTCTCAGTCCAGTTTCGTCCGCCCCTTGAGAGACAAAACTTAAAGCTTTTTCCGCACATGCCTCTTCCAAGGGAAAATATCGGAAGCCCTATTTCTCCCGTGCCTTCGATGTAGGAGACATTGACCACTGCACCGCTTCCGTAGCGCACCGCATCGCAGGCCTGCATTAGTGCTTCATTTCCGCCTCCGCATATCAGCGCCCGATCGACACCCTCGCCGCCTGTAAGCGCAAATACCGTTTCAACGGCAGCACTTTTCGTGGAATTCGCTCTTATGTCCTTGTGAGCTGTTTTATTATTTTCCCAGGCTGTCAACGCCTCCTTAGCCGCTTCATCCCCGAAAACCAGCCCTCCGTCTCTGTATGAGATATATGCATCAACACCGTATTGCCTTGCAAGCCCTGCATTTATCTTACTTTTATCCGTTCCTATGATATAAATACGCCATGCTTTGCTTTCCATGGCTGCTGCCGCCGCCATCAGCCCGACCGCACCGCTTCCTATGATAAGTACCGTGCTGTCTTCCCTTATATCAGCCTCTTTGGCTGCCGTAAAGCCTGTTGCCATCATATCACATGCCATCAGGGCAGACTCCATTGAAAGCCCGCCGGGGATATGAGAAAGATTTATATCTGCCATGGGAACCTTAAAGCGTTCCGCCCACATGCCGTCAATGTTTCGTCCAAGCTTGGATGCTGAAAAGGGCATTCCCTTGTGTCCTGCTATGTCTCCCTTTTCCGGCATGACAGCAGAGACTGCCACCAGATCCCCGGGCTTAAAATCCTTCACCCCGGACCCGGTCTCAAGTACCTCTGCTATCCCCTCATGACCAAGCACAAGATTTTTACGCCTTGGTCCGTTTCCCGAGAAAACCGTATGCACATCCGAAGAACAGGGAGACAGGTATACAGGCTTAAGAATCGCAGCAAACACATCCTCACTGCTTGTGTTTTTAAGCACTGCATCAGGAATCTCTCTTTTTTCAACTATTCCCTTTTTACTGAAAACATAGGCCTTCATTGGTGTTAATTATCTCCGTCAGCTTTTAAAACCCGGTACTTAAGAGTTCTTCCGATTCCTTCCCGAAAGCTCACCTTTGCTTCAAAGCCAAGAGCTTTCATTTTTGAATTATCCGGGCTCAAATCCGCACTGCCCTCGGCGTTATTATCACGCTCTCCAAAGCACAGAAGCTCAATAAGCCTGTCCCTGCTCAACTCTGCACTTTCAAAATATTCTGCTATTACCTCAGCCGCCTCTGTCACATATTTCCTGAGCGGTCTTATATCGTCACTTCCGATATTGTAGGTATCGCCCGTAAACTTCGTGCAGAGAGTCAGTACTCCTTCCACTGCATCATCTATGTAAAGATAATTCCATTTCTGGTTACAGGGACCAAGCTCCACTCTTTCTCCTTTGGAAAGCTTATCTATAAGTGTGCTTATAAGCGAGGTTCTATGGTCTTGCGGTCCGTAAACCGAGAAAAATCTCATATGTACATACCGCATAGGTCTCGGACAGTTCTCTTCACGATTATACGCCTCTATGCGTGTGCGTGCCAGCTTTGAAAAAAGAAGCTTTGCATCGCCGTAGGCACTTACCGGCTCAGCGGGACCGTCTTCATTTTTAAAGCCTCCGTCCTGTGCCTTTCCGTATTCTGCCTGAGAGCCTGCAAAAATAAATTTTCTGCAATTAAGCTCTATTGCCTTTTCCAGTGCTGCCATGGACATGCCGATATTGTATCCCTGTATCTCATCATCCTGTCTTCCCGCAGAGCCAGCTCCCGCCCATGCAAAATGAATCCATGCATCAGCCCTGTGAGGAAGATCGTCCTCATCTTCCTCATAGCTATGCCTGAACTCGGTAACCTTATGTCCTTCTTCCTTAAGCCTTTTTATTACAGCGCTTCCAAGGAAGCTGCTCGCACCTGTTACAACAAATCTCAAAGTTTATATATCTCCTCTTGGCTTACGGCATTTGCCGCATCTGCACTTATTTACTCTTTCACCCTCGGTATGAACATGTTCTCCTCCATCTCCTCATCTGAAAGGAAGGGCTTCATGTCCTCCAAAGGCGGTGAGCTGATGCTTCCGTCCGGGTTCTTCTTTGCTGCATTGCTCGGTTCAAAAGGCTGATCCGTCGAAACAAAAACCTCCGTAAACACCGGTCCTTTAAAGTCAAGTGCTTCTCTTACCACTTTCTTTATATCAGAATTATGTTCTATCCTCTTATAGGCTATGCCGAATGCCTCGGCCACTCTTTTAAACTCGGGAAAGCTCAGATCAAAGCTGTCCACACCGATTCCCACAAGCGGCTGTCCGTTAAAAAGATTGGTCTGAGTCTGCCTTATACTGTGGTATCCGCCATTATTTATCATAAATATCTTTATAGGCATATTGTGGCTTGCTATAGTCTGAAGCTCCTGCAAATTCATCATGATCGAGCCGTCACCGGTAGGAAGAATAATATCATGGGCATAATACTGCGGATAATGCTCCCGCGCGCCTGCCCAATAGGATGAACGAAGTGCCGTTTCCTGTTCTCCCAGCGCGTGTACCTTATCATCCACACTGCGATCCTTCCATTGCTCCGAGCCGTCATAGCTTATCTCAACAGTTTTTCCGGACACATCATGGCAGGCCGCACATGCGCCTATGGCTGCCGGGAGATCATAACCCATCGCTGCCACTGCATCCTGAGAAATAAACCTTGAACCATCCTTTATCTTATAAACCTGCGCACCGGCCACGCAGGGCGAACCGTTGCCGACAACAGTGATCTGCCCTTCCTCAGCCTGTACGCTGAGCTCATGCAGAAATTCATAAACATTGGCAGACTCGTTATCACCATGACAGGCAAACTTTTCCTGATACGGATGATACTTCTGTTTCCAGTATTGACACTGTTCTATCCAGCTTCTTCCGTCCTTTCCGACTCCGCCGTCAAACAGTGATTTTCCGTCTCCGTAGCTTAGCCTTTTCAGCGCATCAGTGTTATCGAAGGCTGTTGTATGCCCGCTTATTCCCATCTCCTCAAGTCGATCTGTAAGAGCCTTTAAAAATTCATATGCGTCACAGTGTATCGGAATGTCAATATGCACGGAAGGCTTCTTAAGCTCCTCCTCATCTATATCACACACGACCGTAAATGCTGCTCTCGCCCAGGTGCCGAAATTATATCCCACCTGTCTGATGCTCAGTCTTGAACCCACTGAAAGAATGAAATCCGCATTCTGAACTGCGAGATTTCCGGGTCTGTCACCGCGGCCTCCCGGCTGACCTGCCTTTAACGGATGTTCCTCAGGTATTATGTCAATGCCATTCCAGCCAACCACTACCGGTATTCCGAGAATATCCGCTGCCTTAAGAAACAGCCTGTGCGCACCGGCAATTCTTATTCCGTTTCCGGTATAGAAAACAGGTCTCTCGGCATTTTTAATTCTTTCTATAATCTCATCGATGACTTTGTCATCTTTATTTACATGTCCCGGCTCTGACTGATAACGCTGCTTTCTGAAAGAAATATTTAGAAGCTCATCATTTATATCGGAATTGGAAAATTTGTCTCTCTCCTGCTTATGTTCAGCTTCCTCATCAGCGTCTATACGATCCAGCTCTGCTTCCTTGTCCTTAATATACTCATTCGGATCGAAACCCTTTAAATCCATGTCTTCTATATACGTTCCCTGAATGTCTACAGGAATATCAAGCCAGCACGGACCGGGCCTTCCTGTCTGAGAAAGCCAGATGCATTTTTCGATCTCATATCTTATTGAATACGGATCAATAATCATTTTAGAGTACTTTGTCATACAGTCAACAGACCTGGTTATGTCGAATTCCTGGTCTCCCATGGATCTTATACCGACTCCCGACCAGCGGGCAGTGTTGTCATAGCGTACCTGTCCTGAAATGACTATCATCGGGATGGAATCCAGCCACGCACCCAGAACTCCTGTTATGGCATTAGTACCGCCCGGGCCTGTCGTTACGCATAAAAGTGCAGGCTTATTATAAATCCTTGCATAGCTTTCAGCCGCTATGGCACAGGCCTGTTCATGGTGCATATATAAGGTCTTGAGACCCGGCTCATGCCCGAAGCCGTCATTGAGATGCATTGCCCCGCCGCCTGTAACGGAAAAGCACTGTGTGATACCGTTTTGTACAAGCAGCCTTGCGGCATACTTTGCTAATTTTATCTTCATTATTTACCCTTTTCTTTTGCCCGCTTCATAGTATAGAACGGAACGAATTTATTCTTATATATATGTCCTTTAGGTGTAATTATCTTTAAATACCGATGTTTATCTGGTACTCATCAAATGTGATATCATGCGGATAGGAAAAAAACAAGAACTATGGAATTAAGGTTTCTTTAAAAAAAGACAGAAAAAGAGACTGTACACTGCTTTTTAAGCAATGCGACAGCCTCCGTTTGATTTTATTTATCAGTCGATAACAGCGATAACCTCAACCTCGCAAAGAAGGTTCTTCGGGAGAGTCTTAACTGCTACACATGAGCGTGCAGGCTTTTCTGTGAAATACTTTCCGTAGATATCATTAAACTTTGCGAAATCTCCCATGTCGGCAAGGAAGCAGGTTGTCTTTACAACCTTTGTGAAATCTGTTCCGGCCTCATCAAGGATAGCCTTGAGATTCTGCATAACAGCCTCTGCCTGCTCTTCAATGGTTTCTCCGCAGATAGAGCCGTCTGCCGGGCTTAATGCAACCTGTCCCGATGTATAGAGAATTCCGTTGACTACCTTTGCCTGTGAGTAAGGTCCGATAGCTGCCGGTGCCTTTGGTGTGCTGATTGTCTTTATCATTTCTTTTTCCTCCGCTAATTGCAGTCAGCCGACATGCAGCTGACCTTTTCCTAGATGCTCAATAACAATAATATACGCTTTTAGCGGACTATTTTCAACACCTGCTTTGAAAGTCATTCTTCGTCAACATACATTCTCTTTACCCTGTCTGTCAGATACAGCTCAAGTATGGAGCAGTTGCCGTCAGAATATTTTGCAACCTCGGCACGACCCAGGTAGGCATCCGTATACTTGTCCTTTCCGTAGATGGTGACCTCATCGCCTATTTCACAGTCAATACCGGTTACATCAATAATTGTCTGATCCATTCCCGAATCTATGTAGTGCGCATACTTTCCCTTTATAAGCAGAGGTCCTCCGTTCATGGTCATACGCCTGTACATGCCGTCGCATGTTCCCATTGAAATGCAGGCTATTTTTCTGTCTTCTTCAAGCACAGTATCTTCATATCCTACACTTTCACCTGCCTTAAGCTCTATAATATTCGTTATGAATGTGCGAAGCGTAAGTGAAGGCTTATTTCCGTAGAAGTAATCATAGCCTATATTGTCCACATAGGCGATATATCCCCAGCCTACTCTTACATGGGTGCAGATGTCTTCATTCGGAAACTTTATATTCGTGCTGCTTCCGGAGGAAATATACTTGAATTCATAGCCTCTGCTCTTTAATTTGAGCACAATTTCCTTAAATGTATCATACTGCCTCTGAACCTTTTCCTGTGAGCCCTCCGTATAATGCGTTAATATACCGACAATGTCCAGATTCCCGGCATTCTTTACAGCCTCCAGAAGCTCATCCAGATGTTCGGGCAGAACTCCGGCGCGATGCAGCCCCGTATCTACCTTTATCTGTATGGGAAAGGATTTAAGTCCTGCTTTTTTTACCTCTCTGCTTAATGTCTCTACTGTTTCTTTATTAAAAACATTCATGAGAAGATTATACTTTACAACATATGGTATCGCATGAAGCGGGACTCCCGAAAGAAGCATTACCGTCTGTGTCTTAAAGCCGGCCTCTCTGATTTTTATACCTTCTATCACCTGTGCTACTGCCGTAACATCATATCCTGCTTTATTAAAAAGCATCGAGACTACCGGCACAAGACCCTGCCCCCAGGCATTTCCCTTTGTTACCGGGATGATTTTTCTGTCACATTCCGCCTGCATATTTATAAGGTTTTGTCTTATCTGGCGGAGATCCACTTCTGCATAGGAATAGTAATGCTCAAGCTTGTTCATAAATATTACCCTTTCTCTCTTTCTCCGGTACAGCGTTCCCAAGTTGATTTTCAGGCTATACACCGGAAAAAGATGCCGGCAGCTGCTGATTTTTTCCCTGATATGAACGCTTTTTGCACCAAAGTTTTGTGTTTTTACAGATACATGTTATGTCTGTAACTCCATAATTGTCAATCTATAATTGTTTAAATTAAGGTTAAGTTTACGCATGATTTTGCCGCAGTTTTGCCTCAGCTTTTTTCTTGAAATTCAGTGTTTTGATATTTTAATAAAATCTCTTTTATTTAACGGCTTTTTACCTTATCATGATGACAGTGACAAGCACTTAGGTCTGAAACAGGAATGATATGAGTATTCTTAATCTTGAAAACATAAAAATAGCCATAGGCGAACGCGAAATACTTAAGGATATAACTGTCGGAATAGAGCCGGGGGAACGCATCGGTGTTATAGGCATTAACGGTGCCGGAAAATCCACCCTTTTATCTATCACTGCCGGTATTCATGAGCCTGACCTGGGAAAGGTCATTAAACAAACCGGCCTGCGTATCTCGTACCTTTCTCAGGAGCCTGCATTTAATCCCGAGCTTTCTGTTTTGGATAATGTTGCCTCCATAATTCACGGTAAAGAGGCTCACTGGGATACAGAGGGCGAGGTCAGGTCAATGCTTCTTAAACTTAAGATTTCTGATCCCGACTGTTTTCCTGATATTCTTTCCGGAGGACAGAAGAAAAGAGCAGCTCTTGTCGGTGCATTGCTTACGCCCTGCGACTTGCTTATATTAGATGAGCCTACCAATCACCTTGACCATGATATGATTGAATGGCTTCAGGAGTGGCTTAAGAATTTTAAGGGCTCACTTCTTATGGTAACTCATGACAGATACTTTCTGGATGAGGTGACTGACAGAATATGGGAGCTTGATAATGGCAGCCTTTACAGCTATCAGGCTAATTACAGCGGTTATCTTGAAAAGAAACAGGAACGCCTGGATTTTGCAAAGGCAAGAGAAAGAAAGCTTGCTGCTTTATACAGGCAGGACCTTAAATGGATGCTCCGTGGAGCCAGAGCGCGCTCCACAAAGCAAAAGGCACACATACAGAGATTTGAGGCACTGAGAGACAGACAAAAGCTTATTGAGGAGCGGCAGGCTGTGATAAGCTCTATGGCTTCAAGACTCGGCAGAACCACTATTGAGCTCGATAATATTTCTAAAAGCTATGGTGATCATGTGCTTTTCAGGGATTTCAGTTATATTTTCCTTAAGTCGGACCGCATCGGTATCATAGGCCCGAACGGCTGCGGAAAATCAACGCTCATGAAGCTTATTATGGGGATAGAAAAGCCTGACAGCGGTCTCATTGACATAGGGCAGACCGTAAAATTCGGATATTTCAGTCAGGAAAATGAAAATTTAAGCCCGCAGGAGCGAGTTATTGATTGCGTAAAGGATGTGGCTGAATATATTCGCACAGATGACGGCATGATAACCGCCTCTGCCATGTGTGAACGCTTTCTTTTCGATTCAAAAATGCAATATACGCGTGTGGAAAAGCTTTCCGGCGGTGAAAAAAGACGACTGTATCTTCTTAAGGTTCTCATGAGCTCACCCAATGTGCTTATACTTGATGAGCCTACAAACGACCTTGACATAGTAACGCTACAGATTCTTGAGGATTATCTCGACAGCTTTGCCGGAATCGTCATAGCTGTCTCCCATGACCGCTATTTTCTGGATCGTGTGGCAAGCCGCATTTTTTCCTTTGAGTCGGACGGCTCTGTAAGACAAAGCGAGGGCGGATATGAGGAATATCTTGTTCATCGTGAAGAATGGTCTTTGAGAAAAGGCGAAGAACCCTCATTTATTGCGACTAATCCGAAGAAAGCTTCGGGATGCACGGCCTGTCCGAGCTCAAATTTTTCATCATCTGAGGGTCAAAATGTATCCGGCAGTCGTGCACACTCGGCTAAAAAGCTTTCATATAAGGAGCAGCGGGAATATGACAGCCTTGAAGCTGAAATAGATGAGCTTGCCGGAAAAGCAGATAAGCTTGGTGCCGAAATTCTTAAATCCGCCTCTGATTATGTTAAGCTTCGTAAGCTTACCGAGGAAAAGGATTCTGTAGATGCAGAGCTTGATAAAAAAATGGAACGCTACTTTGAGCTTCAGGAAAAGCTTGAAGCATTGCAGATCACACCATAAAAATACCGACCTCCCGTATTATGGCCGTTGCAGAAAGATGATAGGAGCCTCCGTTGAATATGTTTCTCAACAGAGACTCCTACCGATTACAATCTGCCATTGGACTATACCCCTTTCCGGCTTTGTAATGTGATCATTACCTTTCCGCCTTTCTCTTTGGCTTATCCTTATAATCTCATTGACTTGAGGTTATATGAATAATGATCAGGTTTCCATGGCTGTTAAATTTTCACTTAAGATAAAGTCCTATCTATCTGTTATGAGATTCTCGATGTATGTTATACATCTTTGAATAATTATGTATCTCCTGATGTATGTTAGACATCTATCGATAACTGAGGTACTTCTATAATGCTATATGGTATAGATATAAAAGCTTTTGTTGATTGATAAGTTCTCTCTTAAGTTGTCTCTATGTTATCACAGTTTTTTGCTTTTATCTATTGACATTGTTCACAAATAAATACACAGATTTTTGTATTTATTCGGGTACATTCTTTGTTTTTGACTTACTTTCCCTGCGGTCTTACTTCGAACTTATATCCTATTCCCCATACTGTACCCAGATTCCAACCGTCTCCGTCAGGCAGCTTTTCTCTGATTCTTTTTACATGAACATCAACTGTTCTTGTGTCCCCCAGGTAATCATAACCCCATATGTGGCTCAAAAGCTGTTCTCTGGTGAATACCTGATTCGGGTTTGAGGCCAGAAAATATAAAAGCTCTATTTCCTTTGGCGGCATGTCTACAACTCTGCCATTATATATAACAGAATAGTCAGCCATATTTATTGTAAGCCCTGAATACTCCGCGCAGCCCTTTTCATTATGTGCTTCACTTTTCTCTGCCGGTTTTTTACTGTAACGCCTCAATACTGCCTTGACTCTCGCCACCAGCTCCTTTGAATCAAAGGGCTTGATCATATAGTCATCAGCTCCAAGCTCAAGCCCCAGCACCTTATCAAACACCTCTCCCTTTGCGCTGAGCATTATTACCGGAGTGTCAGACTCCTGACGGATTTTCCGGCATATTTGATAGCCGTCCATTCCGGGAAGCATCAGATCCAATATAACTATATCAGGCGCATATGCAGAAAATGCCTTGAGTGCCTCCTCGCCGTCATTTACAATTTTTGTATCAAAGCATTCCTTGGTAAAGTAAAGGCTTATAAGCTCGGCGATGGATTCATCGTCATCAACTATCATTACCTTCTGTTTTTCAGCCATTTTTATCCCCGATTCTCAGCATTTTGTGCTTTCTATTTGAATGTGACCACAGTAACTCCGGTGTCTCCCTCGCCGAAGATGCCCAGCCTGTACGAATCCACATACTTAAGCTTTCTTAAATACTCGTGCGTCATGTTTTTTAGTGCGCCGGTTCCCCGCCCGTGAACTATTCTAACCGGGCTTATATGAGCCAGATAGGCATCATCCAGATACTTTTCAAGCACAGGTCTTGCTTCGTCTGTCGTCATACCTATAAGATTTACCTCCGGGCTTACGGTAAGCGACTTTGGTGAAAACTTCCTGTCATTTTTACTGCCGCCGACATGTGTTCCGGTCCTTGCAGCTTTATTAGTTTCCGTATATGCTGCAGTCCCGGTGCCGGTTACAAGCTCGACATCTCTGACATTGACCTTTGATTTCATAAAACCTATCTGGACAAAGAAATTATTATCCTTATCGGGAAGTGAGGTTACGGTACCGTTCACACCGCCCATAGGCATGATCCGGACAATGTCTCCCTCCTTTAGCTTCTTTGCAGACACAGGCTTTGCCGGTCCCTTTTCACCTATAATCTGACCGCCTGCCGAAGCTTTAAGCTTTTCTCTTACCTTTTCACGCTCTTTTTCAGCCCTTTTATAATCATCCACGGATTTGAGCTTGTTTATGTTCTTTATGGCATTATCGGCTGTTTCCTTAGCTTCCCTGAGAATGCGTCTTGCCTCCTCTTTTGCATCACTTATTATCTTGTCGCGGTTTGTCTCAAGCCGTTCCTCCCGCTGCTTTAAACGATTTCTTAAAACCTCCGCCTCTTTCTTATAGCTGTCTGCCTCTTCTTTTGCTTTTTCGGCACCTATTTTATCTTCATTAAGCTTCCTTATCAGCTCTTCAAAGCTTTCGTTTTCGACTCGTATACGGCGTTTTGCATCCTCAATTATATAAGACGGAAGCCCTAATCTCTCCGAGATCGCAAAGGCGTTGGATTTCCCCGGAATGCCTATAAGCAGCCTGTATGTCGGTTTGAGAGTTTCAATATCAAACTCGCAGCATGCATTCTCGACTCCCTCCGTTTCCAATGCATAAGCCTTTATTTCCGCATAATGAGTCGTTGCCATGGTATTGGTCTTCATATTGTGGAGAAAATCCAGAATTGCGATGCCCAGCGCTGCTCCCTCTGTCGGGTCTGTGCCTGAGCCCAGCTCATCAAAAAGACAAAGTGAATGTGAATCAGCCTTTTCCAGAATATGTACCGTATTCGTCATATGCGCAGAAAAGGTTGACAGACTCTGTTCTATGCTCTGTTCATCCCCTATATCCGCATAAACATTATCGTAGATCCCCATGACTGAGCCTTCCGCCGCCGGGATATGCAGTCCTGCCTGCGCCATCATTGTCAGAAGCCCGACTGTCTTTAATGACACGGTTTTTCCGCCGGTATTCGGTCCCGTGACTATCAAAAGTCCGAACTCGCTGCCCAGCCTTACATTTATCGGCACAACTCTTTTCGGGTCTATGAGCGGATGTCTGGCTTCTCTTAGGTCAATGCTTCTGTCCATGCTGAACTCAGGCTCCACGCCTCCTATCTCTGCGGAAAACAGCGCCTTCGCAAATATCATATCCAGCTTCTTAAGTATTTTTATATTGTCATTTATTGTATCCGTATAAGGTATAAGGCTCTCGCTCAGTGCCCTGAGTACCTTTTCTATTTCTCTTTGTTCCTCTGCCATAAGCTCTCTGAGCTCATTATTAAGACTCACCACCGCCATAGGCTCTATAAAAAGAGTAAGCCCTGTTGAGGACGCATCGTGTACCATGCCCGGAACTTTTGACTTATATTCAGCCTTTACAGGCAGACAATATCTTCCGTCTCTTTGTGTTATGACGCCGTCTGTAAGATAATCTCTGCAGGAATTAAGCTTGGCGGCCATGGTATCATGAACCGAAGCTTCTGTGTTTTTCATCTTTCTGCGTACATTGAATAACTCCGGAGATGCATCATCCGCTATAGTATCCTCATCAAGCACAGCTTTCTGTATGCTTCTGTTAATGTTTACAAGCGGCTCGATCATGGAAAAGAGCTCTGAAAGTGAATCTTCTTTTCCGTCCTCCAGACTGTCAAAGCGCCTTGCTCTGTCTGAAACCGTTAATATCGAGCTTATCTTAAGAAGCTCTGATGCAGACAGCACTGCTCCTATTTCCACTCTCTTAAGTATATCTCCTATCTCTCTTACGCCTCTGAAGGAAACGGAGCCTCCCGAAAGTCTGATTCTGTTGCAGGCATCCGTAGTATTTTTCTGCCATCCGGAAACATGCCTGTAGTTAGCTGCCGGAGTAAGCTTCATACACAGCTTGCGGCCTGCCTCAGAACTTGCATGCTCTGCCAGACGCCCGATAATTTTATCAAATTCCAATATTTTCAAAGTTTTTTCTTCCATAATGCTAATAATACAAAATGCCGCGTTTACGGTCAACTGCCAGTGCGGGTTTGCCTCTGTCGTATTTGTATACTGTTAAAATCTGCGACTTTTTATATTTCTGACATTTTATGTCTGCAAGACTTAATGTTCCCGTAAGGATTTGTGCACAGAATGGACACGGTTTATATCTATGCTTATTAAAAAGTTTTTAGTGTTTGATGACGGAGCTTTGTTATATTTATGAAAAAGAAACTGATGGCGGCAGCTTTATTCACATCCTTAGCCATTGTGACTGCTGCCTGTTCAAATAAAAAAAATACGGAAGAAACCTCTGCAGAAGTCGAAAGTACGACGGTGCAGGAGACAACACTTTCTGAAATCTCGGAAACTCCTGCTGAAAATGAATCTGTAGACACCAAAGACAGTGAATATTTTACCGATACTCCGGTAAATGCTTACGGCACTGTAGCTTCGGTTGATGTCGAAAACGGCAGCATCACGGTATCAACTGTCATAAACAGCAAATCTTCCGGGAAAGCTGAGACTGACACCGAAGATGTCATCTATCATACTATGGATAGTGTTCCTATTATAGATGCAGTTTCAGGACTCCCTGTAGAGCTTGGTGATATTGCTGAGGGTTCCCCGGTATATGTATGGTCAGGCGAGACTATGACTCTTTCTCTTCCGGCTCAGACAGATCTTCAGGCTATGGTTGTGAATATTCCTGAGGACGCAACAGCTCCTCAGTATATCGTTGTAAAGGGTATTGAATGGTCTAAGGATGATGTCACACTCACCTTCACAGATCAATCCGGACACAGATGGACTGCCGATAATGAAACGCGAGTTTCTCCGTATCGTACAAAACAGATAGCCTCGCTTGAGGATATTAAAAAGGGTTCCCGTATTTTCGCATGGTCTTCTGACGGAAAGGATTCCGGTCATTCCTCGAAAATAGTGTTGGTCAGTGAATGAATGTGATATATCTGACAGTTATCAGGTGACCATTTCATTAGTAATAATGCTTTTAACTATTTATAGTTTTCCATAAATTTCCTTTTCTCTTTTTTCTTTGAACCCGGGGCTTTTGGCTCCGGGTTCATTGTTTGAAAAATTCGAGCTTCCGAGTCCGAACTGCAGCAGATTATATCGCTTAAACGCGCCAAAGCAGCAAACTTCCACTGTTTACTCTTATTTGTTATAATTGAAAACTGCGTCAGGCTTTTTTAGCTTGATGCATATTTACAGGCATGCTAATGTCTGTGGTTTAGACAGGCGTCATAATTTTAAAAACATAGGAGTCATTTTATGAATGAGTCAAGAGAGTCCTTCGGTTCCCGCATAGGCTTTATCTTAGTCAGCGCAGGCTGTGCCATCGGAATAGGAAATGTCTGGAAATTCCCTTATATAACCGGCATAAACGGAGGCGGATGGTTCGTCCTTTTTTATCTTATTTTCCTGATTGTGATGGGCATTCCTGTCCTTACGATGGAGCTTGCCGTCGGCAGAGCCAGCCGCAAATCTGCTGTCCTTGCGTATAAAGCGCTTGAAAAGCCCGGCAGCAAATGGCATATACACGGATGGTTTGCCATATTTGGCTGCATCATGCTCATGATGTATTACACCACTGTATCAGGCTGGATGCTCGACTACTTTGTAAAGTTCCTTGCAGGTTCATTTACACCGGGTATGGATAGCGATGCCATAGGAGGCGCTTTTTCTTCCATGCTTGCCTCTCCCGGTGAGATGAGTGCTTATATGATTATTACCGTGCTCGCAGGATTTCTTATATGCAGTATGGGACTCCAAAGCGGAATTGAAAAGATCACCTCTGTTATGATGGGCGCACTGCTTGTGCTTATTATCATCCTTGCGATACACAGTCTTCTGCTTCCGGGTGCTGCTGAGGGCATGGCATTTTATCTTATTCCCAACGCGGACAATGTCAGAGCCGTGGGGCTTGCCACTGCCATATCCGCAGCTATGAATCAGGCTTTCTTTACCTTGAGCCTCGGTGTTGCCGCTATGGAAATTTTCGGAAGCTACATGAGCAGAGATCACAGGCTCGCTGGCGAAGCTGCCCGTATCTGTGTACTGGATACCTTTGTTGCTGTCATGTCCGGAATTATCATATTCCCGGCATGCTTTTCATATGGTGTACAGCCGGATGCAGGCCCTTCGCTTATTTTTGTGACGCTCCCCAATGTCTTTAACAACATGGTTCTCGGTCGTCTTTGGGGTGCATTGTTCTTCCTGTTTATGACATTTGCCAGTTTTTCTACCGTTATTGCCGTGTTTGAAAATATTCTTTCATTCAACATTGACATGTTTGGATGGAGCCGCAAAAAGGCCTCTTTGATATGCTGCATAGCTATACTTATATTAAGCATGCCCTGCGTGCTCGGCTATAATGTGTGGAGTGATTTGCATATTATCGGCGGAAGAGATGTTTTGGACTCTGAGGACTTCATAGTAAGCAATCTTCTGCTGCCCATCGGTTCTCTCATATTCCTTCTTTTCTGTGTGACCAAATGGGGATGGGGCTTTGATAACTACATAAAGGAATGCAATACCGGAACAGGTCTTAAGCTTCCCAAGGCCTTTAAGCCTTATTTCCAGTTTATTCTTCCTGTGATCATCGTTATCATTATAATTCAGGGACTTATATAAAGAGCTTTATACAGACAGATGCCGGGGTCAGATTTTACCCCGGCATAAAATTTTCTACATATTCATATCATCAAAGCAATCATTGAGATAAATATAATGCACAACTGCTGTAATAAGACTTATTGAGAAGCGTTCTGTCATGTCATCATATTTGTCTATATCCTCGGGCTTTTCTCCGCATCTGAAGACATATTTCAGCATTGATTCAAATTTATCGCAAAAGGTGTCATAGCTTTCATCATCCACCGGAGTCGGATGTGCCTTCAGAAAAGCCTCTATATTATCCATGTTGAGTACAAGCTTTGCAAGTGCTATAAACATCAGATACATGATTTGATTGCGGTCATACAGCTTTTTTACAGGCTTGGAAATATAGCGTTTTTTTACATAATTACTCACCATGGACGGTGTAATCTCCACACACCCTAAAGGCTTTAAAACTTCATTTATATATTTTGTCGTCTGGTCAAGATACAGTCCTATCGTCGGAACCTCAGATGACCTCGGCATTCTAAAGTTACTGATATTCGCTGCCATTTCTTTTTCTCCTGTTTCCTAATCAAACAGAAAATGATGCTTTGCCTGTTCATCCGTCTCAAAGCCTATGATATACCCCTTCGGCTCTGCATAGAAGCTGCAAAGCTCTGTTGTGCCGTGTATGTCAATCTGTATGCTGTTTCCGAATTGCTCTCTTGCAAGCTCTGCTATAGCCTCAGCGTCCTCTTTATTATCATTATGCGCAATAACCACCTTACCGCCGTTATATCCCATTTTCAGCATCTGCTTGTAGGTACCCTTCATAACCTTGGCTGCGCCTCTGTGCTTTCCGGCTATCGCTATTGTGCCCTCTCTGCTGGCTGCGCCTATTATTCTTAAATCCAGCATTCCTATGGCCTTTACCAGCAGCGGATTTACCCTGCCGTTATTTGCAAGTCTGTTTATGGACTGAAGCGTAAACAGCAAATCTGTCTTTTTATCTCTGTATTCATTAAGCCTTTTTACGGCTTCCTCGCCTCTTATCCCCTGCGCTAAAAGCTTATTAAGAAGCTCTATCATAAGCACCATCTTCGGTCCTGTCGCCAATGAGTCTATAACATATACATGCCTTTCGGGATGCTGCTCCTCATAGATATCCTTTGCAGCTACGGCACAATTATAGCTTCCGGAAAGGTTATGCGATATTGTAAAGCAATACACCTCATCTGCATCTCCAAAGCCTCCCAGCCATTCATCCGGAGACGGACAGGATGTGGAGGTCTTTTCTGCCTTTAAAAGTGCATCATTAAACGCGGACAGATCACTGTCCGCATCATCCGGCCAGTCCCTCCCGTCAATAATAATATGAAGTGGTACTGTCCTGTAATGTTCATCATGCATATCGAAAATGTTAGATGAAGAATCTGAGACTATTGCATATGACATTTTTCTTTCCTCCGGAACATTGCTGATGTCAATGTTACTTTGGCTCCTGAACTTTGTCAAGCGTTTTGAAAAAACCTGTCACATGTTTTATGCGAATATCAATCTTGTGACTGTTGCACGGAAGCTGCTATATCTTTTATGCTGATTCCGCCGTTATTCATATCCTGCTCCATAATATCCTCAAGCGAAACAGAATCCAGATAATTATTTATAATATTTTCAAGCTTCTCCCATACCGGAAGCGATTTGCAAAGCCCTGCTCTCGGGCACACATTGTCACTTTCAAGGCAGGAAACCGGTGCCAGCGACCCTTCGGATATACGCAAAATCTCTCCCACCGAATAATCCTCCGCCGGTCTGCTGAGACGATATCCGCCTTTTTTTCCGCGCAGACCCTCAACCAGGCCTGCCTTTACCATCATTGAAATGATACTTTCCAGATATTTTTCCGAAATTCCCTGATTTTCTGCGATAAGAGGAAGCGGCATGTAACTTCCCTTTTCAAACTGAGCGAGTTCTTCCATTATTCTGAGAGCATAACGCCCTTTTGTTGAAATAAGCATTTTTCCTCCTTATTCACATGAATTGTTTCTTTAGATGTGCTTCAGTTCTATTCGACATCTGTTCTCGGATATGCACTCCGTACTTTTCTGTAATAAAATATGTCGATTATTATAATCAATATCCAGCTTATAGGCCATGCAACAAGAATGACAATATACTCGGGTGCCATTCTGAAGGCTGTCTGAAGCCAAAGCACTCTGAAACCGCATATCGCACAAACAGAGATAATCATGGACTGCTTGGCCTTTCCGAGACCCCTGAGCGCACCTGAAAAGCATCCCATTGTGATATCCAGCCATATCAGCAGTGCTATGAAGCGTATTCTGTAACATCCGACTGCTATGATCTCCGGATCCTTTGTATAAAGCCCCATAAGCTGTTCTCTGAATATAAATAATATAAGCCCCCCGCCAAATGTTATGGCCACGCACAGTAACATGGCTGTCTTTAAAACCAGCTCAATCCTGCTGTATTTTTTTGCACCTACATTCTGACTCATAAAGGTCATCATTACATTGCCTGAAATGCCTGACAAAATATAGATGAAATTTTCTATATTTGATGCTGCCGCACTGCCTGCTATAACTATAGTCCCCAGAGAGTTGATTGCTGACTGAATAAGTATATTCGTAATGCCGTACATACTGCTTTGCACAGCACTCGGAACTCCAGTGTTAACGATTTCCTTCAGACTGGATTTATCAATGGCAATTTTTCCTGGACTCAGTTTTAATGAGCCATCTTCCTTTAGAAGTGAAATTACCATGAGTACACAGGACACATAGTTTGATATGGTGGTGGCAATGGCTACCCCCTCAACATTCATTTTCATAACTATTACAAAATAAAGGTTGAGTATGACATTCAGCACGCCTGCAACAATGAGATAATACATGGGACGCTTTGTATCCCCCACGGATCTTACTATTGAAGCCCCTGCATTATAAAGGGCTATTGCCGGAAGCCCCGTAAAATAAATTGAAAGATAAAGTGAAGCAAGATCTATGATATTATCCGGTGTGTTGATGGCTCTTAATATGGTTCTTGAGCCTAATATGCCGGCAATTCCGACTGCTATTCCGAATATTAAAGAGGAGCAGATCGCGGTGTGGACATCTTTCTGAACCTCTTCCTCAGGCTTTGAAACATAGTCCTTTGCCACTACATAGTTTATTCCTATCGTGAAGCCTATGAAGAAATTTACAATAAGAGCCACTGTCGAGCTGGTCGCTCCCACTGCCGCAAGCGAGTTTCCTCCTGCGTATCTTCCGACCACTATAATGTCGGCTGCATTAAAAAAAAGCTGAATCAGACTGCTTAAAATAAGCGGAACCATAAAAAAAAGCATTTTTTTATAAAGCGATCCATGAAGCATATCTATTTCATTGCTTTTCACTTTGCTCATATTTCCCTCATTTCCGGCCGGAAACTGCCACTTTATAAGGCTTTAAATCTGATTATCCCGTAGATTTTGCGATACGTTTCTTCCATATACCAAATAAAAAGCCGCTGCATTATGCAGCGACCTTATTATACAACAATTATTATTTTTTCGATAGGGCTTAAAAGATTACGGCTGACTTTACTTTAGACACATAGACTGAGCCTTTGAATGTTCAAAATTACATTTCCTTTATTGTATCAATCACATAATCCGTGAAGGTCTTTGCATCTGCTCCGTCTGCATGACCCGTCATGACAACCTTCTTTTCACTTTCAAGACAAATGCTTAACGCCTTTGCAAGTTTATCTGCCTTATCCGTCATAAGCACATGGCGAAGAAGCAGCTCTAATGCTCTCATAAGGCTTGATGGGTTGGCATATTCTCCCTCGCCTCTTTCCATCTTGCGAGGTGCAGAGCCGTGAATAGCCTCAAACATTGCATACTGATCTCCGGTGTTGGAGCTTCCGGCCGTTCCCACACCGCCCTGAAGCTGCGCGGCCTCATCCGTGATAATATCGCCGTAAAGATTCGGCAGCACAAATACCTGGAAGCTGTTTCTTACTCTCTCGTTTATAAGGTTTGCGGTCATTATGTCAATGTAATAGTCCTCCGCTGTTATTTCAGGGTAGTCCTTTGCAACTTCATGGCATATTTCCGAGAAGCGTCCGTCGGTTTTTTTAAGTATATTTGCCTTTGTAACAATGGCAACATTTGTTTTTCCGTTGTTTCTTGCATATTCAAATGCTGCCTTTGCAATGCGCTTCGTACCGGACTCAGTTGTTACCTTGAAATCCATATTGAGCTTTCCCGGAATACTTATTCCGCAGCTTCCCAGGGCATACTCGCCCTCAGTATTTTCACGGAAGAACATCCAGTCTATGCCTTCCTCGGGGATGCTTACAGGCCTGACATTGGCATAGAGATCAAGTGCACGACGAAGCGCTACATTTGCACTTTCAAGACTGCCTCCTTTCAGTGTGGTCGTCGGACCCTTAAGCAGTACATCACAGGTCTTTATATCTTCAAGAACATCATCGGGAACAGCTTGGTTTTTTGCCGTGCGGTTTTCAATGGTCAGCCCCTCGATATTCTTTATGACTATCCTTCCCGATGCAATCTCGTCCTTCAGAAGCTCGTTCATAACACGAACTGTTTCCCTCATAATAATAGGTCCTATGCCGTCGCCTCCGCAGACGCCTATCGTTATTCTGTCCATGTTTGCAAAATCCTTCGCCGGTTTTGCCTGCTCCATGACATTTTCACGCTCAATCTGTGACTCGAGAAGCTTCCTGAAGTGTTCAACTGCCTCGTCTACTGATTTTCTTATCTCTTCCATTCCGTTCTCCTGTATTATCATGTTTATTTATTAAAATTTTTTCATGTTTTTTGTTATGTCAATGTCTCTGCGGCAAATTTTTTCTCAAGCTTAAGTGACATTGCCCTTAAGCACTTACTCTGCTTCCTCCGGAAGTGCCTTTATTCGATCTCTGGCAGCTTTTGTATGTGCTATAATCTTTTCTTCTGCAAGCTTCGGCTCATGCGATTTCAGTGCCTCGTAAATAGCAAAATGCTCCTTCAGAGATTCCTGCGCTCTGGAACGCTGACTTATGGAGGCTTTTCTGTATTTTGTCATCTTTCTGTGTATCGGAAGCAGCACATCATTGTATGCCGAGCTTCCCGAGCAGAAATAAAGCAGCTCATGAAACTGTGAGTCCAGATCCTTTATTTTATCCGCATTGTCCTTGGGATCTCCCTTTTCAATATAATATTTCTGAAGATCCAGGATTTCCCCCATCTTATCCAGCTCTTCCTCTGTTATGTTGGCTGCCGCGCGCTCTCCGACACTTCCCTCAAGACTGATGCGGATCTCATACATGTCCAGCATGTCTTCCTTTGATATTCCGACAACGGTAAGCCCTTTTCCGTTATCCACAAGAATGTGCTCCTGCTCAAGTCTCCTTATAGCCTCTCTTATTGGTGTACGGCTTACTCCCAGCTCTTCGGAGAGCTTAAGCTCGCTGAGCATTTCTCCTCTTTTATATTTTCCGGATAAAATTTCCTTTTCAAGCTGTTCAAATATTTGATCAGCAATAGATATTGTCCTGTGGTCTCTCATGATCTATCTCCGCCTTTATCTCTCAGCATTATGCCTGTCTTCTGTATTTGCCGCCGGAAAACTCTTCTATTTTTGTTTCGAGCTCGTCCGTGGAAAGCGTCGCCGTTCTTCCGCTCTCATACTCACTGTCTACCCACGCTTTAAGTTTAATTACAACATCGTCCTTTTTACTTACCTCATTTGCTCCCTTAAGGCGATAATTCTGATTCATCCAATAGGCAATTCCGGCAAGACCTGAATTTTTATTTATCATTACCATCGCCGGTCTGTTTAAAAGCTTCTCGGTATTGAAAATATTGTAAATTTCTTCATCCTTGAGGAGTCCGTCTGCATGGATGCCTGCCCTTGTGACATTGAAATTACGCCCTACAAACGGCGTCATAGGCGGTACATTGTAGCCTATCTCGTTTCTGTAGTAGTCTCCGATTTCCGTAATGACCGTGGGATCCATGCCGTCCAGAGAGCCCCTCAGGGAGGCGTATTCAAAGACCATTGCCTCAAGCGGCACATTGCCTGTTCTCTCGCCTATTCCGAGCAGCGTGCAGTTTACCGCGCTGGCACCGTACAGCCACGCTGTAGCAGCATTGGCGACAGCCTTGTAAAAATCATTGTGACCGTGCCATTCCAGCATGTCACTGCTTACATCCGAATAGTGCTGCAGACCGTAAATTATTCCCGATACACTCCTCGGAAGTGATACTTCCGTATAAGGTATTCCATATCCCATGGTGTCACAGGCTCTTATTCTGACAGGTATGCCGGCATCTTCGGAAAGTCTCATAAGCTCGTTTACGAACGGAACCACAAAACCGTAGAAATCTGCTCTCGTTATGTCCTCAAGATGGCAGCGTGGCATTATTCCTGCCTCAAAGGCATCTCTGACTGTGTCAAGATACATATTCATTGCCTGTCTGCGAGTCATCTTAAGCTTATTAAATATATGATAATCAGAGCACGAAACAAGAATGCCGGTCTCTCTTATACCCATATCCTTTACCAGCTTAAAGTCCTCCCTGCTGGCTCTTATCCATGTGGTTATCTCGGGGAATCTGAAGCCCAGATCCTGACAGCGGTGTACTGCCTCTCTGTCCTTTTCACTGTATATGAAAAATTCTGTCTGCCTTATTATGCCGTAGGGTCCTCCGAGCCTGTTCATAAGCTTGAACAGCTCCACTATCTGATCTACGGTATAAGGGTTTATGGACTGCTGTCCGTCACGGAAGGTCGTGTCAGTGATCCATATTTCCTCCGGCATATTCATGGGCACTCTTCGATGGTTGAATGCCACCTTCGGTACATCGTCATAGCTGAAATATGCTCTGTATAAATTTGGTTCTTCTACATCCTGCAGTGAATATTTATATTCATTTTCCTCAAGCAAATTGGTTCTTGATGATAATTCAAGCATAGCTTTCCTCCCGGTTATTCTGTCAATACAAGCGGAATGAATTTAAAACATGTATCACATAATCTTTGTATACATGTGTACCATTATAAACAATTGTTTTGACTTGTCTATACTTTTTTAATTTTTAATAATGTAAGTTATCTTTCTCATTTGTTTTTCCTTTCTTTTTCTATTACCATTTCAATCCGCTCATTAAACTTCATGTCCTAATCTATGCAATAATCTGTGATATCCGCCCTTTCTAAGTATTTGCTCTTTAATATCATGTGCCTTATACTGTACCCATAACAAAGGTCAGATATAAAACTTGTGCTAAAACCTGTATGTGCAGCTAACTGAGCCTGAGTAAACCCCAGTCGCTTTCGCTTGTCGCGTATAGCTGCCACTATTGCCTTAGTTGATGTAATCTTCATATCTGAACCTTTTGACCTTGATTTAAATGTATAGCCGCTCGGCTATATCGCAGACATAATTGTCCAAATATCTCCGAACGGCTATTTTATATTCTAAACGCCGATTATCGCTCTCTTGCTATCTTACTCCGCAAGAATCTTTTTCTTTAACTTTGCTTCTTCTCTAAGCTGTCTGGCAAGCCGTTCATTCTACGGTCTCCTTTATAGCCTTTAAGGTGCCTGCAAGGCTGGCTATATCAGAAGGCACAACTATCTTAGTCGCCTGACCGTCTGCCATCTTCTCCGCTGCCTCAAACGAGCGTATCTGCAAATATCTCTCGCTTGGCATAGCTTCGTTAATCATCCTGATACCATCGGCTTTAGCCTTCTGTACAGCAAGCAAGGCTTCTGCTTCACCCTGAGCTTCACGGATACGCTGTTCTTTAATTGCATCAGCTCTTAAGATTGCAGCTTCCTTTTCTCCTTCGGCAAGAGTGATTGCTGCCTGCTTTTGTCCTTCCGCAGTAAGAATAGCCTCCCTCTTCTCTCTTTCTGCCTTCATCTGCTTTTCCATGGCTTCTTTTATGGAATGCGGAGGATCTATGTTCTTGACCTCTACTCGACTTACCTTGATACCGTACTTATCCGTTGCCTCATCAAGAATAGATGTTATCTGACCGTTTATTTCGTCACGGCCTGTAAGTGTCTCATCAAGAGTCATCGCGCCTACTATATTTCTAAGCGTAGTAGCTGAAAGGTTCTCAATAGCTGCTATCGGTCTTTCTACGCCGTAAGCAAAGCCCTTTGGGTTAAAGATATTAAAGAACACTACAGAATCAACCATCATGGTTACATTGTCCTTGGTGATTACAGGCTGAGGTTCAAAGTCCGCTACCTGCTCCTTAAGCGATACCTTTTTTATTACCCTGTCGATAAAAGGCATCTTTATATGCAGTCCGGCATCCCATGTACAGTTATACTTCCCAAGTCTTTCAATAATCCATGCACTGGCCTGCGGTACAATGCAGATATTTGTCACAATAAGTGCAATGATAATAACAATAAATATAAATGGTATTATAAGCCCAATCATGATATCTCCTTTGCTGTATGGTTAATCCCATAAAATGCTTTTCTGCATATTACATCAGAATGCATTGCGTTTTTAGCCCAATATCCCCAAACAAAGTGTAGCACAGTAAGGTTCCCGAGGCAATCCGCAATTCGCACTGTGCCTTATTCTCATCCATTTTCAGCGACTGAAATAGCTTATGCAGTCTGATCAGAGAATCGGCAGATGATCTCCGCTCTCATTTTTTTCTTTACAGTGCCGTTCCTTTCTTTGGCAAAAAAAAGCCCGTCATATCAGCCTTTTCCAATTCCAGCAGCTTTATCTTTCGGTTGATTCCGCCGCCGTATCCGGTGAGGCTGCCGTTTGTGCCAACCACACGATGGCAGGGAATCATAAGCGAGATCGGATTGTGCCCTACTGCGCCTCCGACTGCCTGAGCAGACATTTTTTCAATGCCCCGTTCCCTGGCAATTCTGGCAGCAATCTCGCCATAGGTCATGGTCCTTCCATAAGGAATTGTCAGCATGGTATCGCAGACTATTTTACGAAAGCTTGTAGAGTCATATTCGAGCGGCGGAAGAAAATCCGGCTGCTGTCCCGAAAAATAAATGTCCAGCCATCTGGCTGCTTCATCAAGCAGCGGATGTCTTTTTAGCTCGGTTTCTTCGGGCATAATATTTTCGAAATACTTCTGACCGTTAAACCACAGCCCTGTAATTGCCCCCTCATTGCAGGCAATAATGATAGCTCCAAGCGGTGAATTATACAGTTTTGTATGCACCATAGCCATACCTCAAAACTTTCTTTTATCAGTAATTTAATATCGCACAAACCTGTCCATATGGTGTATTATAAATGTTTGAGATCCAAATCTATATACAAATGAAGGAAATAAATCTATGAGAGAGGCACTTTTATCTATTATAGGAGACGAGAAAAGAATTATTACCGGAGACATTGACACAAAATATCTGTCCGATAACCTTGGCAGGAAAAAAGGATCGGCAGGTGCCGTTGTATTCCCGCTTACAGCTGAAGAGGTAAGCGGCGTCATGCGCTATGCCTGGGAGCACAATATACATGTCACGCCCAGAGGTGCAGGTACCAATCTCGTAGGTTCTACCGTGCCGTCAGATAACGGTATAGTGATAGATTTGTCTCTTATGAATCATGTGCTTGAACTTGATGAAGAAACCTTTACGGCTACTGTGGAGCCCGGTGTCGTCCTTGAGGATTTTCAGACCTTTGTTGAAAGCAGGGGGCTTTTCTATCCGCCTGACCCGGGCGAGAAAACAGCAACCCTCGGCGGAAACATAAGCACCAATGCAGGCGGCATGCGTGCCGTAAAATACGGTGTTACCAGAGACTATGTCATGGGGCTGGAGCTGGTGCTTGCAGACGGCACCATCGTCATGGCAGGAAGTAAGAACCGCAAGGATACAACAGGTCTTGATCTCAAGGAAATAGTTGTGGGCTCTGAGGGCACCCTTGCCGTAATCACCAAATGTATACTCAAGCTTATTCCAAAGCCCGAGGAGAGCCTTAGCGTACTCTTAAGCTTTGACAGCCTTAAAAGCGGTATCGAAGCCGTGCGAAGCATACTTAAGGCAAATCTCAATCCTACCGCTATGGAATTTATAGAGCGCAATGTTATAAAGCTGGGCGAGGATTATCTGAAGCTTTCCTTCCCGGAGCCGAACGCTGCCGCATATGTTCTTATGACACTTGACGGAAGCAAAAACGAGATAGAGGCTCATCTTGACAGCCTTAAAAAGGTCGCCGAAAAAAGCCATGCACTTTCCGTCCTGCCGCTTTGCGATAAGGCACTCGCTGCCGATGTCTGGAAAATGAGAGGAATACTCGTAAAGAGCGTTGAGGCTGTCTCCGAGCAGGAGCCACTGGATATGGTGGTTCCCATAAATAAGGTTGATACCTTTGTGGAATTTGTCAGCAGCTTTGAAAAGGAATGCGGAATGCGCATGATAAGCTTCGGTCATGCCGGTGACGGCAATGTTCACATGTGTGTAATCCGTGGTGACCGTGATGAGGAAGTTTGGGAGCGTGAACTGGATGAAAACCTCACCGTCCTCTACAACAGGGTCTACGAGCTTGGTGGCCTCGCAAGCGGCGAGCACGGAATAGGCTTAAGTAAACAGAAGTACTTTGTCAATGCTACCGCACCTGAAAATATTGCCCTTATGAAGCGAATAAAGGCAGCCTTTGATTCAAAAAGAATTCTTAATCCCGGAATTTCGTATGATATAGAATAAAGACTGCCGTGAATATTCTTGAGGATTGCGCGGGTACAAGCTACGAAGCAACCCGGTATCAGTTGAAGGTAAACACCCATGCCTGCGTGCTTGCAGGCATCACATACCATAAAAGTGCGGATTGCTCCGCGCTTACGCGCTCCCGCAATCCTGCATGTATTCGTAATCCGCGCTGTCGCGCTGCTTACTCATACATGGCAGGTTGCCAAAT
>CAVBSU010000016.1:13940-30485 GCA_963598245.1 Lachnospiraceae bacterium | reverse complement strand
ATAAAAACATTTCTTTTTTCAGAAGTTTATTATTCATGTTGCCTCCATGCAGACCAACAGGCTGTATTCTGAGTTACCTTTTCATACTATATCTGTTTTATTTTTTTATTCAAGCTGTTTCATGTCTTTTTTCTTTTGCAAAGGGGTAACAGTATCCGCAAGCAGCCGGAGCCTGATTCATCGGTATTTGCAGTATTTACCGGTATAATGTAACAAGCCCCCTTCCCGGGAATGGAAGGAGGCTCATTTTTTGGCAATGTTTAAATTTTACGAAGCTGAAGATTTGCCTCAATCGGCTGTGCTGCTGTCAGCAGAGGTATTTGTGCCGTCATCAGGCTTTGCGGGAGGTTCGGAATCTCCGTCAGGCTTTGCCGGAGGCTCACCGTTTTCGTCGGGCGCCGGACCGCCATTGTTATCACCGTCAGGAGGTGCCATTTTACCGTCAGGAGCCTGTCCGCCCTTGCCTTCTCCGTCAGGAGGAGTCATCCTGCCGTCAGGAGCAGAATCCGGCTTACCGCCGGAAGCCTTGTCATCACTACTGTCAGGGCCGCCTTTACCGTCTGCCGGAGGTGCTTCCGGTGCGCCATGCCCCTCGTATACTACAGTTTCTATGGCAGTTCCTGTGGATTCTGTACCCTCTTCATATTCCTTGCCGTCCACAGTAAGCTTGTGACCATTAAGCTTTATTGCATCCTTACCGCAGGTAAGACCGCTTATCTCTGTATCGGCAGTAAGAGTCCATGTGGAATCATCCGAAAGCTCCACATATACCTTACCCTTATTATCTATCGAACCCTCAAAGTCAGAGGAACCGCTCAAATACATGTTGAGGTTGGAATTCTCATCAACGGTTACGACACCCTCAAGTTCCTGATCATTGGCATTAAGAGTAACCTGTCCGCCGTTTTCACCCTCATTGCCCCAGCCCTCAGACTGAATACGGAGAAGATCGTCAGTTGCGTAGCTCATCTCGACATTATCCAGATTTATTTCCGCAACAGTGTTGGTAACAAAGAACATTCCGGCGTTGGCGGATGTGAGAGAGCCGCCGTTCATGGTGAACACGCCCTTTCCGGTATCGGCATCGCCGGACATGGACTGATAAATCATCACGGCCTGAAGAAGGTCAGTTTTGTCACTGTTTTGAATGACATTGTTTCCGGTCACTTCGGTATTGTTAAGTGTGACTGAATTTTTGCCTTCGACTACAACAGCCTGTGCGGCATTTGAGATGAGTGTTGCGTCATCGACCGTTATGTCAGCAGTTGAGTAGATCGCAGGTGAGCCTGAGCCGTTAGTCTCATAGGTTCCCTTTTTTACGGTCAATGTACCGCCGCCTCTGTCGCTTCGTATGGCCGCACTTGAGCCTCCCTGCGTAGTTATGTGCAGGTTTTCGGCATTAAGTGTACCGCCGCCGGTAACCATGATACCGCCGGAGTTATGCTCAGAGGTTGTAATGGTTGTATCGCTGATATTTACGGTGCTTCCCTCTCCGTAGGAGAAGACAGCATTGCCGTAGGCAGCCTTGGTATCTATTTTGGAATTTGTTATTTCAAGGCTTCCGCCGTTCTTTGCGATAACAGCTGCGTTGGTTCCGTAGAAGTCATTCTCATCACCCTGATCAGCATCACCTGTTTTTATGACATTGACATTATCATATGAAGCATCTTCACCGTCTGCCTCGATTGCGTGGATACCTGCCTCGGAAGCTAAATATTCATCACCGGTTCCGCGCTTAGACTCATCATCAGTGTCATCCGCTTCATCAGCGGAGTCTGCGGCTTCAGTTACTGATTCGGTTGTTTCAGTGTTATCTGCAGATGAATTTGCCGAGCACGCTGTCATAGCCAGCGTGAGGGCAGCAAGCATCGCTATTGTCATTTTTCTTTTCATAAGCTAATCCTTTCGTTCAAGCTTTATTAACGAGCTGAATTTTAGAAAAGATATTTGAAGGCAGTGTGTAAGAAAAATGAATAAAGAGTGAACGAAAAATCCTCCGCATGTAATAAACGGAGGATTTGAAAGCTGCGCGGCAGGTCAGAATACAATCAGTACAAAGGGATATTCAGCTTTAATTATTTTCTGTACCAAACTGTCGGTGCAGCTTTCTTATACACCGGAAGCAGGCAGGCACAAGGAAAAAATCAGCGAGAATCCATGCGGCAGGAGAAGCATAGCAGGCAGCCCTGTAGCCGAAAACAGGAACCAGCACAAAGGCCACAAGGCTTCGGCCTATCATCTCGAGAATACCTGCGGTGATGGCAAGACCGCTGAAGCCCATGCCCTGCATGGCAAAGCGATAGACATTGACAAGAGTAAGGAAGAAGCCGAAGACGGCATCCGCTACAAGATAGTATTTTGCCATGGAGATAATCTCAGCCTCAGAGCCATCTACAAAGAAGCTGCAGAAGAAGCCTCCTAGTGTAAGCATAAACACGATGCCGACAGCTGAATAAATGAAGCCGAGAACGGTAGCCTTGAGTACGCCGTCCTTTACTCTGTCGAATTTGCATGCGCCTACATTCTGTCCGGCAAAGGTCGCCATGGTGCCGCCGAGTGCATCATAAGGCGTGCAGAAGAAAAGTCTGGTCTTGCTTCCGGCAGTTACAGCCGCAACAGCCTTATAGCCGAGATCATTGACACTGGTCTGCAGGATGACAGAACCGATTGCCGTGATGGAGTATTGGAGTCCCATGGGAATACCCATAAAAAGAAGCTCCCTTATAAGAGATTTGTCCGGAGCCATTTCACTGCGGCTAAAGCGCACGATTTCAAAGTGCTTATACATATACAGCGCACACAAAGCCCCTGAAACAAGCTGCGAGAATACTGTCGCGTACGCCGCACCCTCAACGCCCATTCCCAAAATCGCTATGCTGAAAAGGTCGAGGATGATATTAAGTCCCGATGAAAGCAGGAGGAAGCAGACCGGAGTTCTGGAATCTCCGAAAGATCTGATGATGCAGGAGGTCAGATTATACAAAAGCGTAGCCGGAATGCCTGCAAAAACCAGAAAAATATAAGTATAGGCGTAGCTGTAGATATCGTCCTGCGTGTTCATAAGGTGCAGAATTCTTCCTGTCAATGCACATACTCCCGCAGTGAGCACCACGGCAAAGAACAGCGACAACCATATGCTGTTCGCAATGAAGCGGCGCATTTTAGTGTAATTCCCGGCACCGAAGCACTGCGCCACAGGTATGCAGAAGCCTGAGCATATACCCATGCAAAAGCCTATAATCATAAAACTTATCGCACCGGTAGAGCCGACTCCGGCAAGTGCCTTTACACCCAGATACTTTCCGACGATTATGGTATCCACCATACCGTAGAACTGCTGGAACAGATATCCCAAAAGCATGGGCAATGCAAACCTGAGGATATGTCCCGTAACAGAACCCTCCGTCATTGCAGTCATGGGGACGGCAGAGGTCTGCGCGGCAGCTTTATCCGGATATGTGTCTGCGCTTTTATCTGTATATTTATCTGTATCAGTGTTTTTATGTGTGTCTTCATATGCAGGCCTGCATGTGTTTTCCTCGCTCATTCCAAGCACGGTTCCTTCCGAGAATAGATATATGAATTATGCCATGAGAATAATAGCACAAATAAATACGGCAAATAAATATCGTTATGTATTGGCAAGATAATATTTCGATTTTGTACTCAAAAAACTAATAATCGCCGGATTGAACTATCGGGCTTAACCATGTATCATGGAAGCCAAAGGAGATGAATACATTATGAAAAAGAAAAACATTTTAACATTTGCGGCAGCAGCATTAAGCTTAACCGTGATGACAGGATGCAGCGGTACATCAGGAAACACACAGGAGACCTCACAGGAGGCGGCAACCGAGGCAGCGGCTGAAACTGATGCCGCAGAGGAAAGCACGGCGGAGGGAGACATTGACGAAAGTAAAGAAGGTGTAGCAAATCCGTGGACAGAGTCTGATAAAGAGGGAGTCGCCGAGGCCACAGGCATTGAGATAGAGGCTCCGGAAGATGCGACGGATGTCACTTACTCTTATATGGAGGAGACAGGACTTGCACAGGTACAGTACAGGCTGGATGAAGCCGACTGGGTATATCGGGCACAGAGTGCAGCAGAGTTCACTGATATTTCCGGGATGTACTATGACTGGGAAAGTGAGGATGACTGCGAGATTTCAGGAAGAAAGGCAGTCTGCTACGGTCTTGGCGGTATTGACGAGCCTGACAGGGAAAATGTCCAGATGGTTAACTGGTATGATGCAGTGCCGGGAATCATGTATTCTTTATCTGTCAGCGGCAGGGATCTTAACGGAATGGATCTGACCGTATATGCAGAGAATCTGTTTGTTCCGATGCAGGGCGAGGCAACGGACGATCCGGAAAGAGACCGTGAAAATGAATTGAATGATTATTTCCTGGGAGAGCATAAAAAGAGCTATGACGACAGCACGCTTACCATATCAGATAATAATGACGGTACATTTGCTGTAAATATAAGCATTACCCGTCTCTGTGATCTGGACGGAACAGGAAACTTTGATGATCACAAGATGTACTTTGAGGCTGAAGATCCCAGCGGCGGAAAGCTCTCGGGAATGATATACAGAGACAGTGACAACAGTCTCACGGTAAAAATCACAGACAGCACATGGGAGTATCTCCCTGATGACGAGGTCATAGACGGCTTCGGAAAATAAAAGAAAATAAAGAAATGATTTTGTAAGAAAATATCCACATAATCAAAACCTGTAATCTGTTATACTCTAAGCAATATGACAGAAGGGATGACTCCATGAATAAAAACCGCAGAGTAATATATACAGTGCTTTCGGCATGCATGCTCTTAAACACCAGGGCTTATGCAGAGCCTATCATAAGCGATGTGCCGTATGAAGTCTCGACAGCTGATACGCCGGAGGCTGCAGCGGCAGAAACAAAAGCAGCGGAAACTGCGGTGACAGAAACCACGACAGCCCCTCCGGAACAGAAGACATTAACCATAAAAGAAACCGCAAGCATAATTTTATCTGACGAGCCTACCACAGAGGAATACAATGAGGTCGGCTTAAGCTATGCCAATGAGCCTGCCGTGCCCGTGAACCTGGGGTTTCAGCTGGTGTCACCGGCACATCAGTACAGCGGGCTTAAGGTTGCAGAGGGAAGTGTGCAGCTTACTGACGGAAGCTGGGACGAGATTGGCTATGACAAGCTGATAAGAGGCGGATATTATAAGCTCATAAGGGAGGCTACGGACAGCACCGGAGTTCAGTGGTATATTGTCGCGGTCAATGCCTCCCGCATCGGAAACTACTACACGCCTGACGGAAGTCACGCAACTGAGCTTTGGCTTAAAAAGAATGACTGTACAATAAGCGGCACTTTAAGTTTGAACACATCCAATACAACCAGACAGAACATAGTAAAAACAGCCCTTTCGCTTGCAGGAAGCAGATATGTCTACGGCGGAAATGGTCCGGACTCCTTTGACTGCTCCGGCTTTGTAAGATATGTAATGGCACAAAACGGCATATCGGTTCCGAGAACCTCCACCGAGCAGTGCAGTGCGGGCACGGAGGTCGGAATAAACGGCCTAAGACCGGGAGACATAGTAGGAAGATCCGGACATGTGGGAATTTATATAGGAAACGGATACTTTATACACTCCTCGGAATCTTCCACAGGCGTAATAGTTGAAAGTGTTGCCGTATACAATAAATACAATAAATTCACTAATTATGTAAATGTTGTCGGAGACTGATTTTATGAAGCATTGGCTCAGTTATGCTTTCGCGGCCGGGACAGTGGGAAAATTCAGAGACTTATACCTCTTCAGGTTTATATTACGAGGCGGCTCAGGCTGCCTCGTTTTGTTGTGCGCCTGTCTATATTTAACAAATTTTTTACAACCAAATAAAAATGAAAATGTTAAAATATCTCCTTAGAAAAGAATGGTTTATGAGGAGTAATGAAAGAGTTACATTACTGAAAGGAGAAAAAATTGAGGAAAACTAAAATTGTATGTACTATGGGACCGGCAACAGCCTCGGATGAGGTCTTAAGGAATATCATGCTTGGCGGCATGAATGTTGCAAGGCTTAACTTTTCCCACGGAACACATGAGTCACATCTGGAGACTATAAACAGAATAAAAGCGATGAGAAAGGAGCTTGGGCTTCCGGTTGCGATAATGCTGGATACCAGCGGACCTGAAATAAGGCTTAAGAACTTTGAAAAAGGCAGAGTCATGCTTGAGGCTGACCATGATTTTACGCTTGGCACAGGCGATTTTCCCGGAGATGAGACTAAAGCAGCTATTACATATGAGAGGCTTTATAAGGATGTAAGACCGGGCAGCACGATACTTATAGATGACGGGCAGGTGGAACTCAAGGTAAAATCTGTCACGGGAACAGACATATGCTGTCGGATTATTAACGGAGGGGAAATTTCCAATCATAAGGGTATCAATGTTCCGGATGTCAGTCTGGGGCTTTCCTTTGTGAGTGACAAGGACAGAGAGGATATACTTTTCGGTATTAAAAATGAAATAGATTTTATCGCGGCATCCTTTGTAAGATGTGCCGATGATGTTAAGGAGCTTAAGTTTCTGCTTAAGGAGCATCATGGTGAAAGCATTGCGATAATCGCAAAGATAGAAAACCGGGAAGGGGTAAACAATATCGACGAGATTCTAGAGGTGGCTGACGGCATAATGGTGGCAAGGGGAGACCTCGGAGTGGAGATCCCGATAAGAGAGATACCTGCCATACAAAAACAGATTATAAAGAAGACCATAGCGGCGGGAAAGATGGTTATAACTGCTACTCAGATGCTGGATTCAATGATTCATAATCCCAGACCTACAAGAGCCGAGGCTACGGATGTGGCAAATGCCATCTATGACGGAACGGGCGCAATCATGCTGTCAGGAGAAACGGCAGCCGGCAAATACCCGGTGGAGGCGGTTAAAACAATGGCTGATATAGCCGAGTATACAGAAGGAGACATTGACTACGAAGAGCGTTTCCGTGAGCAGTCGCTTCCGGAAAGTGCAAGTCTTACCAATGCCATTTCACACGCAAGCGGACTTACAGCCATAGACATCAATGCCGATGCCATTATAACGGTAACGCAGTCGGGATATACCGCAAGAATGATCTCAAAGTTCAAGCCGCCCTGTCCCATACTGGGATGTACTCCGAGCTTAAAGACCTATTATCAGCTGAGCCTTGTATGGGGAGTGACACCTGAGCTCATGGAGCATACCACGGACTCGGAGGCGCTTTTAAACAAGGCATTTAACAGCGCCGCAGATACGGGCTTTGTTCGGGAAGGAAAATCGGCGGTGCTTACGGCAGGGCTTCCTCTGGGAACCAGCGCAAAGACAAACACCATCAGAGTTATGATGCGTGAGAGACAGTAAAAATCCTGTTTTCGCAAAAATCGGATTGAAATTGTATACAGTTAGTAGTAAAGTGTGACTTAATCCAGGCAAGACTCAGGTTCGTGCAATGACGCATGAAACGCAGTCTTGCTTTTGTACTTTGAAAAGTATCGTAAAAAAACTTGAAAAACCGACAGATCCGGGTCTGCGGATATGTTTATTAAAGAGGTAGTGCTTTATTATGAAGTATGTCAGTCAGTTTTTGATAATAGCTGCCATAGGCTTTGTATCGGAGACTTTAAATGCAGTGATACCCGCACCGGTACCTACCTGTATTTATGGTATAGTTATTCTTTTCTTTCTGCTTTTCACCAAGCTTTTAAAGCTTGAGGATGTGAAGGATTCTGCAAGATTTCTCGTAGATATACAGCCTGTCATGTTCGTTCCGGCGGGAGTCGGGCTCATGGTGATATGGGGGCAGGTCAGAAATTCCATAGTCAAGTATATTCTTGTCTGCGCGATTTCATGTATCATAGTCATGGGAGTCACCGGAAAAATAACACAGCTTGTAATAAACAGAGCTGATAAGAAAAAGGAGCAAGGTAAAAATGAGTGAGAGTATAAATGAGATAGTATTAGGCTCAAGCTATTTCGGGGCAGCACTTACTCTCGGAAGCTTTATGCTCGGACGCTGGCTTCAGAAAAAAACAGGCCTTGTTATTTTCAATCCTATACTGATATCGGTGCTTATCTGCATAGCCGTGCTTAAGCTGTGCGGTATAGATTATGAGGCCTATAATCAGGGCGCAAGATATGTATCGTACTTTTTAAATCTTGCAACTATAAGTCTTGCACTTTTACTGTATGAGCAGTTTGAAGCATTAAAAAAGAATTATGCCGCCATAATTGCAGGAATTATCTCAGGCGTAATCGTATCTGCAATAACCATACTTCTGGCAGCGATGATTTTCAGGTTCGACCATACGGAATATGTGACACTTTTGCCGCATTCCATAACAACAGCTATGGGAATGGCTCTTTCCGAGCAGTATGCTGGGTATGCGTCTGTTACCGTGGCAAGCATTATCATTACGGGAATATTCGGAAATGTAGTTGCAGTTCCAATTCTTAAAATCTTCAAAGTAACAGACCCGGTTGCAAAGGGTATAGCCATCGGAACCTCATCGCATGCCTTAGGTACGGCAAAGGCATTGGAGATAGGAGAAATCGAGGGAGCCATGTCCGGGCTTTCCATAGCGGTTGCCGGACTTATTACAGTTGTTGTAATGGCGGTGTTCGCAGGCCTTTATTAGAACCGGAAGGAATGGATATCAAAGGTTGGCAGGACAAACATTCATATAAAAGTACGCGAAACAAATTCCATTTGCTGCCGGAAAAACATATAATGGTATAGGAAAAAAGCAAATGTTTGCAAATCGCAAATTTTCTTCTGAAAATGGTCTGTTTATCAGGAAGGGAGTCATGTAAATGAATTACGCCGAGGAATCACTTAAAAAACACTATGAATGGAAGGGCAAGCTGGAAATCACTCCGAGAGCTTCGGTAGACAGCAGTGATGCACTTTCGCTGGCATATACTCCGGGAGTAGCGCAGCCCTGTCTGGAAATACAAAAGGATATAAACAAGAGCTATGAGCTTACAAGACGCTGGAATACGGTCGCTGTAGTCACTGACGGTACAGCAGTTTTGGGACTTGGGGATATAGGTCCCGAGGCAGGCATGCCTGTCATGGAAGGAAAATGTGTGCTTTTCAAGGCCTTCGGCGGGGTGGATGCGATTCCGCTTTGCATACGCTCAAAAGATGTTGATGAGATAGTGAATACGATAGCACTTCTGGCAGGCTCCTTCGGCGGTGTAAATCTTGAGGATATAGCGGCACCGAGATGCTTTGAAATAGAAAGAAAGCTTAAGGAGCGCTGTGATATACCTGTTTTCCATGATGATCAGCACGGAACAGCAGTGATAACACTTGCAGGGCTTACGAATGCGCTTAAGGTAGTGGGAAAAGACATTGACAGTATAAAGCTGGTTGTAAACGGAGCAGGTGCAGCAGCCGTTGCCATAACCAAGCTTCTGGTTTCGGCAGGGCTTAAGAATGTTATTCTGTGTGACAGAAAGGGCGCAATTTATGAAGGCAGGATAGAGAACATGAATCCTGTGAAGAAGGAAATTGCCAAAATCACTAACCGCGGGCTTGAAAAAGGTGAGCTCTCCGATGTTATAAAGGGGGCGGATGCATTCATAGGTGTTTCCGCGCCGGGAGTGCTTACAACGGAAATGGTAAAAACCATGAACCGCGATGCAATAATATTTGCATGTGCCAATCCCACTCCGGAGATTTTCCCGGATGATGCAAAGGCAGGCGGTGCAAAGGTTATAGCCACGGGAAGAAGCGATTATCCCAATCAGGTAAATAATGTGCTCGCATTTCCGGCCATTTTCAGAGGTGCGCTTGATTGCAGAGCCGGTGATATAAATGATGAAATGAAGATAGCGGCTGCAAAGGCTCTGGCAGGACTTATCTCTGAAGAGGAGCTTTGTGCGGATTATATTCTTCCGAAGGCATTTGATCCGAGAGTAAAGGAAGCTGTAGCAACTGCAGTCATGGAAGCAGCGAAAAAAAGCGGCGTGGCTCGCATCTGACAAACAACATTTACAATAACTATCCGTGCCGACCGGTACGGATAGTGCCGGTTACGGAGATTTATTAGAGAGTGTATGGGTGGCAAGTAATGGAATATCGTACAGAACATGATTCAATGGGAGATGTCAGAGTGCCGGCGGATAAGTACTGGGGGGCGCAGACAGAAAGAAGCCGCAATAATTTCCGTATAGGTGTGGGATTGGAGACTATGCCGGAGGAGATTATAAGAGCATTCGGCATTCTTAAGGGAGCGGCAGCCATGGCTAATGCTGCGCTCAAGCCGGAAAAAATGACCGAAGCCAAGCTTAAAGTCATAAAAAAGGCAGCGGAGGAGGTTGCCTGCGGAAAGCTGATGGAACATTTTCCGTTGGTAGTATGGCAGACAGGCTCCGGCACCCAGTCCAATATGAATGCCAACGAAGTCATAGCTAACCGCGGAAATGAAATCGCCGAAGAAAGACTGCTTCATCCAAACGATGATGTCAATATGTCCCAGTCCTCCAATGATACATACCCGACAGCGATGCACATAGCGGCAGTTCTGATTCTGGAAAAAAGAGTACTTCCTGCCGTGAAGAAGCTGGCAGAAACCTTTAAGAGACTTGAGGAGGAAAATGGAGGCATAGTAAAGTCAGGGCGAACACATCTTCAGGATGCCACTCCCATAAGTTTTTCACAGGAAATCTCCGGTTGGCGGTTCAGCCTTTTAAAGGATGAAGAGCTTATAGAGCGCGCAATCGAACCGTTAAGAGCGATTGCACTCGGAGGAACAGCTGTAGGTACGGGGCTTAACGCTCCAAAGGGCTTTGATAAGCTTGTGGCAGAAAAAATCACCGAGCTTTCAGAAACCGAGTTTGTTACGGCGGAAAACAAGTTCCATGCGCTCACATCCAAAGACGAGCTGGTGTTTGCGCACGGTGCCTTAAAGGCACTTGCGGCAGATATGATGAAGATTGCCAATGACATAAGGTGGCTTGCATCAGGTCCGCGTGACGGGCTGGGCGAGATATTTATTCCGGAAAACGAACCCGGCTCTTCCATCATGCCGGGCAAGGTAAATCCTACCCAGTGTGAGCAGGTGACCATGGTGGCGGTTCAGATTATGGGCAATGACACTGCCATAGGAATGGCGGCAAGCCAGGGCAATTTTGAACTGAATGTTTTCATGCCCGTAATGGCATATAATTTCATACAGTCGGCAAGACTTATTACAGATTCGCTTATTTCCTTTAATGATAACTGCGCCGCAGGGATAAAAGCAAACAGGGAGAAGATGCAGCACAATCTGCACAACTCGCTTATGCTGGTTACGGCACTTAATCCCTATATAGGCTATGAAAATGCAGCAAAAACCGCAAAGCTTGCCTATAAGGAAAATATATCTCTCAAAGAGGCATGTCTTAGGCTGGGATTTTTAAGCGAAGAAAGATTTAATGAAGTATTTAAGCCGGAGGAAATGGTTTAAGTCTGCAAAATTGTATAAATAAATGTACATAAAAATAAAAATCAACGGAAATACACTATTTTTCAAATTATGGGTTTTCAAAATTTGAAATTTGTGTAAAATAGTTTAAGTGTCAACATGTATGAGCTTAAAGCTCATGCATGTTTTTGCGCGAAATAATGGTTTGCGGGGCCTATCTCGCGATTTACAGTCTTTAATCAATCAAGTTTAAGGAGAAAAAGGAAATGGCTTATTTATCAGTCATAGCCGCTGTCTGCGCACTGGTGTTCGCTTTTGCGATGGCATCATTCGTGGGCAAGCAGGCTGTAGGAACACAGAGGATGGCAGAGCTTGCTGATGCTATTCACAGCGGAGCAAAGGCATTCCTCTTTGCGGAGTACAGAGTTCTTGTTATATTTGTGGCAGTGCTCTTTATCTGCATAGGCATCGGTATAAGCTGGATTACGGCTGTCTGCTTTGTGGCAGGAGCACTTTTTTCGGTTGCTGCCGGATATGTGGGAATGAATGTAGCTACAAAGGCCAATGTAAGAACTGCCAACGCAGCTAAGGAAGGCGGAATGACAAAGGCTCTGAATGTTGCATTCAGAGGCGGCTCTGTTATGGGTATGTGCGTGGCAGGTCTCGGACTTTTGGGAACGGCTGTTGTGTATATTGTCACAGGGGATTCCAACGCACTTATGGGATTTTCACTCGGCGCTTCTTCCATAGCACTTTTTGCCCGTGTAGGCGGCGGTATTTATACCAAGGCTGCCGATGTCGGAGCTGACCTTGTAGGCAAGGTTGAGGCGGGAATTCCTGAGGATGATCCCCGTAACCCGGCAGTCATCGCTGATAATGTCGGAGATAATGTAGGCGATGTTGCAGGTATGGGAGCTGACCTTTTCGAGTCCTATGTCGGAGCCATAGTTTCAGCCATCACTCTCGGAATCGTAGCTGCAAGTCAGGCTGCGGAGAACGGCATTGATTTTTCCAATGCTATTTACTTCCCTCTTATTCTTGCAGGCCTGGGCATTATCGCTTCCATTATAGGAAGCATGTTTGTAAGAGGCGGCGAGGGCTCAAATCCGGCTAAGGCTCTTAATACAGGTTCATATTTTGCGGCAGCAGTAGTTCTTATAGGCTCGGTGATACTTTCAAATTCTCTTATGGGCAGCATCAATTATGCAGTTGCCATTATCGCCGGTCTTCTTGTAGGACTTGCCATAGGTAAAATTACCGAGGTTTATACATCGGGTGATTATAAGTCAGTAAAAGATATTGCCGAGTCCTCGGAAACAGGCTCAGCAACAGTTATTATCACAGGTGTTTCCGTAGGAATGCTTTCAACAGCACTTCCGATCCTCTTCGTTGCAGTAGGTATTTTCATTGCTTATACATGTGCAGGCGTATACGGAATCGCTCTTGCAGCTGTAGGAATGCTTTCAACAACAGGCATCACAGTAGCAGTTGATGCTTACGGACCTATCGCCGATAACGCAGGAGGCATCGCCGAGATGAGCCACCTTGATGAGAGCGTAAGAGAAATTACGGACTCTCTTGATGCGGTAGGAAATACAACAGCTGCCATGGGTAAGGGATTTGCAATCGGTTCAGCAGCTCTTACGGCACTTGCTCTCTTTGTTTCATATGCAGAGGTTGCAAGCATAAGCATCATGAACATCATGGATCCGCTTGTTATCATCGGACTTTTTGTCGGCGGCATGCTTCCGTTTGTATTCTCAGCATGGACAATGTCTTCAGTTTCAAAGGCAGCTCACAGCATGATTGAGGAAGTAAGACGCCAGTTCAGAGAAATCCCGGGCATCATGGAGGAGAAGGCAAAGCCTGATTATACAAAGTGTGTAGATATCTCCACAAGAGCAGCTCTCCGTGAGATGGTTCGTCCGGGTGTTATGGCAGTTATCGCTCCGCTTATTATGGGCATGCTCCTCGGAACAGAGGCACTCGGCGGAATGCTTGCCGGTGCTCTTGTAACGGGTGTGCTTATGGCTATCTTCCTTTCAAATGCCGGCGGTGCATGGGATAATGCAAAGAAGTTTATCGAAAACGGAAACTTCGGCGGCAAGGGCTCTGATAACCACAAGGCAGCCGTAGTAGGCGACACTGTAGGCGATCCGTTCAAGGATACATCAGGACCTTCAATTAACATCCTTATCAAGCTTATGACAGTTATTTCACTTGTATTTGCCCCTATTATTGCACAGTACGGCGGAATTCTTTCAAACATGTTTAATTAAGGGAGCTTTTCAACGAATTGAATCATGCAATATAACAGAAAGCATGGGTGTAGCGAACATCCATGCTTTCGTATGTTATGATACCGGGGTCGAGGATTAAAGACTCAAAAATCATTATGCAGGAGGAAAAGGCATCAGATCTTGAAGCTTTTGGCTCTGTTATCATAAAATAAATATATAAAGAAAGAAGAATATGAAAGAAAACACGAGTACACTTAACACAAAAACATCTGAACAGCCCAAACAGAATATTATGGGATATCTTCCGTGCAGAGAGCTTTTGATAAAGCTTTCTCTGCCCATGATGCTTTCCATGATGGTGCAGGCACTTTATAACATTGTAGACTCTATATTCGTGGCGCAGATGAACGAGGCGGCTCTCACGGCTGTTTCTCTGGCATTTCCGATACAATCGCTTCTTATAGCCATAGGCTCGGGAACGGGAGTCGGAATAAATGCCAGACTTTCAAGAAAGCTCGGCGAGAAAAAGCCTGATGAGGTCAATGTCACGGCGGGCAACGCGGTTTTTATAGCCATAGTCTATGCAGTAATGTTTTTACTGGCGGGACAGTTCATCTGCAAACCCTTCTATACAGCAATGACCAACGATGAAGAAATATGGCAGTATGGAGTAGATTATATATATGTGGTCCTCACCTGCGGCTTTGCTCTTATTTTTCAGATGACGGCGGAAAGACTGCTGCAGTCCACAGGAAAAACCTTTTATTCCATGATAACTCAGGGAGTAGGCGCTATTGCAAATATCATACTCGATCCTATTATGATATTCGGTCTTTTCGGCTGTCCTGCCATGGGTACAAAGGGAGCTGCCATAGCAACAGTAATAGGACAGGCCATGGCGGCAGTTCTGGGCTTTTACTTTAATTTAAAGGTAAACAGGGAAATAAAGTTTGAAAAGAAGTATTTAAAGCCTGACAGAGATACCATAAAAGCTATTTATGCGGTGGGTCTCCCGTCCATAGTCATGCAGTCGATATCCTCTGTAATGAACTTTGGCATGAATAAGATATTGCTCAATTTTTCCAGCACGGCAGCGGCGGCATTCGGAGTTTATTTCAAGCTTCAGAGCTTCATATTCATGCCTATCTTCGGCATGAATAACGGCGTAGTACCTATTATCGCCTTTAATTTCGGTGCAAGAAAGCCGGATCGCATAAAGGAAACCTTCAAGCTTGCAGCCATAGCGGCTACCGGCATCATGATATGCGGAATAATGCTCTTTGAGTTCATACCAGGAGCTTTACTTGATCTTTTCAACGCCTCGGAAAACTTAAAGCTTATAGGTACCATGGCACTGCGCATTATAGCCATACATTTTATATTTGCAGGATATGATATTATATGCTCGTCAATATTCCAGGCCCTGGGTCACGGTGTGAAATCTCTGTGGGTATCACTTGCAAGACAGCTTGTTGTACTGCTTCCGGCAGCTTATTTGCTGGCAAATGCCTTCGGGCTTAATGCCGTATGGTTTGCATTTCCGATAGCAGAGCTGGCATCCTTAATACTCAGCACAATATTCATACGGGAGATCTTCAAAAAGGAAATAGAGCCGCTGTACGACTGACCGAATTTTTGTGTGAATAGCTGAAGATTCCGGCATTTATGAGCGCATTTTTCTTATAGAAAAACTGATATAAGTATGCTATGATAGCCCTGTTCGCTCCGATGGCGTAACAGGGCTTTTACTACTTTAAAAAGGAAGGTTTTTATGCCGGTTGCTAAAGAAGTATCAAAGGAAGATAAACAGAAAGCACTAGAAGCTGCCTTAAAGCAGATAGAAAAGGATTTCGGACAGGGAGCCGTAATGAAGCTCGGCGATTCGGGAAAGGATGCCGGCCTTGAGGTTGTATCTACGGGCGCATTGAGCCTGGATGCGGCACTTGGTGTAGGAGGAGTTCCGAAGGGAAGAGTCATAGAGATATACGGACCGGAATCCTCGGGAAAAACCACACTTGCACTGCATGTTATCGCTGAGGCACAAAAGGCCGGAGGAATTGCGGGATTTATAGATGCGGAGCATGCACTGGATCCGGTATATGCAAAAAATATCGGTGTAGACATTGACAATCTCTATATCTCACAGCCGGATAACGGAGAACAGGCACTTGAGATAGCTGACACTATGGTGAGATCAGGTGCCGTAGATGTCATAGTTATAGACTCGGTAGCGGCACTTGTTCCCAAAAAGGAAATAGAGGGCGAAATGGGAGATTCTGTCGTGGGCTTGCAGGCAAGACTTATGTCTCAGGCATTGAGAAAGCTTACGGGAGTTATCTCAAAGTCCAACTGTGTTGTTATATTTATTAACCAGCTGAGGGAAAAAATCGGTGTCATGTTCGGAAGTCCTGAGACTACGACAGGCGGTCGTGCGCTCAAATTCTATGCATCGATACGAATGGATGTAAGACGCACTGAACCTTTAAAGCAGGGTACCGAAGTGGTCGGAAACCATGTAAGGGTGAAGATCGTAAAGAACAAGGTGGCTCCGCCGTTTAAGGAAGCAGAGTTTGATATCATGTTCGGAAAGGGGATTTCCAGAGAGGGAGATCTCCTGGATCTTGCGGTAAAGAATGAGCTTATCGATAAGAGCGGAGCATGGTTTGCTTATAACGGCGATAAGATAGGACAGGGCAGAGAGAATGCAAAGCAGTATCTTTCCGCTCATCCTGAGATTTCGAATGAAATAGATCATAAGCTGAGAGTTAAGCTTGGACTCATCGGAGGAGATGAGTCTGTTCCTGATACCCCTGACGATTGATAACTTAAAAACAGGATA
>CAVBSU010000016.1:0-13930 GCA_963598245.1 Lachnospiraceae bacterium | reverse complement strand
GTTCCTGATACTCCCGCCGAGTGAAGCTTACAGACAGGATAAATGGCATATATCATAACAGGAATGGAAAATTATGATAATAAAAGAATTAAGGTCACCCTCGATTACGGCGAGGTGACCTTTCTTTTGTATAAAGGAGAGATAAGAAGCCTTAAACTGGAGGCGGAAAACGAGCTTTCGGATGACGGATATAAAAAAATTATTGAAGATATACTTCTTCCGAGAGCAAAGAAGCGGGTGCTGTATTTCATGAAAAATGCAGACAAAACAAAATCTCAGATAAAGAGAAAGCTTAAGGAAGGTTTTTATCCCGAAGCCGTAATAGATAAGACCATGGAATTTCTTAATAAATACGGCTTTGCAAATGATGAAAGCTATGCCGAAAGATATATTGAGGAGCTGAAAAACAAATGCTCCAAAAGAGAAATAGAAGCAAAGCTGTACGCAAAGGGCATAGACAGCGAGCTGATAGGTGAGGCTGTCTCAGGGCTTGATGCCGAGGCTGAATACGGGGCTGCCGCAAGGGCACTTTCTAAAAAATATCCGCGGGGGATGACCGCCGAAGATAGAAATAAGGCATACGGATTTCTGGCACGCAAGGGGTTTTCAAGAGACTCTGCAGAATATGCCATAAATGCCGTCATGACCGACAGTTAAGGGGGTAAAGTGTATGGAAAGCAACGCACTCATACAGTTTAGAAACATTGTGATGACCTTCCAGGATCAGCTTGTTCTGAAGAACATTAACCTGGATATTCAGGAGAAAGAGTTTGTCACTCTGCTTGGGCCTTCAGGCTGTGGTAAAACTACATTGCTCCGTATTTTGGGAGGCTTTCTCGAACCTACAGAGGGAAAAGTCATCTTTGACGGCGTGGATATCGCAAAGCTTCCGCCTCATAAAAGAGAGCTGAATACCGTATTTCAGAAATATGCGCTTTTTCCGAATATGACGGTCTATGACAACATTGCCTTCGGTCTGAAAATCAAGAAAATGAGCAGGGACATCATAGAACAGAAGGTTATGCGTATGATGAAGCTTATAGGTCTGGAGGGCTTTGAAAAGAGAAATGTCACAAGGCTTTCCGGAGGTCAGCAGCAGCGCGTGGCCATAGCAAGGGCACTTGTAAATGAGCCTAAGGTGCTGCTTCTGGATGAGCCTTTGGGAGCACTTGATTTAAAGCTCAGAAAGGAAATGCAGTACGAGCTTAAGCGTATACAGCAGGAGGTAGGCATCACCTTTATTTTCGTTACGCACGATCAGGAAGAGGCTCTTACCATGTCGGATAAAATAGTTGTCATGAACGGTGGAGTTATCCAGCAGACAGGAACTCCGGAATCCATCTATAACGAGCCTGTCAATCGTTTTGTTGCGGACTTTATCGGTGAGTCAAACATTATTCCGGCACGCATGATTGAGGACTATAAGGTAAGATTTGATAATATAGATTTTGAATGCGTGGATCAGGGCTTCGGGGAAAATGAACCTGTGGATGTGGTCATAAGGCCGGAGGATCTGGATATAGTTTCCGAGGAGCAGGGCATTATGAAGGGAACGGTTGACAGTGTGCTTTTTAAGGGAAGCCAGTACGAGGTCGTAGTAGAGACGGTGCCGGGAACCTCTGTCACGGTTCAGATGAAGGTTATCGGAGATAAGGCAAACGAGGTGTCTTCGGCTGACGGAAAGGAAATAATTTCAGCCAACGATTTTTTTGCGGATATAGAGGATATAGAGGCACTGGATGATAAGGAAATAACAGCCCGTGCGGATGCACAGGCCTGGAATCCGGAAACGAATGATTATATTTCAATTACTAATGTGAAGTATGACTTAAAGCCGGAAACAGGCATATATCCCGTGACCTTTTCAACTGCGGCAGGGACTATGATACAGAAAAACATCCATGTCGTTAACCAGCCGTTTATAAAAAATGAGCATACTGACGAGGCTATCATGGCATTTAACTTTTTAAAGGCCAGAGATGAGCTCTTAGAGGCACAGGCACTTGACACGGAATTAAAGACCTGGGCCAATGCACAGGCATGGAAGCTTTCAAACGAGGATATTTCCGTAAATATCTATGTGGATTATGACTTCAGGCCTGAGGACATAGAGGCGGGAAAAACCTATCCGGTAAAGTTCATGACGGAGGGACGGGAGCTCAAGGTGCATTCGGTTCATGCTGTTGAAGAGGGCGCAAGAGTCGGCTTAAGGCTTGATAAAAACGATATACATGTCATGAAAAGAACGGAACATTGACATAGGAGGCAGTAATATAAGATGAAAAGATTTTCACAGCTTGCCGCACCGTATATTGCATGGTGCGTGATACTTCTTCTGCTTCCCATGGCGCTCATAGCTTTTTATGCCGTGACGAAAGAGGGAAACGGAATAATATCCTTTTCGCTTACATTAAATCATTTCATGCGTTTTTTTACGGATCCGGACTTTTTGCTGATACTCTGGAGATCACTTAAGATAGCCATAAAAACCACGATAATATGCGTGGTGCTGGCTTATCCGGTCGCATATTTTATTTCCGGCAATGATGATAAGGTGAGAAACACTCTCGTCCTTATAATCACGCTTCCGACATGGATAAACATGCTGGTAAGAACCTATGCATGGGTAGGCCTATTGAGTAATGACGGGCTTATTGCAAAGGTACTTACAGGTATGGGGCTTTGCAGCGGGGAGCTTCTTTATACAGAGGGAGCAGTGCTTCTGGGAATGGTTTATAATCTCATACCTTTCATGATTTTGCAGATAAACACCTCACTTTGCAAGATGGACAGGGCTCTTATTGAGGCTGCAAATGATTTGGGAGCCGACGGCTTTCAGACTTTCTGGAGGGTTATATTTCCGCTGTCGCTTCCCGGAGTTATAAGCGGCATAAGTCTGGTATTTCTTCCTGCAGTAAGCTCCTTCTTCATACCGAAGCTTCTGGGGGGCGGAAAATATTTCCTTATCGGAAATGTTATAGAAAATCAGTTCATAACAGTAGGGGAATGGAATTTCGGTTCTGCAATATCGATAATAATGGCAGCTGTCATGATGCTAAGCATGTATCTTGTAAGAAAAATAGAAAAGGTCAATGCTGCCGACAGAGATGAAGAATAGGAGGAGATGATGAAAAAAAACAAACGCTATTTCGGAAAATTCATCATGCTGCTCGCATTGATATTCTTTTATCTGCCGATAATATTTGTGGTGCTCTTTTCCTTTAATTCCTCCAAATCTCTTACTGCCTTTAAGGGCTTTTCACTTAAATGGTATGAGAAAATATTTGCAAGCTCAAATATGATGGAGGCACTTACTACTACCATACTGGTGGCTGTAGTTGCGACGCTGGTTTCAACAGTATTCGGAACGCTGGCCGCAGTAGGACTTTCAAGATCAAAAAAGGTCATAAAGGATCTTGTGCTTTATATAAATGATTTCCCCATCATGAATCCGGAAATAGTCACAGCCATAGGGCTCATGCTGTTTTTTGTGACACTGGGGATTGAAAGAGGTCTGGGAACCATGATGCTTGCACATATAGCATTCTGTACGCCATATGTAATTTTAAGCATCATGCCAAAGCTCAGGTCGTTAGATCCCAATCTTGCAAATGCCGCCATGGATCTGGGGGCTTCTCCCTGGCAGGCGCTTATAAAGGTCATAGTGCCGGAGATATCACCGGGTATATTCAGCGGCGCACTCATAGCCTTTACAATGTCTTTTGATGATTTTGTTATTTCATATTTTGTCACGGGACGCGGCGTAAAAAATTTAAGCATTATGATTTACACTATGAGTAAGCGTGTAAATCCGACTATAAATGCCATATCTGCGCTTATAGTTGCGGTTATAACCATAGGTCTTGTAATTGTAAATGTGGCGCCTGTAGTAAAGGAAAAATCAGAGATAAAGCGCATGAAAAAAGCCGAGGCACTGGGTCTTGATCCCAATGAGCTTAAGTCGAACGGAGGACCGCATAAGCTGTTTGCGGCAGCAGCTCTGATCGGCATAGCTGTTTTATTTCTTCTGCTTCGCGGAAACGGAAAAGGCGAATTTGAAGGTCAGGTGCTTCACATTTACATGCCGGGAGAGTATCTGGGAGAAAATACCATTTCAAATTTTGAAAAGCAGACCGGCGCGCAGGTAGTTGTGGATGAATTTGACTCTAATGAGCAGATGTATATAAAGGTTGCGAACGGAGACAAATATGACATTTTGATTCCCAGTGATTACATGATCGAAAGGCTTATGCAGGAAGATAAACTCCAGCCGTTAGATCAGTCAAAGCTCAGCTGCTGGGATGACATTCTTAAGGACTGTACAAATCTTGCCTATGATCCGGGCAATGTCTATTCTGTTCCGTATATGTGGGGCACGGTAGGAATCTGCTATGACACCACAAAGGTGCCGGTAGAGGACCTTGAGAAGGATGGCTTCGGCATATTTGCAGACCCGAAATACAAGGGACAGATATATCTTTATGACTCCGAGAGAGATGAGTTTATGATAGCTCTTAAGTATCTGGGATATTCCATGAATACTTCTGACCCCAAGGAGCTTGAAGAAGCATATGAATTTCTTAAGGGCATAGCGCAGAATATGAGCGCAGAGATAGTGACGGATGAGATTATAGACAATATGGCTCAGGCAAGGCTTCCGCTGGGACTTGTTTACTCGGGGGATGCGACATATATCCTTGCTGAAAATGAGGACATGGATTATTATATTCCGGAGAGCGGAACCAATATCTGGGTTGACGGCATGGTAATACCGAAAAATGCCGAAAACACAGAGCTTGCATATGCATTTTTAAATTATGTGAGCGGCTATGATCCGGCATATGATAATTCAATCACTGTAGGATATACCTCGCCCAATGAAGAGGTTTTTGATGAGCTTTCGGGAGCAGGCGGTGAATTTGAGGGATTAAGCTCTTATGTGCCGAGAAGCGGCAATGCCAATGATGAGGTGTTCCACTATAACGAGGAGACCAGAAAAATTATTTCAGAGTATTGGAGCAAGGTCAAGATAGCAGCCTCAAACGCCAAATGACACAAATAATACACAAATAAAAAGTATAGTACTCATGTTTGCAGGCTGTGAAAAGCAGTGCTTTCATGAGTGCCGTACATGTAAAGGAGACTCCTGATGTCGTTATCAACCATAGAATTCACGGATGATGAGGAAAATAAATCTGAGGAAAAAGAGACATTGACCGAAAAACCTCAAAAGAATTCAGTCTTAAAGGAACTTTTAAGCTGGCTTGAGGTACTGGTGATTGCTGTTGTTGCGGCACTGCTTATAAATACTTTTATTATAGCAAATTCGACAGTTCCTACAGGTTCCATGGAGAATACCATAGGTCAGGGAGACAGAGTTATAGGCTCCAGACTTTCATATACCTTCGGAGAGCCTGAAAGAGGTGACATTGCCATATTCAGGTTCGGCTGGATCTGCAATCGCTGCAATACAGCGCAGGGGGAAGGTGAAGCTCCGGAAACCTGTCCGAACTGCGGAGAAAAGATAACCCATCCGAAAACTCTTTACTATCTTAAGCGCGTAATAGGAATGCCGGGAGATAAAATAGAGATAAGGCAGGATGGAACCGTAAAGCAGAGCGAGCTTGAAAGCTTTGTTGATTTCGAAGCTCCGGGAGATTTTGCGGACAGCGATGCAGAGCTCATCACTGCGGCAGTATACATAAACGGCGAAAAAGCGGAGGAAAATTATCTTAAGGAGCCCATGCTCTATACCGGCGATATGGAATTCACCGTACCGGAGGGCTGTTATTTTATGATGGGAGATAATCGCAATAACTCACTGGATGCAAGATATTGGGATAATCCTTATATAGAAAAAGAAAAAATTATTGCAAAGGTAATATTCAGATACTATCCAGGTATATCTGTGGTAAAATAATGCGGTGTCTGCATCGGATGATGCAGCGAAGCTGACGCACTTAAATCGGCAGAATATGGTAAAAAATGTGATAATATCAGGTGATTTATGAAAAACAGAGCTAAAGAAAAAACAGCTCAATAATATTTCGGGAGGAATAAAAAATGATAAAGTTTAACAGAATTGCAGCCTCATCCGCTGCGGCAATTCTTATGGCGGCACTTGTTTTAAACGGCTGTTCGAAGAAGGATGCGGATAAGGAAACGACTGCCGCAGAAAGCAATACCGGAGAAAGTACGGGAGAGAGCACAGAGGCAGAGACTGACGATTCTACGGCGCAAATCACGGCTGATGAGGAAAAAATAAATGCACTCAATCCGCAAAAGCCTGAGAATTTGGGAAAGGTAAATAAGATTAACTATAAGGGCTTGAGCTTTGAGGCACCCAGGGAAGAGGAAGTCACGGATGAAACTGTTGATGAGTATTTATCGACGAGCGTTCTTCCTTACATGCAGATAACAGCAGGTGACAATGTTGTCAGGGACGGCGATACTGTCGACATCGCATATGCAGGAAAAATTGACGGCGAAGAGTTTGAGGGGGGTTCAGCAGACAGCTATAATCTCACCATCGGCTCAGACTCCTTCATAGACGGCTTTGAGGATGGTCTTATAGGGAAACACTACGGAGAAACTGTTACGCTTAATCTTAAATTTCCGGAAGATTACGGCAAAGAAGAGCTTGCAGGCAAGGATGTAGTTTTTACTGTAGACATTAACGGCATAAAGAGAAATATTACACTTGATGAACTGGATGATGCAGCAGCAGATGAGCTTTCAGACGGCGAGGCATCTACGGTAGCTGAGCTTAAAAAGATTATCAAGGACAGCCTTACACGCAATGCCATGCTTACGGCAAAAAGCTCACTCTATAATAATGCCATAGCAGCGGCTCTTGAGGAAAGCGATGTAGAGCCGACAGAGGAGACAATAACCTGGCAGATGGATTCAGCCTTAAAGAGCTATAATAAGAATCTTATGACACAGGGATTCAGTCTTGCAACCTACCTTAGCTGGACGGGAACCAATTACGATGATTTCAGAGAGTCTCTTAAGGAGGAGGCAGCTGACGCTGCAAAGGAGGTCATGCTGAGATATGCCATATGTGAGGCAGAAGGACTTTCCTTTAACGAGGAAACAAAAAAGCAGTACCTTGATGAGTTCGGCTATACCGCAGAGGAGCTTGAAAGCTATGCAGATGAAGCGGAGCAGCAGGAGGCTGTTATCTGGTATCTTGCCGGAAAAACTATCGCAGATAATGCAAGTGTTACTTATGTAGAGGAAACAGAGGAAAGTATTGAGACAGCTTCAGCTGATGCAGAGGATACAGCTGAGAGCACCTCGGAGACCGAAAGCATAAGTGCGGCAGAAACGCTCAGCGTTGAGGATGCAGGCGAATAAGTTTCGAAATTAAAAAGTACGGCATAGCTGCATATTGTGGCTATGCCGTACTTTTATGGTATGTGATGCCTGCAAAAACGCAGGCATGGGCATTTATTATCATATGACACAGTTTTGCATGGCTATGACTGTGTTGGAGGGAATAAGCTCTTTTCCGGAGCTTATGAGCCAGTTAAGCATGGAGACAGGATACTGCATATGCTTTTCAAATACCTTTTTCAGGCCGTCAGGGTCGGCAGCTTCCATACATTCCACGATATTGGCATGGTCCTCATAGGCTGAAACTATGATTGTAAGCTCCATGCCTGCCATCATATACATATAATAGACAGCCTCGACACACAAACTTCTTTTATAAGCATTTAAAATCTCGACATTATTTGTCATTCCTATGAGTGTGTGATGAAATTCGCACTCAATGTCTATCGCTTCTTTATAATCCATGGGTCCAAGATTCTTATATCCCTGAACTACCTTTTTGAGCTTGGTTACGGAGCTTTTGTCAAAAAGCATGTTTTTTATAATGCCGTCCACTGAAAACTGCTCTATCATATGACGCAGTTCAAAAACATCACGGAAGGTCTTAATGGTAAAGCTTTTTACACGAATGCCCTGCTGAGGAGTATTGACAGCATAACCCTCTGATGCCAGACGATTAACCGCAGTGACCACCGGCGTGCGGCTGATGCCGAGTAAATCGGCAAGGTCCTGAGTTATAAGCTGTGATCCGGGCGGAATCAGCCCGTATCTTATGCGTTTTTTTATTTCTTCATAGGCAAATTCCGCAAGCGACGGGGCTTTGCCTTTTGCTGCTGCCAATGCCAACACCTCCGGGTCTTTATAAATCAAACGATACCGGAGGCAAAAAACTTCGTCTCTGACATCATCATATGTATCTGCACATCACAGTATAATTTAACATCGCGACATAAGTATTTCAAGTCAATTAGCGAATAAATGAATTCTTTTTCAATCCTTTTTCAATCATTATAAGTATAAAAAAAATGTTGACAAATCAACAATCAAGCTATATAACATAAAATATTGATTTGTCAACAAATGGAGGATTTTATCATGATTTATGAAACTATAGTAAAGCTTCTTGCGGACAGACTGGATTGCGATCCGTCATCAATCAGTGCAGAAGACACCTTTCACGATCTGGGAATTGATTCATTGGACACCGTAGATTTACTGATGAATCTTGAGGATGAGCTCGGAATCAGCATTGAGCTTGACGAGAAGGTTGAAACGGTTGGAGAGCTGGTCAGCATAGTTGAGAAAAAGAAGGGCTGATAAGGATGCTTAAATCTCAGTTATGCAGGCTTCTTGAAATAGAATACCCGATACTTCAGGGCGGTATGGCATGGATTGCGGACGGAAAACTGGCAGCCTCCGTATCAAATGCGGGCGGATTTGGCATAATTGCAGCCGGAAATCTTAAGGCGGAGGAAGTTAAAGAGGAAATACATAAGGCAAAAGAGCTCACAGGTAAGCCATTTGGTCTGAATATAATGCTCATGAGCCGATATGCAGATGATATTGCCGAACTTGCGGTAAAGGAGAAGATTGCAGCCGTAACAACGGGAGCAGGAAATCCTGCAAAGTACATGGCTGACTGGAAAAGTGCCGGTATAAGGGTCATGCCTGTGGTGGCATCTACGGCGATGGCAAAGCTTATGCTTAAAGCAGGCGCGGATGCACTCATAGCTGAGGGCGGAGAAAGCGGCGGACATGTAGGAGAGCTTACAACTATGGTATTAGTTCCCTTAATTGCGGATGTGGCGGCCGGAAAGGTTCCTGTCATAGCTGCGGGAGGCATTGCCGACGGAAGAGGCATGGCGGCAGCATTTATGCTCGGAGCCTGCGGAGTACAGATAGGAACGAGATTCTTAAGCGCAGATGAGTGTACCATACATCCAAACTACAGAGAACGCATACTTAAGGCAGGAGATCTCGCCACGGCTGTAACGGGAAGAAGAATAAACCACGCGGCAAGAAGCCTGAGAACTCCATATGTCAGAGAGTATTTAAAGGCAGAATACGGCGGTGTGTCGGATGAAGAGCTTTCCAGACTTACTACAGGAGCATTCAGGCTGGCTGTCAAGGAGGGAAATCCGGAGAAGGGCTGCTTTCTTGCAGGTCAGGCAGCGGCACTTGTAAATAAAACTCAGTCGGCAGCAGAAATAGTTAAGGAAATCTGTGAGGAGACTGAAAAACTGCTTAAAAACGCCGGAGGTTTTCTTAATTCTTAAATACCGTCAGAAAAGACCTGTTTATAAAGAAAAACAGCGGCTGAATTCAGGCTGCAAAAACAGTATTTATCAGGAAAGGCAGCATATGGGTAAGACAGCATTTGTATTTCCGGGACAGGGCGCACAGGAAAGCGGAATGGGAGCAGAGCTTTATAACATCAGCCGGGCAGCTGAGAATATATACAGACTTTCTGATTTCATAAGACCCGGAACCTCAAAACAATGCTTTGCAGGAAGCGGGGATGAGCTTGGAACAACTTTAAACACTCAGCCCTGCCTTTTTGCAACGGAGCTTGCGATAGCAGCGACGCTTGATGAAAAGAAAATAAAAGCAGATATGTGTGCCGGATTTTCACTCGGAGAATTAAGCGCTTTGGCCTATGCTTACATGTTTGCCGATATTTCGGATATTTCTCTATTGCAAAAGAAAGATAAGGGTGCAGCAACGCATATATACGAAACACTTTTCAGACTGGTCGTAAAAAGAGCAGAGCTGATGCAGCAGGCGGCAGAGAAAAATCCTGCAAAAATGGCTGCTGTTTTAAGGCTTTCAGGAGATGAGGTAACAGAGCTTTGCTCCGAGCTTGAAGATATTTATCCGGTGAATTTTAACTGTCCGGGTCAGATTACTGTATCAGGGACGGAGTGCTCCATGGAGAAGCTGTCGGAAGCTGTAAGTAAAGCCGGAGGGCGGCTTATTATGCTTAAAGTAAACGGCGGATTTCACTCACCGTTTATGGAAGAAGCCTCAAAATGCTTCCATGGAGCCCTGACCGAAAGCGGACTTAAGGTCTCGAAATTTCCGGTATATGCGAATGTAAATGCAAAAACCTATGATTTTTCGTTTACAGATGCATGTAATTGTGAAAAAACAGAGCCGGACTTTATGGCGAAGATGCTTTCAAAGCAGATTATTTCTCCGGTACTCTGGGAAGAAACCATCCGCGGTATGATAGAAGACGGTGCAGATACATTTGTGGAAATAGGTCCGGGAGAGACGCTTTCCGGCATGATAAAGCGTATAGATAAGAATGTAAGGGTACTGTCTGTGTATGACGAAAAAAGCCTTACAGAGACATTGAAAATTTTTAATAACTTATGACGAAGCAGAAAAAAAGGTGGCATAAAAAACAATGATAAGAGGAAAGGTTGCAGTGGTTACAGGAGGCTCAAGAGGAATCGGTGCGGCTGCGGCAAAAAAGCTTGCCTCTATGGGGGCTGATATAGCGGTTATTTATGCAGGCAATAAGGAAAATGCCGAAAAGGTCTGCGATGAGATAAGAAATGAGTTTAAGGTGAAGGCTGCAAGCTTTTGCTGTGATGTTTCGGATTTTAAAAAGGCGGGAGAAACCGTAAAAGGAATAAAGGAAGAGTTCGGAAGAATTGAGATACTTATAAATAATGCCGGAATAACGAAAGATAAGCTTCTGATGCTCATGAGTGAGGCGGATTTTGACAGCGTTATTGACACAAATTTAAAGGGTGCCTTTAATATGCTGCGCCATGTAAGTCCGATATTCATAAGAAACAGGTACGGTCGTGTGGTCAATGTCTCGTCCGTGGTAGGACTTTGCGGAAACGCCGGTCAGTGCAATTACTCCGCATCCAAGGCAGGCATTATAGGTCTTACGAAATCGGCTGCGAAGGAGCTTGCAGTAAAAAATGTGCTGTGCAATGCCGTAGCTCCGGGGTTCATTGACACAGATATGACAAAAAATCTTGAAGACAGTGAGGAATGGGTCGGAAAAATCCCTTTAAAGCGTGCCGGAAGACCTGAAGAAGTTGCCGAGGCTATAGCATTTTTAGCGGATACGGATTATATCACGGGACAGGTGCTCAGCGTAGACGGCGGAATGAGGATGTAAGATGGAAAATACATACAGACGGGTAGTGGTTACCGGGATGGGAGCAATCGCACCGGTAGGAAACGATGTAGACACATGCTGGAACAGCCTTATAAACGGCAGAAACGGCATAGGAAGCATAACATATTTTGATACAGGTGAATATAAGGCAAAGCTTGCAGGAGAAGTAAAGAATTTTGACCCGCGAAATTATATGGAGAAGGCGGAAACTCTTCGCACTGACCGTTTCACTCAATATGCACTTGCGGCAGCCTCTCAGGCGATGGAGGAAAGCGGGCTTTCCGGAAATATCGAGCCGGAACGCTTTTCCTGCTACTTCGGTTCCGGTATAGGCGGCATAGGCACCTTTTCAAGAGAGCATGAAAAGCTCATGGTAAAGGGTCCGTCAAGAGTATCGGCTTATTTCATACCCATGCTTATAGCAAATATGGCGGCAGGAGCCATAGCAATTAAATATAACTGTCAGGGTGCAGCGATTCCGGCAGTGACTGCCTGTGCTTCCGGATCAAATGCCATAGGCGAGGCAGTAAGAGCCATACGCCACGGATATGCGGATGCAGCTGTAACGGGCGGCTCGGAGGCTCCGATTACAGATTGCAGTGTGGCCGGATTCATAAATATAAAAGCACTTTCACTGGCAGAAAATCCCAATGAGGCTTCACTTCCGTTTGACAAAAGAAGAGCGGGCTTTGTAATGGGAGAGGGAGCGGCAGCTCTTATTTTAGAGGAGTATGAGCATGCAAAAAAGCGCGGCGCAAAAATTCTGGCAGAGATTACGGGCTACGGTTCAACCTGTGACGCATATCATATCACGGCTCCGAGACCCGATGCTCTGGGAGCCGCAAGAGCAATGAAGGATGCACTTTTGGAAAGCGGTTATACAGGAAACGAAAATATTTATGTCAATGCTCACGGAACCGGTACACCGCTTAATGACTCCATAGAAACTATGGCCATAAAGCTGTCATTAGGCGAAAAGAAGGCCAAAGCTTCTCTTATAAGTTCCACAAAGTCCATGACGGGACATATGCTTGGAGCGGCCGGTGCATTTGAGGCCATGGTCTGCGTAAAGGTGCTTGGAACGGGGTTGGTGCCTCCGACTATAAATCTCGAGGCTCCGGATCCGGAGTGTGACCTTAACTATGTGCCAAAAAAAACCGCAAAGTCAGACATAAACTTATGTCTTTCAAATTCTCTGGGCTTTGGCGGACACAATGCATGTCTGGCATTTAAGAGGACAGAGTAGCGGCATAAAAGCCGGAAAGGAGCAGGCATGAACGAAAATGATATAAGAAGATATGCAAGGCTTATGTCAGAGCTTGAGCTTACGGGTATGGAAATAAATGAAAGCATGGGCTCAGTAAGGCTTGAAAAAAGTCCTAATATAAGTTTTTCCAAAGTGTCATTCAGCACTGAAAACGGATACCCGGAAAGCATTCAGGAAAGCGTAAGCGGCATAGGAAAAATAATAAATAAAAATACTAAAGAGGCAGTAGAACATACATCGGCTTTAAGGACGGATGATAAATATGAAAATGCCACGGATAAGGCTTCGGGAGCAGAAAGAAAAGTCGATAAGGCAGCAGAAGAAAATATTGCAAAAAGCAAAGCGACATATATAAAAAGCGTCACCTCTCCTGCCGTGGGAATTTATTATTCATCACCTGCCGAGAATGCGGATGAATTCGTAAAGCCGGGGTCCCGTGTGAAAAAGGGAGAAGTCCTCTGCATCATAGAGGTCATGAAGCTCATGAACGAGATAACGGCTGAGGAGGACGGGGTAATCGAAAAAATCTGTGTTCAAAACGGACAGGTTGTAGAATTTGGAACCGAGCTTTTCCGCATAGCTGTTGAGGTTGCTTAAGGGAAGCCTTAATCAGAGTAAAGCGTGAAAAGCATAGTGCAATATTTGAAAGAGATTCAGGAGAGACTTAAAAGGTAAGTGCCATGAACAGAGAAGAAATAAAAGAAATACTTCCGCACAGAGGAAGCATGCTTCTTTTGGATGAGCTTGAGAAAAAAGAGGACGAGGCAATAGGAAGACTTCATATTTCAGGAAACGAATGGTTTCTGGACGGGCATTTTCCGGGAAATCCGATAGTCCCCGGAGTCATACTCTGCGAAATAATGGCACAGTCTGCATGTATTCTTCTTGAAAATAATACTGATGAAAGGAAAATTCCGTTTTACACGGGGCTTGACAATGTAAAGTTCCGTTCACCGGTAAGAGCTGGGGATGATTTTGTGACTCATTGCAGGATAACAAGATCCAAGGGCAATTTCTATTTTGCCAAAGGCAGGGGATATGTGGGAGACAGGATTTGCGTACAGGCTGAATTCTCGTTTGCATTGACATAATAAACACCCATGCCTGCGTGCTTGCAGGCATCACATAACATAAAAGTGCGGATTGCTTCGCGCTTACGCGCTCCCGCAATCCTGCATGTATTC
>CAVBSU010000015.1:30421-31277 GCA_963598245.1 Lachnospiraceae bacterium | reverse complement strand
CAAGAATGCTGCCGTCTGTGGAAATGGTTACAACCTGCCACGGAATGAATTTGCCGCTCTGCTGAAGCGCATTTTTTGCAGCCATCTCCAGCCCGCCGCAGCACGGAACCTCCATGCGCACGACAGTAACGCTCTTAATATCATTATTGCGGATTATTTCGGTGAGTTTCTCTGAATAGTCCACTCCGTCCAGTTTGGGGCAGCCGACGAGTGTAATATGTCCCTTGATAAATTGCTCATGAAATGCCGCATAGGCATAAGCCGTACAGTCTGCTGCGATAAGCAGCTTTGCACCGTCAAAGTAAGGTGCATTCACCGGAACGAGCTTGATCTGTACCGGCCACTGAGAAAGACGGCTTTGCGCTCTTGCAGGATCAGCATCGACAGCCGGCTGTTCTGTGTGCCGGATAGTTTGCATACGCGATCCGGGACAACCGGCATGTATATGCATTCCTTCCTGCTGCATCTTTTTCTGTTTATTGGCGAGTACAGCCTTTTCGTCATAGGCTGCAGCCTCGCGCTCTACAAAGGAAATCGCCCCGGTTGGGCAGGTCGGAAGGCAGTCTCCCAAACCATCGCAGTAATCATCCCGCATCAGCTTTGCCTTTCCGTCCACCATGGCTATTGCACCCTCATGACAGGCAGCAGCACAGGCACCGCAGCCGTTGCATTTATCCTGATTGATCTCAATGATCCGTCTTTTCATACGTGCGTCTCCTTGTTTTTCCATCTTCAGAGCAGGAATTTATTTCTCCCAAGTAAAACTCAGCTTTCCAACTCAGCGCCTTTCTTGGCATCCGGCATACAAAACCGGCCTTTCGCTTGCAAATACACCGCTTTCAATTTACAAATAAGC
>CAVBSU010000015.1:10285-30411 GCA_963598245.1 Lachnospiraceae bacterium | reverse complement strand
AGGTTTTTTATGAAAGATTATCTGTCTGTTCTTCTATCATCTCAGCTTTTTTCCGGTATTTCCGAAAATGAGCTCACTGCCATGCTGTCCTGTCTTGACACGAGAATAGAAGATTTTCCCAGAGAAGCTTTTATGCTGCGTGCCGGTGATGCGGTAGAATCAATAGGCATTGTACTTTCGGGAGTTGTTCTTATTATACAGGAGGATATTTGGGGAAACCGCAACATTCTTTCCAAAGCAGGAACCGGACAGACCTTTGCTGTCGCATTCGCCTGTGCACCCGGTTCCGTATCAAATGTGAGCGTATTGGCAGAAACACCCGTCACTGTAATGTTCCTTAATGTAAGGCGCATTCTGAATATGTGCCCATCTTCCTGTGAGCATCACAGCCTGATAATTAGAAATCTCCTCCATGAGCTTGCAGAGAAAAATCTGCGCTTTAGCGAAAAACTTACTCATACCGGACAGCGCACTACGCGTTCAAAGCTTATGTCATATCTTTCAGCAGAAGCGCAGCGTCTCGGGAAATACGAGTTTGACATTCCTTTTTCGAGGCAGCAGCTTGCAGATTATCTGGTGGTCGAGCGCAGCGGGCTGTCATTGGAGCTTGGTAAAATGCGCAGCGACGGACTGCTTGATTTTCATAAAAATCACTTTATTTTGAAGGTGTGACGCTTATTCGCATTTCGCTTCGCTTCATGCTCATAGCCGTACTCTTGATACTTGCTGCGCACAAGCACGCTTATTCGCACCGCACTTTGTGCGCTGCTCATATCCGTGCGTCGCACGGATATCCAATTCAAGAAAAAACGGAAGCAAGTGAACTTGCTTCCGCATTTTTCTTTCATTGATAAGCGTGCTTGTGCTAAACGCTTACATCATTCCGCCCATGCCTGCGCCGCCTGCCGGCATTGCCGGTTCCGGTGCCGGGATTTCTGCTACTGCTGCTTCTGTTGTAAGCAGTGTGGATGCTACTGATACTGCGTTCTGGAGTGCGGATCTTGTTACCTTTGCAGGGTCGATGATTCCGCTTGCTACCATGTCTACATAGTTTTCGTTGTATGCATCGAAGCCGATTCCGTCTTTTGCTTCCTTTACCTTGTTTACGATTACCGATCCGTCAAGTCCGGCATTTTCTGCAATTCTGTAAAGAGGCGCCTCAAGTGCCTTTAATACTATTTTTGCACCTGTTCTTTCGTCTCCCTCGAGTGTTTCTACTATTTTTTCAACTTTCTTTGTAGCTGCGATGTATGCGGTTCCGCCTCCTGCTACAATGCCTTCCTCAACTGCGGCTCTTGTTGCATTGAGTGCGTCTTCCATACGAAGTTTTGCTTCCTTCATCTCGGTTTCTGTAGCTGCTCCTACTCTGATTACTGCTACTCCGCCTGCAAGCTTTGCAAGTCTTTCCTGAAGTTTTTCCTTATCAAATTCTGAGGTTGTTACTTCAAGCTGTGCCTTTATCTGTGCAATTCTGTCGTTTATGGCCTTTTTGTCGCCAAGTCCGTCTACTATTACTGTGTTTTCCTTGTTTGTCTTTACTGACTTAGCGCGTCCGAGCATATCAATGGTTGCATCCTTAAGCTCAAGTCCGACCTCTTCTGAGATTACGGTGCCGCCTGTAAGGATTGCAATGTCCTTGAGCATTTCCTTGCGTCTGTCGCCGTATCCCGGTGCCTTTACAGCTACTACCTGGAAGGTTCCGCGAAGCTTGTTTACAATAAGTGTTGTAAGTGCCTCTCCCTCAACATCCTCGGCGATGATAAGAAGCTTTGCTCCCATCTTTACGATGTTCTCAAGTACCGGAAGGAGATCCTGAATGTTGGAGATTTTCTTATCTGTAATAAGGATATAAGGATCCTCTAAAACTGCCTCCATCTTCTCCATATCTGTGCACATGTATGCTGAAAGGTATCCTCTGTCAAACTGCATTCCCTCTACGAGATCCAGCTCTGTCATCATGGTCTTGGACTCTTCAATCGTGATAACTCCGTCCTTTGATACCTTTTCCATAGCGTCAGCTACAAGCTCTCCGACCTCATCATCTGATGCTGAAATAGCTGCAACTCTTGAAATCTGTGATCTTCCGTTTACTACCTGTGAGTCTGCCTTTATGGACTCTACTGCTGCATCAACAGCCTTCTTCATGCCCTTACGCATTATAATCGGATTTGCACCTGCAGCAAGGTTCTTCATGCCCTCATTTATCATAGCCTGTGCAAGCACGGTAGCTGTGGTAGTACCGTCACCGGCTGCATCATTTGTCTTGGTTGCAACTTCCTTAACGAGCTGTGCTCCCATATTCTCGTAAGCATCCTCAAGCTCGATGTCCTTTGCAATGGTAACACCATCGTTGGTGATAAGCGGTGTTCCGAATTTCTTATCCAGAACAACATTTCTTCCCTTAGGTCCGAGTGTTACTCTTACTGTATCTGCAAGCTTATTTACGCCTGTCTCCATAGCCTTGCGTGCGTCTACGCCGTACTTTATATCCTTTGCCATTGTAAAAAGGCCTCCTTTTTTCTAAAAGCTTTTTATTTTAAGTATCAGGTCAATGTCTCTTCTTCTTACTTCTCGATTACTGCAAGAACATCGCCCTGTCTGATTATTACAAACTTCTCGCCGTCAAGCTCAACATCTGTGCCTGCATATCTTGAGTAAACAATATGCTGTCCAGGCTTTACTTCCATCTTGATTTCCTTACCGTCAACAACTCCTCCCGGACCTACTGCGATAACCTCTGCCTGAGCCGGCTTTTCCTTATCGGAACCCGGAAGAACAATGCCTGATGCCGTAGTCTCCTCGGCATGAAGCTTCTTGATAACGATTCTGTCTGTCAATGGTACTAACTTCATTATTATGCCTCCTTGATATTTAGACATTATTCCGATCGAGTCTGAAATCTCTAAACCGGAATGTTCTTTTATATTTATATTTTCGTCATCTTTTCTGACAACGACTGTATTATAGCCTCATGTGTTAGCAATGTCAAGCGTTGAGTGCTAAAACATTTGTGAACTTTAGGTAAAACCCGTTTTCCTTATATTATTCCTTCATCCTCTATGAGATTTCTGCTTACGGCAGCCTTGCAGGCAAGTGCATCACAGCGTTCATTTTCAGGATGTCCGTCATGCCCCTTTACCCATATGAAATTCACCTTGTGAACCTCCATGGCTTTAAGAAGTCTTTTCCAGAGATCTATATTTTTAACCGGACCGCTCTTTCCTCTTTTCCAGTTATTCTTCACCCAGTTCTCTATCCATCCCTGATTAAAGGCATCCACAAGATATTTTGAATCCGAATATAAATCTATAAGACAGGGACGGTTAAGTGCCTCCAGGCCGGCTATGGCAGCCATGAGTTCCATGCGGTTATTGGTAGTTTTCACATATCCCTGTGACAGCTCCTTTTCATGAACTGTACCGTCTTTGCTTACATATCTTAATATTGTTCCGTAGCCGCCGGGGCCTTCAGGATTTCCCTTTGCGGCTCCGTCCGTAAAAATACTGACTGCGCTCAAATAATCACCTCATCTTTTCAACCAGCTCGTTGATGCGTCTTGCAAGCTTCATCTTATCTGCGTTTGCATACTCTCTGCTGCCTTCCACAAGCTCCGTAATAGCCTTAAGTGCAGCATCCAGCTCTCTGTTGACATTGTCATTGCGGGCTGATGTTGCTGCTTCCTTCTTTATATATCTCGGCGGTGCCTGATATTCCCATGTTTCAGTCTTTAAATCAAATACGGAGCCTGAATACGGGCAGTCTACAACATTGCCCGTTCTTAAGCGTATTTCTTTTGAAAGCTCCTCCATGGAATCATCCTCACCGTGAACCAGAAAGACTCTTCCCGAAATCCTTCCGAATTCTCCTATCCATTTGAGAAGCCCTTCCTTATCGGCATGCGAGCTCATGTCTGCCATGGTTTCTATATGTGCCCTGCATACTATCTCCTCACCGAAAAGCTTTACGCTTTCAGCTTCACCGTCCTGTAATATTCGCCCTAATGTTCCCTCTGCCTGATAGCCTGCAAATACAATACTGCACTCCGGCCTCCAGAGGTTATGCTTTATATGATGTCTGATTCGTCCGGCGTTGCACATGCCTGCTGCCGCTATAACTATTTTGGGAGTGTTGTCAAACTGAATGGCCTTGGAGTCATCTATTGTTTTACTTAAAATCAGATTCTCAAAACCAATTGGATTTATGCCCTGTTTTACAAGCGCCCTGGTTTCCTCATCATAGCAGTCCATCAGGTTTTCTCTGAAAACATGTGTAGCTTCAACTGCCATCGGGCTGTCAACATATACAGGAAAATGATCGTGTCCCTTTATCATGTTCCTGTCTTTAAGCGCTCTGATAAGATATAAAAGCTCCTGCGTCCTTCCGACCGCGAATGCCGGAAATATGGCATTACCTCCGCGATCAAGAGTCTCCTGTATAATTCTCCTTAAATCCTCAAGATGATCAGTTTCTCTTCCGTGCAGACGGTTTCCGTAGGTTGATTCCATTATCACATAGTCCGCATCATGGATGTATGTTGGATTTCGTATTATGGGCTTATTATCATTGCCGATATCGCCGGAAAAAACCAGCTTTCTCTTTACTCCGTCCTCCTCAATCCACATTTCTATGGATGCCGAGCCTAAAAGGTGTCCTGCGTCAATGAATCTTACCCTCACCGTATCGCTGAGTTCTATCGTCTCGTCATAGTCTACGGCACGAAAATATTTCAGTGTGCGCAGAGCATCCTCGACAGTATATTCAGGCTCAATAAGCTCCTTGCCCGCTCTCTTTCCCTTTCGGTTTTGCTGCTCTGCCTCCTGCTCCTGAATATTTGCACTGTCCAGAAGCATAATGTCATTTAACTCTGCCGAAGCCCTTGTTGAAAGAATCGTTCCGTTAAAGCCTTTTACGACAGCCTTCGGAAGCATGCCCGCATGGTCAATGTGTGCATGTGTGAGCAAAATATAATCTATCTCGCCATAGCTTACGGGAAGCTCCTCATTGACATAGACATTGCGTCCCTGCTCCATTCCGCAGTCCACAAGAATCTTCGTGTCAGATGTCTCTATAAAATGCATCGACCCCGTAACCTCATGGTCGGCTCCTAAAAATTCGAGTTTCATTTGTCACCTCCAAATGTTCTATGACATTGTACACTATAAAAAAATAAAAGTCATCAGCCCTGATTTTCTTTCGTAATAAGGCTGATGACCTAAACGCATGTACTTATGCTGTTTTCATCAATGTGTATTTTTCTTTGCAATATGCCCGCCAAGCCACTGAACTATGCTTACAGCGACTACCAGCACTATGACTGTGGCCCATGTAATGTCTGTCATGTTTCTGTCATGACCGTAGCGTATGGCGAAATCTCCGAGACCGCCTGCACCTACGGCTCCTGCCATGGCTGTAAGACCGAGAAGGCTTATGGCAGTTATGGTTGTGGCTCTTGCAAGTGAAGCAATGCTTTCACGCAGATAAACTCTGAATATTACCTCCATGGGGCTTGAACCCATGGAAAGTGCTGCCTCTATAAGTCCGTCATCCGTTTCTGCAAGCGCAGCCTCAACCTGTCTTGTGAAAAACGGCGTACAGCCTGCAACCAGAGGAACTATTGCACCTCTTACATATATGGCAGTTCCCATAATGAGTCTGGAAACAGGCATAAGTGCCGTCAGAAGTATAATAAAAGGAATGGACCTGAAAAGGTTGGTTACGGCATTTATGACTTTAAATAAAGGCTTGTTTTCCATGATTCCGCCGGGCTTTGTGACTGTAAGCACCACTCCCAGAATAAGTCCGAGAACAAAGGCAATTAAGCCTGCCCAAAGCTCCATGACCAGGGTGTCCTTCATAGCCGCTATGAAATCATCCCAGTAATTAGCTACATTCGGAAGGTAATTAAGCAGTAACTCTTGCATCTTTTACCACCTCCACATCTACATTGACACTTCTGAAGTAATCCAGAGCCTTTGAAATATCATCCTGTTCTCCGCTTATTATTGCCACCGTTCCGCCTATGGAAAGGTCACCTACTATTTCGATATCCGCAAGGATAATGTTCATATAAACATTGTAACTTAAAATAGCCTTTGAAATAATCGGCTCGGATACTCTGACATTGTTATATCTGAATCTGGCGAGCACCTGCCCGGGCTTTAATATCGTCAGACTGTTTCCGTCACGCAAAAATTCTTCCGCCTTATAAAGATTCGAGGTGGATCTTATGAAGTCCTTTGCGAGTGCGGAAACCGGCTTTGTAAATACCTCCATTACATCTCCGTTTTCAACCACCCTGCCTGCCTCCATAACAGCAACCTTATTGCAGATAGTCTTAATAACATCCATCTCATGAGTTATGACAACTATGGTTATACCCAGATCTTTGTTCAGCTTTTTGAGCAGCTTTAAGATAGCATGTGTGGTCTGCGGGTCCAGGGCTGAAGTAGCCTCGTCACAAAGCAGAATCTTTGGGTCGTTTGCCAATGCTCTTGCTATGGCCACTCTCTGCTTCTGTCCGCCTGAAAGCTGTGACGGGTACACATCCGCCTTATCTTCAATTTCTACCATCCTGAGCAATTTGTGTACCTTTTCATTTATCTCACTTTTTGAAAGCCCGCTGCCCTTTAAGGGATATGCTACATTGCCCGCAACAGTCCTTGACGGCATGAGGTTGAAATGCTGAAAAATCATGCCGATTTTTTTTCTGGCATTCCTGAGTTCTGCTGCACCAAGCTTAGTAATATCATTTCCGTCAATGATGACTTCCCCGCTTGTAGGTCTTCCCAGCAGGTTGATGCAGCGCACAAGTGTGGACTTGCCTGCTCCGGAAAAGCCTATTATGCCGTAAATATCTCCATCATTTATGGTAAGAGATACTCCGTTGACGGCATGCACATCCTTTCCGTCATCATTAAACTCTTTAATTATATTCTTCAGTTCTATCAATGCTAATACCCTCTCAAAGTGTCTCTGCTATAGCTATATTTTCTCTTACATGGTCACAGCACTTATGGAAACGGACCTTTTCTTCCTCAGTAATCGGAAGCTCAATGATTTTTTCAACGCCGTTTGCGCCGATTATGGCCGGTACGCCTATGCACAGTCCATTCTCTCCGTACTCTCCCTCAAGCCTGCAGCTGGCAGGCATCACCTTTTTTTCATCAAATATTACTGCCTTTACACAGCGTGCGGCAGTAAGCGCGATGGCAAAATCAGTATGATGCTTTCCGTTAAATGTAGTCCATCCGCCCTCTCTTGCAGCATTTTCTGCCTTATCTCTGTCAAAAACAAATCTCTCGTCTGCTTTTGCAAGCTCATCTATGGGCATTCCGTTAATGTTCAAAATCGACCATGGTGTTATTTGTGAGCTTCCGTGCTCGCCCAGCATATACCCCACCACGGATTGTGCATCGATATTGCAGACATCTGCCAGATAAGCCTTTAACCTTGCGGTATCAAGTCCTGTTCCCGTGCCGAAGATGCGTCCTTTGGGAAGAGGGATAAGCTTTATAAGCTCGTTGGTTATAACATCACAGGGGTTTGAAATATTTACTATAACTCCTTTGAAGCCTGAATCGGCTATTTTTCCTGCGTAGCTTCTTACAGCCGGTATATTGAATTTAAGCTCTGCCACTCTGTCAGTGCTGTTTATAAGAAGCGTTATTTTCCCTACACTGTTTACTATTACATCGCAGTCCCTAAGATCCGGGAAATCTCCCAGCTTTATTTTTATGTTATGCGGGAGAAATTCTGCGCAGTCAAACACATCCTGTCTCTCCGAGTTTGCCTTTGGCTCATTTATATCTATAAGTACAAACTCATCCCCTATACCCTGCAGAGCAAGCGTATAAAGTACATGACAGCCTACATTGCCCAGACCTATGATACCGATTTTTACCTTATACATGCCTTTATCTCCTTAACTATACAAGTCCGTATATCACTCGAATTTTTCTCTTATATGTGACAGACGCTCTAATGCAGCATAGATAGTTTCATTTTTCTTTGAGAAATTAAACCTTATATATCTGTTTTCCGGTTCATTGAAGAATACCGAGCCGGGAACTGCAGCAACTCCCACGCGCTTTATAAGCTCCTCGCAAAATTCAAGATCACTTTCGTATCCGAATTCGCTTATGTCAACCATGATATAATATGCACCCTGCGGTACATTGTGCTTAAGTCCTATATCGTCCAGACCCTTTAAGAAGATATCTCTCTTTTCGGTATATTCTCTTAAGAATTCATCATAATATTCCTGTCCGAAGTTAAGACCGGTAACTATGGCCTCCTGAAGCGGTGCCGGAGCGCCTACCGTAAGAAAATCATGCACCTTTCTTATTCTGTCCGTAATTTCTGCAGGTGCTATGGTATATCCGAGTCTCCAGCCTGTTATTGAATATGTCTTTGAAAGTGAGCTGCATGATATGGTTCTTTTTCTCATGCCCGGAAGTGATGCAAAATATATATGCTTATACGGAGCAAAAACGATATGCTCATATACCTCATCAGTCACTACATACGCATCGTATTTTTCTGCAAGCTCTGCTATAAGCAAAAGCTCTTCTCTCGTAAAGACCTTTCCGCAGGGATTTGAAGGATTGCAGAGTATAAGAGCTCTGGCTCCGTCCTTAAAAGCAGCTTCAAGTCTTTCCGGTTCAAAATCATATTCCGGAGGATTTAAAGGGACATATATGGGTTCAGCTCCCGAAAGAATGGTATCGGCACCGTAGTTTTCATAAAAAGGTGAAAAAATCGCTACCTTGTCTCTGGGATTTACGATGGACATCATCGTTGCCATCATGGCCTCTGTGCTTCCGCAGGTAACAACTATTTCACTCTCGGGATCTATCTCAAAGCCCATAAGCCCGGACTGTTTTTTTGCAAGTGCGTTTCTTAAATTGGGTGCACCCCAGGTTATGGCATACTGATGGACATTCTCATCAGCCGCAGCCCTTAATGCATCAAGTATTTCTTTAGGCGGAGCGAAATCCGGAAAGCCCTGTGAGAGGTTTATGGCATCATACTTTAAGGCAATGCGTGTCATTCTTCTTATTACTGAGTCTGTGAAATTTGCTGTTCTTAACGATAATTCCTTCATATCCTTTACCCGTATAAGCTAAATAATTTTTAACGGCAGCCTGCACTCATCCTTATTTGAAGGTTTGAGCGCAAGCTGCCGGAGATCCTTTTTTTATTATTTTTTATAATCTGCTAAAAGATCCTGATCCCAGCCCTGAGCGATGAAATATCCGCCGAAGTCATCATTGAAAACAGCTTCCTCATCCTCTGTCTGGAAAGCCTTTACAACCTTGTCGTATGCTTCAACCTTTGCCGGGTCGGAAAGATCAGCTGTTCTTGCTGCAACTATATTCCAGTATGGTGACTCATCAACGCTTGTATCCTTAAAGATAGCCTCTTCTGTCTTAAGACCGAAATCAAGAGCATAGTTGCCGTTTATGATAGCAGCCGTAACATCTGGAAGGACTGACGGAATAGTATTAGCCGCAAGCTCCTCTATGGTAATGTTTACATTGTAAGTCTCAATATCCTCTATGGTAGGACTGAAATCAGCATCATCCTTTAATGTGATAAGACCTGCTGCTGCAAGTACCTTAATGGCTCTTCCGCCGTTTGTAAGATCGTTGGGAATTGCAACAGTATCGCCGTCCTTTATTTCATCTACGCTTGTTACCTTCTCTGAATAAAGATTGAGCGGAATTATAAAGGTATTTCCTATAGCCTGAATTTCATATCCGTACTGCTCTATCTCATTGTTAAGGTATATCTGGTGCTGGAAAGCATTTAAGTCTATCTCTCCGCTGTTAAGTGCATTATTAGGCGTTACATAGTCTGAGAACTGAACTACCTCAAGATCGATTCCTTCTTCTGCAAGCTTTGCCTTCGGGCCTGCCCATAGATCATCATATACACTTCCTACTACGCCCAAGCTTATCTTTACAGGCTCTGTTGCCTCTTCTGATTCTTTTTCTGTTTCCTCTGCTGTCTCAGCCGATGCTTCTGTGCCTGCCGAAGTCTCTTCTGCAGCCGCAGTTGTTGTCTCTGCCGTATTTGAACCGCAGCCTGTAAGTGCTGCTATCGTTGCTGCCGTGATTGCTGTAATAAATATCTTTCTCATGATTATTATTCCTCCGAAATTTTGTGTGTTTAATTAAGTTTTATAATACTTTATCTTCATGCCTGCTGATTTATACCGCCCTGCCGCATTCGTCAGATTTTAATCTCAAATTCTGATTTTATGCAAAAAATAAACAGGGCTTCTTCATCGCCCTGTTCACATATAACATAAATAAGAATTTATATAATGGTCATCAGCGTGAAGAACAACAGAAATTTAAACGGCACATCATCATGCCGCACATGTACATCTCACACATCATAACCATGCTGTATCCTGTTCTTCTCATGACCTTCTCCTTTCTTAAATAAAACAAATCGTAAAAACTGCCAATTTTTTCCAAATGAATTTGTATCATCTGATTCAAATGATAGTGATAAAATATCACCCCATCTTTTTGGTGTCAAGTAATTTATCGAATTATTTTAGAGCTGCATATATATTTTAGCCATAATAACAAATTAGCTGATATTATGCAGCTGATATTTGTTGTTTTTCACGACAAAATTCCTGCACTCTGCATTTTGCCCGATATATTTTGCGCTTATTCTTCCTCTACCGATCCCATGCTGAGTGCCTTTTTGGGGCAGCCTGCTATGCACTGTCCGCATTTGATACAGGTATTTCTGTCTATCTCCCAGGTTTTTGCCGCTCTGTCGACCTTGATTGCACCTACAGGACATTTCTTTTCACAAAGCGTGCAGTAAACACAGCTGTCGGAGAAGATAACACCTTCCGGAGCAGCCTCCTTAAAGGACAGAACCTTCTTAGGACACTTGCTGATACAGATGCCGCATTTTACGCACTTATCATGGTCAACTGACCATGCCTTTGCAGCTCTGTCGACTGTAATAGCCTGTTCCGGACAGCCGCGCATACACAGTCCGCAGTAAATACAGTTTTCCTGATCGCATGCAAGCTTTCCCAGAACCTTTTTCTTAAAGGTCGTTCCTTCTGTCACAAGCTCTCCTGCGTCTTCCGCAACCATGTGATAATCAGTTGTAAGCTGAATGGCCTTTGTTCCGCAAAAATCCTGGCACATCGCACAGAATGTACATGAGGTAAGATCAAAGGAACGCTTTACATTGATGCCTCCTTCAATTTCCTCCTCTTCTCTTGTAATAGCCATCGGAGCGCAGACCTTGATGCACATGCCGCAGTCAACGCACTTATCCGCATCAAAGCTTATTCTTCCTCTGTATTTCGGCATTCCCATATCCTCAGGATCAGGGAATGGCTTACAGCTGGACTTCTTAAAAAGATTGGTCAATGCCGTTGAAAGATACGGAAACATCATTTGTGCATCGCCTCCCTCTTCTTTTCAAGTATAAGTGCCGCCTTATATAAGCCCTCCATTATGGCCTCCGGCTTCGGCGTACAGCCGGCTACGGATACATCCACATGCACATATTTATCCAGCGGCCCGTCTATACCGTAGCTCCCCTTAAATACATTACCCGACTTGGGACATGAACCTACTGAAACCACACACTTCGGATCCGGTGTCTGCTCTATGGTTCTTATGAGTCTGTCTCTGGACTGAACTGTTATAGGTCCTGAAACAATCAGTATATCTGCATGTCTCGGAGAACCGGCAAGCTTGAAGCCGAAACGCTCCGCATCATATCTGGGCGTAAGGCATGCAACTATTTCTATGTCACAGCCATTACATGAGCCTGTATTTATATGAAAAAGCCATGGAGATTTTGCAGCGCTTTTATCTATCAGTTTTTTAAACATCACCCAGCCTCCTTTAAAGTCCTATCCATACAAGGATAGTGCTGACAAGAGCCAGTCCCGAAACCAGCGTCCAGTAAAACTTGAAAAGATGTTCTATCTTAAGTCTTGCTGTCACTGCATGCGTGGCTGTAATGCATATAAGCATTACTATTATGCAAGTGATTACAAATAAAACAGCATCCAGAAAAACTATGCCGGTGGTGAATCCGCCAAGAAACATTGCCGTAAAAAGACCTGTCATTATAATCATCTTCATACTGATGCTGAGCTTGAACAGTGCAAGCGGTGAACCGCTGTATTCCACCAACGGTCCCTCACATATTTCGTTTTCAGCCTCTGCAACATCAAATGGCTGTGTGCCTATCTCCGCCGGTATGACAAGCAGCATGGCAAGCGCCGCCGGAATCATGCTCCAATGAGTAATGAGTGAGCCGTAAAGCCTCTGATACTGGGAAACTGTGCTGAGATTAAATATAAGCTCAGATCCGCCGACCTTTTTTGCAACCGTAAGAAGCACCAGTACAAACGGAAGCTCGTATGCCATCATTGTTACCATCTCACGGGAGATTCCGATGCCGGCAAAGGGTGAGCCGGAGGACGCACCGCCTATGATGAGAGCTGCTCCCGGTATGGTGATAAGATAAAGTATAACTATCATATCCGCCGTACCGTTTATAGCCGTAAACCCGAATATCGGAATAAATACCATTATAAACGAAAGGCTTACAAAGCTCAGCACGGGTGCTGTGAGAAAGGCTGCACGATTAGCCGTAGCCGGTATCACTGTTTCTTTTCCGAGGAGCTTGAAAAAGTCATACACAGGCTGCAATAAAGGCGGGCCTATCCTCTTTTGCATATGCGCTATCACTTTTCTGTCTATGCCCGACATCAGAGAGCCTATGACTACAGTAAAAAGCGCACCGGGGAAGATAAGAATATAGAAAAGATATTTTAAAATAGTCATTTCCGTACCTCCCTTATCGCATGAACATGAACATGAATACAACTATTACTGCGGTTGCCGTTACTACCATGTTGCAGTAGTCAGTAACTCTTCCCGAGTGAAGTTCATCCATGAACTTATAATAAGGCTTAAAATCATACTTATATCCCCAAAGCATGTCAGAACCGCCTACATGAGAGTAAACAGCCTCTTCGCCCGAGAAAAAGTTTGAATGCTTAAGCACATTTTTTGTATCATTCTCAACAATCTGTCCGCGGTCAGACCTTGAGCCGAGTATGACAATGCAGAATGCAATGAGTACCATCACAAACAACATGAGGTAAACAACCGGACTCCATGAGCTTACCATGACATTTTTTACCGGCATGTTGGATATTCCGGCTGCCGCAGCATAACCGTCTCCCATCATTACATCTATGTACTTCACCGCATCCACTGCAGACCTTACAGCCGGAAGAACGAAATCCGCTGCTATGGTTCTGTAGAAGATACCTGTAAGAAGGCAAAGCCCTGCAAGTATATACATGGGTACGAGCATGATAGCCGGAGCTTCCTTTACATTCTTATTTTCCTCGGAGAGCTGTCCGAAGAAAACTGCCTGAGCTATCTTTACAAAGGATGCCAGGGTCATTACCGAAACAACAAGCGCCGTAACCGTAATTATAAGATAATAGAAGTTTCCGTTCTCGGCTGCCTTCGTATAGGCTGCCTGATATATGAGCCATTTCGAAGCAAACCCGTTAAACGGAGGAAGTCCGGAAATAGCTGCCGCTCCGAAGAGGAAGCATATGGTCGTATGCGGCATTTTCTTTGAAAGTCCGCCAAGCTTATCAAGATTTGTGCAGCCTCCCGTCTGATGGAGCACAGCACCTGCCGCAAGGAACAGCAGACCCTTGAAAAGCATATGATTCATGGCGTGAAAAATACCGCCTGTAAGTCCGAGCGCAGTTCCGAGCCCTGCCGCCGTGATAATGTATCCAACCTGTGAAATGCTGTGGAAGGCAAGCAGTCTTTTAAAGTCATGCTGCGCAAGTGCCATTGATACTCCCACGAACATGGTTACTGCTCCGAATGCTGTAATAAGCACCTGCATCTGCGCAAGATCCATAGCATTAAACAGGATGTAAATGCATCTTATCATGCCGTATACACCGGCCTTTGTAACCACACCCGAAAGAACCATCGAAATAGGTGACGGTGCGACCGCATGAGCGTCTGCAAGCGGTGTATGGAACGGCACCATAAAGCTCTTTACTCCGAAGCCTGCCACTATAAGTGCAAATGCCAGAAGTGTAGTCGGTGTCAGCCAGTCTGTAAGTATCGCCGAAAGCTGAGCTATATTAAGCGTATGACACTGAAGGTAAATAAGCGCTATGCCTGTAAGTATAAAGCCTGAGCCTATGGAACAGATAACAAGATACTTAAGTGCAGCCTCAAGTGCCCCATCTTTAGCCGTTATGAAACCGGTAAGCGCAACTGCCGAGAAGGTCATTATTTCCACCATGATATACATGTTGAAAAGATCGCCTGTCATGCAGAAGCCAAGGATAGAACCGCAAAGCATCATAAACAGGGTATAATAATGTCCCAGATGATGCTCTTCCTTCATATATCCGTAGGAATAAAGATTGGAAAGCCAGAAGGCTACTATACATATGACGGCAAATATAAGTCCTAATGCGTCAACCTCATAGCCTATACCGATAGCATATCCGGCAACCGGCTCCCAGTTTCCCATCCAATAGGTGATAACCTCTCCGTCAATGATTATCGGTTTAATTAGTGCAAATATAAGTCCTGCAACAGCTGTAAATGTAACGAGTGTGATGGCATTCCTTACGGCAGCATTCTTTGAGCCGAATATCTCAACTAAAAACGCTCCGAGGAACATGCCCATTACAGCGAGGACCGGAAAATGCTGTATCATCCGCGCAACCTCCTTACATCATCAACATTGATGCTTCCGTACTTCTTCTTTATCATTACAACGATGGCAAGTGCCATGGCATTAACGCAGGCACCGATAACGATGCTTGTAAGAGTAAGTGCCTGAGGCACTGGATCTACGAAAAACTGAGAGGAAACTCCGTTTAGGAGATCTGACATCTGATAAATAGGTGTCGAGCCTCCGTCGTTAAAGCCTGTGCTTACTATGAGAAGATTTATACCGTAGTCAATGATTCCCAGACCTATAATAGTTTTAAGCAGATTTTTCTGCGTGCATACAGCATAAAGTCCGAGGACGATAAGCAATATACAGGTTACATAATTAAATATCGTCATGCCATCGCCTCCTCATTATTTTCTGTTCCTGCTGCATCGTCAGGATCCGCTTCTGGTTTCTGCTCCTTGCAGGCATTCATCTCTGAAAGAAGCTTCGCATCCTTTCCGGGAATCACCGGTTCCGGTGTCTTCTCAACAGGTTCTGCCTTTACAGGCTTTTCGTCACTTGAATCAGGTCCCAGAAGTCCCAGCATAAGAATAAGCAAAAATCCCACACCGGTAAGCACCTTGTATCCTACTGTATATCCCATGAAGGTTACGGTACCGGCAGAAATAACATCTCCCACCGCACCGTTATCAAAAAGCCAGTTTCGGCAGAAATTCATTCCCGTAATAATTCCCGAAAGTCCGAGTATTACATATATGCTGGCACCTATTGCCTCATTTATACGAAGCACCTCGGGATTGACAGTAAGTGTTGTCCTGTCATATCCGTATGCAAGATACAGAAAAAGTATCGCCGAAGCTACGGTAACACCGCCCTGAAAGCCTCCTCCGGGACTGACGGTTCCGTAGATAATGATATAAAGACCGAATGTGAGCGCAAAGGGCAGGATACGGTCAGCGCCGCATCTTACGATGATATTCTTTTCCTTAATACCCTCTTTAAAATGCATCTTCATCAGGCTTCACCTCCGTCCTCTTTTTTCTTTGGCTTTCTGTAGCCGTTAAGAATAACATAAGTGCCTGCAATAGCCGTGAGAAGTATGAACGACTCACCTATCGTATCAAAGCCTCTGAAGTCGAATACTACTGCCGCTACATTGTTGGCTGCTCTAGTTTTTTCAAGATTTTCCTTTACGATGATTTCAGCTACGCCCGAAGCATTATTAACCGAATAGTCATCGGGATTATAGTAAAGGTCGACTACATCAGTCTGTCTTCCGTCATAGGTAAGGGCCAGATTTTTATATGCATAGTCTACGGAAAACAGTCCGCAGGCAAGTATTATAAAGAGTGACAGGATAGTAAGTGCTCTTCTCATTTCTCCTCATCCTCCTTTGATGTTGTCTTCTTTACGGCTATGACAAATATGACCGTTGAAAGAACTGCTCCTACCGAAGCCTCTGCAATAGCTACATCAGGTGCCTGAAGCAAAATGAACTCCAATGACATAAATGCGCCCGTAACACCCAAGGCTATGACCGATGAAAGTATATGCTTAAAACATACGGCACATACCGCTGAGATAAGGATTCCCACAAGTACGAGTGCATTAAGAATTACTACAAGATTCATGTCTCGTCCTCCATCTCCATATCTTCTCCGTATTTATCACACGCCATTTCCTTTTCCGGCTTTACGCCGTGCTTGTAGGCGGCCTTCATGATTGCATGGCTCGATATGGGGCTCGTAACCAGATAGAAAACGCCCATAATGATAAGCTTTACTACCATGCCTCCGTCATGAAGATAAAAACCGGAATAAAGCACGCCTCCGGTTATTACCCCGAGACATCCGAGAGTTGTAATATTTCCGCTTGCATGTATTCTCGTAAAGACATCCGGAAATCTTATAAGTCCCACTGTTCCCGCAAAGGCGAAAAATACGCTCACAGCAATAAGTATGTCTATTACTATTCTCATAATCTTCCCTCCAGATAACGCGAAGTTACAACGGAACCGAGGAAGCCTAAAATAGCTGTAATCAATGCCAGATCCAGAAAAACGCTTCGTCCGCTGTAGAGCGCAAAAAGAATAAGTGCCATATCCGTAAGTACATCCAGACAGTCTGCCGTTACTGCCCTGTCCGCTGCACTCGGACCTGCTATAAGCCTGTAAAACAGACAAAGGGCCATCACTATAAAGCAAATGGCAAAGAAAACAAATTCCTCAAAAATCATCCCCAAATACCCTTTACCTTTCTTTCAAATATACCCTTTATCATGTCACCGGCCTCAACCGGGTCCTCGGATGCAACATCTATCCAGTGAATATAATAATATGTCTGTTCATCCTGCTCCGTGATGTCCATTGTTACGGTTCCCGGAGTAAGTGTTATGCTGTCTGCAACAAGCGCCATTCCGTAGTCTGACTTTACATCCACCGGAACCTTTACAATTCCCGGATTGAGCTTTGGCTTCGGACTTAATGCACGTCTTGCAACATCCATATTGGCTTTTACAAGCTCCACGAAAAATATGGGAAAATATGCAAACAGTCTCAGAAGTCTCGCCGGATTCCAGAGATACCACGGACTGTTATTGATGAAAAACCGCGAGCTGAACCATCCTGCAAAGGCGCTTACACAGGCTCCTATAACAAGAGACTGCACCGAAAAGCTGCCGGAAAACAAAGCCGAGAGCTGACCGGTTATGACAAGCCAGAACAGAAAGCATATAATAGCCGTTGAAACTATAGCCGATAAACTGCTTTTCTTCATTCCTTCACCTCCGATTATTTTTCGAGCTTTCCGTCTATCCTGTCGGAAAGCCATTTGATAAATTCATTGAGTCCTTCTCCGGTCGTATTGGATATCCTGAATATGACTGCGTTCGGATTTGCGTTCTTCTCATTATTTTCAACACGCACATCGTCAAAATCAAAGTATTTTTTCATGTCATATTTATTCATGACAAGAGCATCCGTGGTTGAAAACATGAGAGGATACTTTTCAACCTTGTCGTCTCCCTCCGGAACGCTTAATACGGCAATTCTCAAATCCTCTCCGATATTGAATTCTGCCGGGCACACAAGATTTCCTATGTTTTCAACAAATATCACATCGAGTTCATCTAAATTGAACATTGGAAGCATGTTCTGTATACTCATTGCTTCAATATGACAGGCTCCGTCGGTCTGCAGCTGTACTACAGGAATGCCCATGGCGTCTATCCTTTCGGCATCTATCCGGCCGGCAATATCGCCCTCGATAACACCTATCCTGTATTTTTCTCTGAGCATCGTTATGGCATTTGTAATAAGACTTGTCTTGCCTGCTCCCGGGGAGCCCATGACATTGACAAGACAAACCTTTTTTTCGGAAAGCTCGTCGGCAACCGCCTTGCTGACATCCTCATTCCATTCAAGTATCTGCTTTACAATCTTTATTTCCATTTAAAACTATTCAGCCTCCACGCTGTCTACGAAATATTCCTTGCCGGAAATAATTCTGAAGTGAGTTTCGCCGCACTGCGGGCATCTGAAATTACCCGGCTTTATATTTCCGTCATATCCGCAATCCGGACATTTTATAATAACGGGAACCTTTTCGATAACTATCCTTGCGCCTTCTGCTATCGTGTCCCTTGACGCTATGTCGAAGTAGTAATTTATACACTCCGGAACCACACCGGAAAGCTCACCTATCTTAAGCTTTATGGATAATATGCGATTTACATCATACTTTTCAACCTCAGGTATGACGGCCTCAAGTATTCCCTCAACTATACTGAGCTCATGCATAAAGGCTTATCTGTCCATACACGAGAAGCACGGGTCAATGCTGGCAATTATCAGCCCCGCGTCGGCAACTGAATTACCCCTGAGCATTGTAGGCACCGTCGGTGCGTTCTTGAATGTAGGCACATGAATGCTGACTCTTGAAGGCTTATCCGTACCGTTGGATCTTACAAAGTAGCTGAGCTGGCCTCTCGGAGCTTCATGTCTTACCATGTATTCACCGGTCTTGATAGTCGGTATCTTAAGTCCCGTATTTATCGGACCCTTTGGCATATTCTTAAATGCCTGTCTGATTATCTTTATGCTCTCAAAGCATTCAAGCAGTCGAACCACCACTCTGGCAAATACATCACAGGTGTGATATGTACATACCTTGAAATCAAGCTCATCATATACAAGGTACGGAGCATCCTTTCTCACATCAGTTGCGATATTCGATGCTCTTGCATGAGGTCCGATAGCTCCCAAATTCACGGCATCCTCCGTGGTGAGCACGCCGACACCCTGAGTTCTGAGCGCCACTGTCTTATCATTAAGAATAAAGTCTGTAAGAACCTTTAAATCCTCCTCATAGGAGATAAGTCCCTTTTCCACCTCATCCATCTGTTCCTTTGTAATATCTCTTCTTACTCCGCCGAATACGGCAATTCCGTAATTTACGCGGTTTCCCGTAAGAAGCTCCAGCATGTCCATGATTTTTTCTCTGTCATCCCACGACTTCATGAAAAGTGAATCATGTCCGATATTATGAAGTGCAACCCCGATCCACAGCACATGCGAATGAATTCTTTCAAGCTCACTTATTATGACATTTATATACTGTGAACGCTTGGGCGGCGTAACGCCTGCAATAGCCTCGCATGCCATTGTAAAAGCCAGTGCATGCGAATGTGAACAAATGCCGCATACGCGTTCCACCAGTGTGGTAGCCTGTATGTAATTTCGCTCCATGGCTATCTTTTCAATGCCGCGGTGATTATAACCGATAAATATTTCAGCATCCTTTATGTATTCACCCTCTGTTATAAGTCTTGCGTGAATTGGCTCCTCAAGCGAAGGATGATAAGGTCCTATAGGTACTATATAGCTCACTCTCCCCGGTCCTCCTTCTTATATCTGTTTTCAATAAGCTCTTCCATGGGTGTGACAATGATATGTCCCTGTCCGCTCAGCATTGTATCAGGAAGAAAGAGTCTCTTTGATGTATCAAGCCCCTCGAAAACAAATCCATAGAGCTCATTAAGCTCTCTTTCAGCCCATGCGGCAGCTTCGCTGTAAAGCTCCGAAATAGACGGCAGACTGCTTTCTCCCACTATCGTATAGGATTCGATAACGGAACCTATCTGATATTCATAAGAAATATGCGGTATATTTTCCTCATCCAGATAACCGTGTATCATGGTAAGAATAACGCCTGCCTTGCGCATCCTGTGGGCAACAGGAATTATCTCATCTCTGGTGATGGGAATCTTTCTGTACTCCTGAATCATACTTTCTCCTTCTTATTACAGGCAGTCAGCTGACTGCATTTATTCTGTTCTTTCTCCAAGCGCTTCTCTGAGCTCGTTCCAGGCTTCAATGCTTTCAAGAGCCTCGC
>CAVBSU010000015.1:5926-10275 GCA_963598245.1 Lachnospiraceae bacterium | reverse complement strand
CCTTAAGCTTTTCAATGGCAAAGCCTGCATGGACAATGACATAGTCACCCACTTTCGGTTCCTTGACGAAGTTTATCTTTATATTTCTGCTGACTCCGTTTTCTTCTGCAACGGCGTCATTGCCATCAATTTTTACCAGCTTAAGAGGCACAGCCAAACACATGAATATCCTGTTCCTTTTTTGTCAAATATGTCTAAACTTTAACAAAAATTTTCAAAAAAAATGTGGCTCAAAGCACAATTTATCACAATGACCACCAATATATTTATTCGCATCCAAATTATAGCATGGTACTGTTAATTTATTAACTTGTATTTTAAGAATTTTTGTATTTTTGTTAAGACATTGACAAAATAAAACTGTTTTATAATGTTTTTTTTGTACACTTATATAAAAAATGATATCTGTTCCCAATCCTTACTTTTTTCTTTGTTTAAACTTAAGTCTGCAAAATAATGTTGCATTTTTTTCGCATATGTGTATTATCTGTACTAAGATAGCTAGTACAGTTGGTACGGCTTGACAAAATAAAGAAAGGAGAACACTGATGATTCTTCTGGATCAGACAGACAGACGCCCCATATATGAGCAAATAGTCGAAAAGCTTTCCGACCTTATGATAAAGGGCATACTTGAGGAGAACACGCCTCTTCCGTCCGTCAGAAACATGGCGGCTGAGCTTTCAATAAATCCCAACACTGTGCAGCGCGCCTATAACGAGCTTGACCGCTTGGGCTTCACTTATACGGTAAAGGGAAAAGGGAACTTTGTTGCCGTTTTAAATGATGTAAAAAAGCAGCGTTTAAGGCAGCTTGAGCTCAGGTTTTGTGAAGATGCAGCCTGCCTTAAAGACGCGGGCTGTACGGAAAAGGAATTAACAGATATGATACACTCCGCATTTACGGGAGACAAAAAAAGGAGGTGTCGGCTTTGATTGAAGCAAAAAACCTTACAAAAAAATATGAAAGCTTTAAGGCTGTTGACAACATCGACCTCGTTATACAGGATGCCAATGTTTTCGGACTCGTGGGAACCAACGGTGCCGGAAAAAGTACATTTATGAAAATGGCTGCCGGCATACTTAAGCCCGATACCGGAAGTATTCTTATTGACGGAGACACGGTTTTTGAAAAGCCTCTCACAAAGGAACGCTTTTTCTACATATCGGATGATCAATACTTTTTTTCCAATGCTTTTCCGGATGATATGATGAGCTTTTACGCAAATATCTATCCGAAATTTGATAAGGAACGGTATAACCAGCTTATAAAGGCCTTTGAGCTTCCGCAAAAGAGAAAAATAAGCACCTATTCCAAGGGCATGAAGAAGCTTTTAGCCATAATTTACGGGCTTTCCGCGAAAACTCCCTATCTTTTCTGTGATGAGACATTTGACGGACTTGATCCTGTTATGCGTCAGGCGGTAAAAAGCATCATTGCCGGTGATATGTCAGACAGAGGTCTTACTCCGGTCATCACCTCACATAATCTGAGAGAGCTTGAGGATATCTGTGACCATGTAGGACTCCTTCATAAGGGTGGCATACTTCTCTCGGAAGATCTCGACAATATGAAAATAAACATTCACAAGGTTCAGTGCGTATTAAGGCCTGAAAATTCCATAAGAGACCTTGATGATTTGAACATTATAATAAATGAAAAACGGGGCAGCCTTTTCACACTCACCATAAGAGGCAGTGAGGAAGAAATCGATTCAAGTATAAAAAGGCTCGAGCCCGTATTCTATGAAATGGTACCGCTCACGCTTGAGGAAATATTTATAAGTGAAACGGAGGTAAAGGGCTATGACATCAAAAAGCTCATTCTTTGATTTCCTGAGAGATAATTTTATAAGAAGAATGTGGACTCTGGCACTGTCCGTACTTGTTTTCTTCTTTCATTTCCCAATATCCAGCCTGCTGATATCGGATGCCGGTCTTAAATATGTTGACCCTGCGAATGCGTATGAGCTTGCAAGGGCAAAGCGTTATATATATAACGATTTTATAGGCTTGCATAATAATCAGCTTATTTTATTCCTGCTTGTATTGCTTTCGGTAATCGTTGCTTTCTCTGCCTTCTCCTATCTTGAAGATGCAAAAAAGACAGACTTTTACCACAGTCTTCCCATAAGCAGAAATAAGCTTTTTTATGTCAATGTCATAAACAGCCTTATTATAGTTGCAGTGCCGTATTTTTTTATGAGCCTGCTTTCAGCAATTATCATACAGTCTAAAACAGGATATACGGACTGTATCGGCATAGCTCTTACAGCCTTTTTGCAAAACTACGGCTTCTATGCGTTTTTATTTATGACGGCAGTTCTAGCCATCATGCTTACCGGAACCAAGCCTGTCGGAGTTCTTGCCGTGCTCACCCTTTATTTCTGGGGACCGATTTTTGTAAGCCTTGTTTTCAGCTATATGTCCACATACTACCACAGCTACTACTATCTGCCGGATGTACTTTCAAACATAGTACAGGCAAGCTCGCCTGTTTTCTGGGCTCTCGGTCTGGGGACTGACACACCTGTTGTTTTCAGGTCTGTTATGGCATATGTACTCGGCATAGTGCTGATGTTACTTAACTTAAGCTTATATCTTATAAGGAAATCGGAATGTGCAGGCTATTCCATCGCCTTTCCGGTTATAAAGCTCCCTGCGAAGGTGCTTGTAACCATAACCTGCGCACTTTCTGCCGGACTTATTTTTAACAGCATAATGAGTTCTGCCTTCTGGTCAGTATTCGCTATCATATGCGGCACGATAATAGTTCACTGCATCATTGAAATCATTTACAATCAGGACTTTAAGGCTCTTCTTAATCACAAGCCCGAGCTTTTGGGCTGCCTTATCGCTTCACTTGCAGTTTTTGCCTTTTTCAACTATGACCTTGCAGGCTATGACAGCTATATGCCTGATGCCTCAGAGGTAAAATCAGCCGGACTGTATTCAGGCTCTGTTGAGGATTGCTTTACGGAGTCGGAATCAGTTGAGCTCATCGAAAATGATGACTATCTTTCGATAAATTATACAAGCTCAGATAAGACAGTTGTCGACAGAATGCAGCTTACTGATATAGGTACTGTTCAGACTATAGCCATGCAGGGCATTGAGGATACCGGTACAGACCCCTACGAGAATAATTATGAGAAGACTTACGGCGGCACGCTGCTTATTGCATGGCACCTGAATAACGGAAAGACTGTATACAGACAGTACTATATGAACCTTGCCGCAGTGCATGACGATCTTGACAGAATCATTGACTCCTATGAATTTAAAAAGGGCACCTATCCCATCCTCGCTGAGGCTGAGGACAAGGGGAATGACATAAAGGGCATAAGCTATGACGATGCATTAGGATATCACAGAATAAGCTTTAATTCTGCAAAGGGCGCTGCAATAGCTGAGGATATAAAGGCCCTCTATGATGCCTACCGCAGGGATCTTTCGGAGCTTACTGCCGCTGACAGACGCTCTTCAATGCCGGTCATGACCATACAGTTCAGGGATGAACGCATGCAGGAAATAGCGGATAAGCTGAGGAGCTTCAATTCACTCTACTCAGACCAGCTTAATTATGTACTCTACTACCCCGTATATCCGAGCTTTGAGAGGACTCTTAAGCTTCTTAAGGACTATGGTGTTACTGTCAATGACGACATAAACGCAGACGATATCAATACTATAGTTATAAGCGACAACAAGGCTTACGAAACCACTGAGGACGGAAAAAGAATCGTGCCGAAGGCTGACCTTATAATAAATGATAAGGAGCAGATTAAGGAAATACTTGCAAACTCGCACTACAGTCTCAATTTAAGCAATGCGCTCTTTCCTCAGTTTACCGATATTGATATCAATGCTCATCTTATAAAATGGCACTACAGCATCAATACGGCGGAACATCTTCGTGACTGTTCGGCTGCCCCGGAAAGCGTGGGCGGAGAAGAAAATACGGTTGAATATATCGGTGATACAGACATATATGCGAACACTGATATGTATGATGCCACTTACGACGATACCGTCTACGGTGATGCAATGTACTCAGGCCGCGGAGTAAGAAGCCTGTATCTTTTCTTCAGAGCTGACGAAGCTCCTGATTTTCTTAAAGATTATTTTGAAATATCGGATGACAGCATCGAAAGATGCCTGATGCAGACATGGTGAGATTGAAATACAGCAATGATTGCGACAGCACATAGTGCAGGGCAGTACAGTATCAGCCGGAGTTAAAGACTTTTACCTGACCCCGGCTGATTTTTGATTTTTGTTACAGCTTCAGTAAAATTCCTGCAACTGCACAGATTCCGATAAAGCATATCGGATGCCACTTTTTTGTAA
>CAVBSU010000015.1:0-5916 GCA_963598245.1 Lachnospiraceae bacterium | reverse complement strand
CATTATGAGTGATACCGGCTTTAAGCCAAAGGGGTCTGTTCCCGAGAAAATAACCTCAAGGATTACCGCAAGACAGGCTGAACCGATAAGCCCGGTCGATGCGGGACGCAAGCCGTAAAAGGCATTGTTGACATATTTATTAGTGCGGAATTTATCCAGAATGGCTGCAATAACTATGATTACTATTATTGCAGGTGCCACCTCTCCTGCCGTAGCAAGAACTGCACCCGGAAGCTTTCCTACAGTATATCCCACATATGTAGCCATGTTGATACCTATGGGACCGGGCGTGGACTCCGAAACTGCCAGCATATTCATAAGGTCAGTATAGGTAAACCATCCTGTTGTTTCTCCCATATGCGCAAGGAACGGAATAGTTGCCATTCCGCCTCCTACGGAGAAAAGCCCTACCTTGAAAAACTCATATATGAGCCGGAGATATATATTAAGCATTCTTACTTACCTCCTTCTGCTTTGCTATAATGCCGATGACAGCTGCAATAAGCACAAATACTACGGGCGTAACGCTTATAAAATAGCTTGCCAGAAGTACAGCTGTAAAAATCCCTGCCGTAAGCTTATCTACTACTGAGCTTTTTGCAAGCTTGAATACCGAATTAAGTATAAGCACGCAGACTGCCACCTGTATGCCGGCAAAGGCCGACATGACTACCTGATAATGCGAATACTTTTCTATCAGCGAAGCCAGGAAGGAGATAATTATAAGAGACGGGAATACTATGCCTGCCGTAGCTACGATTCCGCCTGTTTTTCCGGCCAGCTTGTTTCCGACAAAGGTTGCTGTATTTACTGCAATTATTCCCGGAGTACACTGACCTATGGCATAATAATCGCCCAGCTCCTCTTCCGTACACCAATGCTTATTATCTACAAGTTCTCTCTGAAGCATCGGAAGCATTGCCATTCCGCCTCCGAAGGTCATGACGCCCAGCTTTGCAAAAACAAGAAAGAGCTGCGCATATATATTCATTCTCCCTTACCTCCAAGATTTTTATTTATCCGTGCTTTGAGCGTAATATCACCTCAAGCCAAACAGAACACTAATTCATTATAGTGACTTTTTAAGATTTTTCCATATCATCGGATATTTTTTTAATTTGTTTGTTTTAACTGTCTGTTTTAATCCCTTGCTTAAATTATATCGATAGCTTATAATAATTTTCAACCGTAAATATTTGCTAACAAACTATTTTTAAGGAAGATTCGGCATTATGATTTACAAGGCAATGCGAAGAATAAATATTATAGGTCATCAGAACCCCGATACAGACTCTATCTGCTCCGCCCTGGCTTATACATGGCTTAAAAACGGAGGAAAGCTCTGCGGGGAATATGAGGCAAGACGCGCAGGCAATGTAAACAGAGAAACTCAGTTTGTGCTTGATTATTTTAATGTGAATGCGCCGAGACTCTGCACTGACTTAAGTCCTCAGATAAAAGACATTGACATAAGGGAGCAGGCCGGCATCGACGGTGAAATGAGTATACGAAAGGCCTGGCAGCTCATGCGCGACAATGAAATTGACACGCTTTGTATAACCGACTCCGAGGAACAGCTTAAGGGCGTTATCACCATAAAGGATATTGCCAATTCCTATATGGAGCAGTTTGATTCGTCAGTTTTGGCAAATGCAGGGACCAGCTACCTGAATCTGATTGAAACTCTTAACGGAAAGCTTTGTGTGGGAGACGAAAATTCTGTCATCACTGCCGGAAATATATGCATCGGTACAAATCCTGAACTTATGGAAGAATATGTGAATGAGGGCGACATTGTACTCGGTGTGAACAAATATGAAACTCAGCTCTGTGCCATAGAACTCGGAGCCAAAATGCTCGTAGTCTGCTGCGGTTCTCAGATTCCCCGCACCATACTCTCTCATGCAAGGGAAAAGGGCTGTGATATCATAGTTACACCCTACGAAACCTATGATGCAGCCAGAATCATTACTACGGCTATCCCTGTACGCCATCTCATGATGACAGATGATATCGTAAAATTCAGCGTGAATACCTCTATAGAGGATGCCTCCAAAATAATGGCAAAGGTTCGCTACAGGTATTTTCCGATTTTGGATAAGGAAGGCAGGTACTGCGGTGTCATAAGCAGAAGAAATCTCCTAAACCTGCACAGAAAGCAGGTCATACTGGTGGACCACAACGAAAGGCAGCAGGCAGCAGAGGGGCTTGAGCAGGCTGAAATACTTGAGATTATCGATCATCACAGAATAGGAAATATTGAAACGACAGGACCGGTTTATTTCAGAAACGAAGCTGTCGGATGTACGGCCACCATAATTTTTCAGATGTTCCGCGAAAAAAATATGGAGCCGTCCCGTGAGATAGCAGGTCTGCTTCTTTCTGCCATACTCTCGGATACGCTTATGTTCCGCTCTCCGACCTCTACCTTTATAGATGAGGAAACTGCAAAAAAGCTTGCTGAGATCGCTGATGTGGATATACAGACCTATGCCGATCAGATGTTCGAGGCCGGTGCGGATTTGTACGGCAGAAGCGCGGAGGATGTATTCAGCTCTGATTTTAAGACCTTCAGCAGAGGCGATATAAAATTCGGTGCAGGTCAGTCCATATATATGACCGATAATTCCAGACGAGCTGCCGAGGAGCTCATAAGGCCGTATCTTCCGGAGGCATGCACGAAGGAATCGATTCCGTTTGTTTTTTATATGTTTACCGATATGAAGACCCAGAGCACGGACCTTATGTACTACGGGAAAAATGCCGAAGAGATTGTCCGCGAGGCCTTCTCAGTTGAGCCTGAGGACGGCATAGCCCTGCTTAAGGGTGTTGTAAGCCGCAAAAAGCAGCTCATACCTCCGCTTTTAGCTGCCATTGAAGAAATGCAGGAGCATTGATCGTTTTACCCAAGTCTGTCGTTTCAGAAGCGGCAGACTTTTTTATTCGACACTTTTTTTAAAATGTCCTCTTGTAAAACTGCCCTCTTTTGGGCATTCCGACTTTAATATCTCAAGCACCTCCCTGCCGCTTTCGAGCGTAAATTCATACCTTACGCTATCCGGGGCAATGCCTCTTATCTCATCCTTCAAATCATATATGGCTGTCGGTACACTGTTATAAATGATGCCATAACAGAAACGGCAGATATTCCTTGTGACAAGAAGTGCTTCCTTCCTGTCCTTCAGATACAGAGTATCCGTTTTTTTATCACAGCCCGCAACAGTTTTCTTTACGCACTGTGAGCTTGCCATCATAGGCGCTCTTCCGTATACACAAAGCTCTGCACGATAATTATTTATGATTTTTACAGATTTAACGGCCTCTGCCAGGCTTTTCAGCTCATGCATGTTAAGCTCAAGCGGCAGTGTGATGCCTGAGAAGCCCTCCCCGCAGTCTGCCGCCCTGATAAGGTCTGCGAGTTCCTCCGCAGATGTCCTGTTAAAAATATAGACCGTATGATCGAGCATATATTTCATATTCTTTCCCATAAGACCCATATCTTTAAATGCCAACAGCCCTTCAAGATTTTTAAAAAGATAACAGTCAAAGCCTGCCTTACGTATTTTTTCGGAATTTTCTTTAAAAAAGCTCTCAGCCTTATCTCTCCAAAGCTGCGGCATTCCAAGCCCCAGCTTCATGTCGTGAGCATGTGCCTCATTCACATAATAAGAAAACTTCTCAGTACCGAAAAGACCGCTGTTGATAAAGCAAAGCTCCGCTGCTTTGCTTTTCATCACAGCCTTAAGCTGCTCTTCATTTTCAACTGTAGCGCTTATGTGTTTGAAACTCATGACAAAATCTTAATTCTAAGCTCCTCCACGGCTCTTCGTCTGAGCTCATTAAGAGAACTTAAGGGTAAAAACCAGCCCTTTTTTGCTTCGGATACTTCCTTTTTATTATCCTCTTCATCCGTTTCTATAGTAAGATTTACAAGCTCAAAATCCGTGCCTCCGAATTTACTGAGCCTTTCTTTTATGTCCTCCTTTGTGACCGGCTTTTTTTGAGCCTCTGTAACTTTGACTTCTCCATATACGGTGACTTCAGGTTCTCCTTCCTCATGCTTGCATTTAAGCCTGAATACAGGCACTGCGCCTGTTCGTATAAGTATATATCCCGATACCGGTATTTTTTTATCATTATCAAGATACTTTTCCTTAAGAGTCTCCATAATGCTCTCATCATGCACCTTGAGCTTGTTTTTCTCATAAAGCGTTATCATATCACGGCCGTTTTTATGGTTTAAATATCCGTCAGTGTATCCTCCCCTTTCAAAGGCTTCCGATAAAAGCCTGTAATCCGAGTCTTCAACTGTATATGCCTCTGTCTTTTTTCCCATGGCAATGTCCAGATACTTTCTGTAGACACTTGTGACAGCCGCCACATAAAGCGGTGATTTCATACGCCCCTCTATCTTAAAGGAGTATACTCCTGCATCAAGCATTTCCTTAAGTCTTTCTGCCGTACAGAGATCTTTCATAGACAACACATATTGTTCGTTTTTATTATTGAGAACAGCTGTATTTCCTTCTTTTCTAATAACTTCAAAGGGGAGCCTGCACGGACCTGCGCAGCGTCCGCGGTTTCCGGATCGGCCTCCGATAAAAGAGCTCATGAGACATTGCCCGCTTAATGAATAGCAAAGAGCTCCGTGTGCAAATACTTCCAGCTCTGCGCCGGTTTCTTCATAAATATGCCTTATTTCCTCGAGTGAAAGCTCTCTTGCAAGCACTATGCGTGAGGCTCCTGCTTTTTTTAACAGTCCGGCATAATGAGGCCCGGTGACTGCTGCCTGTGTACTGACATGAAGCTCAAGCTTTGGAAATTCATGCTTTATAAAACGCATAACTCCCAAATCCTGAACTATTATTCCGTCCAGTCCGGCATTATAATAAGGTCTTATATAACCCTCCAGCTTTTCAAACTCCCGCTCCTTTATAAGCGTATTCAGAGTCATAAACACACGGACATCCCTGATGCGACAAAATTCAATGCTTTTTAAGAGCTGCTCCTCCTCGGAGCTTTTTGCATATGCGCGTGCCGAAAAAAGAGGGCCACCCATATAAATGGCATCAGCCCCCGCATTTACTGCCGCCCTTGCCGCATCAAATGAACCTGCCGGCGAAAGCAGCTCACATATTGCTTTCTTCGTGCTCACTCAGAAGCTCCTCGTACTTCTTCTTCCACTCACTCACGCGTTTTTCCAGAATATCTTCCTGCTTTAAGGCGTTTTCAAGCTTAAGCTTTAAACTCACAAGATCGTGTCTCGCCGTATAAAGCTCATTCTCTCTTTCCGACATTTCCGCCTTATACTGCTCTGCCTCGGCCACTGCCTTGAAATACTCATCTGCTATGTTGAGGTTTAAAAGCAGTGCCCTGTAGTCATCATCCAGATTTTTATATCCGGAGGATGTCTTTACATCAACTGTTTTGCGGTTTACAAGTTCTGCCACTCTGTGAAGATATTCAGGCTCCGCCCCGGAAAGCCTGAATATCTTTCCCCCGATAAGAACCTCTGCCGTCATACTTTTTATATCATTATTATTTTGTGCCATGGTCACATCCCCATCTGCCCTACGACAGCCGTATATTTTTTATATTCTCAGCTCCTGCTGCCCAAGCCTTTCCAGCCCCAGGTGCTCATACGCAAGCTCAGTCGCTATCCTTCCTCTGGAAGTCCTCTGTATAAGGCCATTCATAAGAAGATATGGCTCCACTACATCCTCAAGAGTTCCGGTATCCTCACTTAATGAGGCCGCTATGGTATCAATGCCTACCGGTCCGCCCTTGAACTTTTCTATTATTGCAAGCAGATATTCTCTGTCATTCTGATCGAGCCCCAGACGATCTACATTTAAGATATCCAGGGCATAATCTGCAACCTCACCGGTGATATTCCCGTCATACTCAACCTCGGCA
>CAVBSU010000014.1:0-34174 GCA_963598245.1 Lachnospiraceae bacterium | reverse complement strand
GTTGACGGAATAAAGATTACTCCGGGCAAAAACTTGCACAAGTATTGCGGCAAATAATGCAGAAATCGGAGATTTGGGCATGTACGGCATCATTGATGAAACAGGCGAAGAGTATGGCTATAATCCTAATCTGTTCGAGATTATAGAAGAGAAGGGAATGGAAAAATGCTAACATTCAAAAGAGAAAAAATAAATGATAGAGAAGTAACCTATAGATACTATCCGGAAAACGGAAAAGAATATGGGCGAATAACGATGAGCTTAGATGCAGAGCTTCTCAATAAGGAGTGTTCCAAGGAAGATACCTTTGAGTGGTACGCAGGTCATATGATGTCTAAGATGCGAGATATGATAGCAAACTCTGATTTTCAAGAAGACGGCATGATAGCTTGGTATTAACCTGCCACCGGATATTATATAAGACTGACAGAAAGGCAAAATCCATGGCTAAGGATGATTATCATGTAATTGTGTATCAAATACTCGCATATTTATATCAGTGCTTGAAGAAGGGCATTGATGTTGACACTAAAATGATAGGCATTGACAGTGATTACTTTAAGGTGAACGACCAGTCAATAAACAAGCGTTACTGGGCGTATATCATATATAATCTGCAACGCTATAATCTTATCGAAGGAGTCATATTTGCAGGAATAGACGGCGCAAGGAATATGCCGGTTAATTTAGAACACTGTATGATAACGCCGACTGGCATTGAGTACTTAAGCGATAATTCTTTTATAAGTAAAGCTGAGAATTTTCTTAAAAGTACCAAGGCAATAATTCCATTCGTGTGATTTGCAAAGTGGGTAAAGCAATATGGCAAATGAGAATTTTTCAATAAAGCTTGATTATACTCCGGAGATAAAGGCAGCATTAAAGGCAAAGGGGCTTAAAATCACGGAAATGTGGGGACAGCTCGCAGAGGGCTATGCTAAGGAAAACCTTACGGCCTCCGGAGCTGTAGATACGGGAAATTTAAGAAACAGCGTGACCTTTACTAAAGGGCAAGAGGGCGAAGCAGAATTCTATATGGGTGTCGGCACGGATGTAAACTATGGGGTTTATGTAGAGATGGGCACGGGAAAGTATGTCGCGGGAGGAAGACAAACGCCCTGGTGCTATCAGGACTCAGAAGGCAAGTGGCATCGGACAAGTGGCATGAAGGCACGACCCTTTATAAAACCGGCAATAAAGGAACACATAGACACTTATAAGCAAGTTGCTATAGATGAATTGAAAAATTAAAAAATGAGGGCTGCGGATGTACATACATATCCGAGCCTTCTTTTTATGAGAATATTTAAAAGGTAGGTTTTATCCTCCTTCCTAAAAGGCTCGAAAGTGCAAAACCATGCATAAACGAGCCTTCTTTTTGTGCCACAATTAAGAAAAATAGCGGAGAAACGCAACCACGAGCAAGGGGGATTAAAATGGCATTAAAAAGAAGTGACCTTAATAAGATATTGAGCGCATTCAAATCTGACGATGAGACTTTAGAGGGGTCAACAAAAGCACTGCTTGACCTGTTCCACTCTGAGATTGACGCAGAGAAAGACAAGTTTGACGAGCTGTCAAAGGAGTTTGAGGACTATAAAAAGTCAAATCACGGCACCGACGATGCTGACGAATGGAAGTCAAAGTTTGAAAAGGAACGAGATGCTTTCAAGGCTTACAAGACCGAGCAGGCTTCCAAAGCTTCAAAGGAGCTTAAAGCCGACAGCTATAAGGCACTGCTTAAAGAGGCAGGTGTAAGCGAGAAGCGTATCAACTCCATAATAAAGGTCACAGACCTTGACAATATGGAGTTTAAGGACGGAGTATTCACGGACGCTGACAAGCTTAAAGACGCAATCAAGAACGATTGGTCGGACTTCATAGTAACTACAGAAACCAGAGGAGCGGATACTCAAAAGCCACAGCAGAATGACAACGGCGGCAAGTATACATCTAAAAATGAAATCATGAAGATAACTGACCGTGCAGAACGCAGACAGGCTATAAAGGATAATCCGCAGTTATTTATCAGTAAACAGGAGTAAGAGATTATGGCAGCAGAAACAAATCTTATTAAAACCACTGACCTTACCGATGCAAAGGTAAGAGAGATTGAAGTTGCAGAGCTTTTTGAGGGCGATATAAGAAAACTTACGGAGGCACTTGGTGTAACTCGCAAGATAGCAAAAGAGGAAGGTGCAGTTCTTAAGACCTACAAGGCAACAGGAACTCTTGCAACAGGCGTTGTAAAGGAAGGTGAGACAATTCCGCTTTCCGCTTACAAGATTACTGCTAAGAATTACACAGAAATCACGCTTAAGAAGTGGAGAAAGGCTACATCGGCAGAGGCTATCATCCAGTCCGGCTATGAGCAGGCTGTACAGCTTACAACCGACAGAATGGCAAAAGACATTCAGAAGACTATCCGTTCAAGCTTCTTCGAGTTCCTCGCAACAGGAACGGGAATAGCTTCCGGTGTAGGGGTACAGGCGGCTATTGCACAGGCATGGGGCAAGCTTCAGGTTCTTTTTGAGGATAGCTCTATCGAGTCGGTATTCTTCATGAACCCGCTTGATATAGCCACATATCTTGCATCGGCACAGATTACAACGCAGACCACATTTGGAATGAGCTATGTTGAGAACTTCCTCGGCATGGGAACACTCGTTCTTAACAGCGATGTGCCGCAGGGAAAGCTTTATGCAACAGCAAAGGATAACATCATCCTTTACTACATACCTGTAAACGGCGCAGGACTGTCAGAGGCATTCAGCTTCACAACAGACGCAACGGGATATATCGGTATCCATGAGACACCGGATTATACCAACATGACAGCATCTGATGTTATGATTTCCGGCATTCAGCTTCTTGCCGAGAAGCTTGACGGTATAGTGGTAGGCTCTATTGAGAGTGCAACAACTTAAGTAATAAAAGGGGCTTATGATGCTTGAAGAGGTAATGAGGGAGATTAAAAACTTCTTCCCGGTTCGTGAGTACAGCGGACAGTTTACTATTAAGGACGGTATTATAAGCCCCCAGTGCATTACTGAGGGGCAATACTTCCTGATAGAAGGGTCAATATTTAATAATGGTGTGTATCAGTATGGCGATAACTTAACTGACGAAGCTTTTGACGGCTATATAACGCTTTTAGCTCCTCCGGCGAGCTTTTTATCGTTGGTAAATGAAATCGAGGAGTATGAGGCTAAATACGGCGCAGAAACGCCTTACACAAGTGAAAGTTTTGGAGGCTACAGCTACACTAAAGCTACAGGACAAAACGGAGCAGGGCTTTCCTGGATTGATACATTCCGCAAAAGGCTTAACGCATGGAGGAAAATATGAGCCTGTTAGAGAACTTCACAGAGCCTTTTATCATCATGAATAAAGCTAAAGTATCGGACGGTGAGGGAGGCTATTCTACGGAATGGACGGAGGGAGCTATCGTACAGGCGGCTTTAACGCTTGACAGCTCTACGGCTGCAAGAGTGGCAGAGGCTGAAGGCGTAACAAATCTTTATACAATCACTACATCAAGAAATGTGAGCCTGGAGTTTCATGATGTAATAAAGCGTGAAGCTGACGGCACAATCTTCCGTATCACCTCGGACGGCACGGATAAAAAAACACCTGGCAGCGCAACGCTTGACATGCGTCAGGTATCCGCTGAGAAATGGACACTTACAACATGACAGAGACAGCAGCACTATTAAATTTCTTTTCAGGCTTTGGTCTGGATGCATATCCTGACACCGCAGTGCCTGATAACACACTTTTGCCATACTTGACTTATGAGGTGGAGCGTTCGTCACTCGGTAAAGGTGAGGTTTATATCACGGTTCAGCTTTGGTACAAAACAGACTCCGAGGCCGTACCGAATGCCAAGGTTGATGAGATTGCAAAAGCAATCGGCATGGGAGGAAAAATTATCAACTGTGACAGCGGTGCTATATGGATTAAAAAAGGCTCTCCGTGGTGTGTAAATGCCAACGCCAAGAACGATACCACGATTAAGCTAAGGCAGCTTAATGTAACACTAGAATATTTAACATTATAAGGAGAAAGCATGAAGTTTACTCAGATACCAACAGACACATTCAAACAGCTTCAGCTTAATGCAGGAGTTTTAGTTAAGAGCTTTACTCCGTCCACCGGAGAGGTTTCTAATGCAGATATTATCGGAGCAACCTCCGGTGGAATTTCATTTGAGGCTACACCTTCATTCGCTGACTTGGGAGAGGACATTGATAATTGCCCTAAGAACATGATGGAGCTAAAACAGCTTGAGTCATGGGAGGCTAAGCTTTCCGGTACCTTTATATCCTTAACAGCTGGCATGGCAAAACAGCTTGTAGCTGCAGCAGATATAGACAGCGCAGATGCAACGCACATCGTTCCACGAAATGATGTCTCAGTATCGGACTTTTCGGATATATGGTGGATTGGAGACTACTCCAACCTTAACGGAGAGACTAACGGAGGCTTCTGTGCTATCAAGCTTAAAAATTCTCTTTCAACGGGCGGATTTAAGATACAGTCCTCTGATGATGCAAAGGGAACATTCCAGTTTGAATTTACCGGACACTACTCTATGGAGGCACAGGACACTGTTCCGTTTGAAATCTATATCAAGGCAGGCACAGAGGAATAATTCATTAGGGGGGATAAAATGAAAAAACTACTGGAGTATGAAAATGAGGACGCTCTTGAATTGCTAGCCGATATCCTTGACCCGGTTGTTGAAATATTCACTGACACGGAGATATCAAGAGCATGGAATGAAAGCCGAGTAAAGGCTGTCAGAGTAGCTATAAAGAAGCACAAAAAAAGCGTCATAGAGATTTTAGCAAGGCTTGAGGGAGTTCCGGTTAAAGAGTATAAGTGCAATATCTTCACTCTTCCGGCCACTATCTTAAGCGTTCTAAATGACAAAGAACTGCTTGATTTTTTCAAGTCGCAGGGTCAGTTGATGGAAAAGATATCTTCTGGCTCTGCTATGGAGAGTACAGAGGCAGTCGTAGAATAAGACCCTTTTTGCATTACCTTATAGCTTACTTCAAAGAAATGCAAAGAAAGAGGGCATATGAAATTTACATCACTGATTCTTTGTATTACAGAGGGCAAAACAAGATGCTTGGCAAGCGATACATTGATTTAATTTATACTAAGCCAGCATTAGACAGAAAATCAGCCGAGGAGATTGCTGCAGACATCTTATCTCGGCTGAAAGAGGAATAACATGAACATATTTGAGCTATGTGCCGTTTTAAAACTGAATTCAGACGCATACAAGGAAGGCTTGGAAAATGCAAAGACTACAGCTCAGAATGTCGGCGAGAAAATAGGCAGTGCCCTTGCGACTGTTGCTAAGGTCGGAGGTGCTGCCCTTTTAGCAGCCGGGGCAGGAGTGGCAGCTCTTACTAAAGAGGCAGTTGCTAACTATGGCGAGTATGAGCAAATGGTCGGTGGTGTTCAAAAACTCTACGGCAACATGGGACAGTCTGTTGAGGAGTATGCCAAAGCCAACGGGAAAAGCGTTGCTGAGGTACAGGATGAATGGCAAAAGCTCGAAACAGCCCAAAACACAGTTCTGGACAATGCAAAAAAAGCTTATGCCACAGCCGGAATGAGTGCAAATCAGTACATGGACACGGCAACGAGCTTTTCAGCTGCACTTATAAACTCCCTTGATGGTGACACTCAGAAAGCAGCCGAGCTTACCGATGTAGCTATGAAAGCTATATCGGATAACTACAACACCTTTGGCGGTGACATGCAGAATGTTACTAATGCATTTCAAGGCTTTGCAAAGCAAAACTACACCATGCTTGACAACCTCAAGCTCGGTTATGGCGGTACAAAAACAGAAATGGAACGCCTTATTGCTGATGCTAATGAGTATGCCGTAGCAAATGGAAAGGCAGCAGATCTATCCATTGACAGTTTTGCAGATATTGTCCGTGCAATAGAAATTGTACAGCAAAAGCAGAACATCGCAGGCACTACAGCAAGAGAAGCAGCGACAACCATTGAAGGAAGCATGGGAATGGCAAAATCTGCATGGGAGAACTTTGTGACATCCCTGGCAGATAAGGATGCAGATGTCGGACAAACCTTTGGAAATCTGGTTGATTCTGCGTCTACTGTTGTAGATAATGTCATACCTGTTGCGGCTCAGGCTGTTGCAAGTATCGGCACTGTTGTAGTGGAGAAAATTAAAGAGGTTGACTGGTTTGGCTATATGACTGAAGTAGCCGAAAAGCTCATGACTGCGCTTAAAGAAGCATTCGGATTTGCAAAAAGTACTGATTGGAGCAGTGTCGGTACAAGTATAATGACGGGAATTCAAAGCGGTTTGGATGCCGCAATGAATTTTTTAGGCGAAGCAGGCGGAATAGGCCTTGAGATAATAACAGGCTTATGCGATACAATTACAAATCACCTTCCGACATTACTTCAAACAGGCTCTAACATCTTACAAAGCATCTTGCAGGGCATGCTTAATAAATTGCCGGAGGTGATTGTATGGGCAGGCACGGCGATAGCAACTTTGTGGGACACATTCATGCAGTCGTCAACAGAATTTTTCAATACCGGCACGGAGTTTCTTCGTAATTTGATAGAGGGTATTGCTTCAAAGCTCCCGGATATAGTAACAGCGGCATTCACTGTGATAAATCAGCTTTTAACCACATTTTTCGAAAACCTCCCTGAGATATTGGCGATGGGTGCAAACATGCTAAAACAGCTGATTGCGGGCATTATAAGTATATTGCCAGACCTTATAGCAACGGCTTTAGAGTTAGTTGCACAGTTATTGCTTACTATTGGTACTCAACTGCCCAATATATTAAAGGCAGGTATCGAGATACTAAAAAAACTCATCAGTGGTATCTTGAACACTATCCCGGAGTTATTAGTCGGAACGATAAAAGTATTGTCGGCATTTCTTGCCAAGATAACCGAGTATCTGCCAAAGATACTTGTTGCCGGTATTACGATGCTCGGTGAGATAGTAAAGGGGATCATACAGAGCATCCCACAGATAGTTGACAGCGCAAAGCAAGTTACAGACAGCTTTATAAATAAGTGGAAAGAGACAAACTGGTTGCAGATTGGGCTAGACGCTATCAAAGGTATTGCAAACGGCATAAGAAACGGCATCAGTTGGGTTATATCTGCAGCAAAGGATGTTGTTTCGGCAATATGGGACACTATTACCGGAGAGGACGGATTAGACGAGCATTCACCGTCTAAAAAGCTGTTTGGAGCAGGCGTATACGCTACTGAGGGGCTTATCAATGGTCTTAATGACAAGATGGATGAGCTTGAACGCTCCGCCTATAACATGGCTGCGGCCATCACTGCGCCTGTGAGTAACCTCGAGAGCATAAGTAAACCACGCTCCATGCAGCCATACACGATATATCTTAACAATGTTACAGAGTTAGACGGAAAGGTTATCGCTACATCAGTCAACAGAGTATTGGGAGCAATGGTATGATAACCAAATTTACACTTATAAACGAATACGGGCAAAGCTACGCATTCGAGAGCAAAGAGAGAGGATTATTTTCAAAGCCTACAGGCATGGGCTTTGAAATGTCCGCAAGCTATACATTACTAGGTAACACCTGGGTACAAGATTATCTGACGGATAAACAGACATCAATAACAGGCACGGTACTTTTTGCATCAGAAGACCCCTATAAGTCGCAGACAACATGTTTAAAGTTTTTAAGGACATCCAAAAAGCTGAAGCTGTCACGGACTACATCGATAGGAACATACTACAAAGATGTAGATCTTACTAAATACTCATTTTCAAAGATAGACAATAGGGTTTTAGAATGTTCTGTCGTTTTACAGCCTCGTTCTCTGTGGTACGCTAACGCAACCTTGACATATAGTTTTAGCACCGCGGAGGATACTGTTCTTAAGTATCCATTTAAATTTCCGGCCTCATTCAGAAGTAAGTCAAAGGGTGTGATAGATGTGTCTAATGACGGAAGTGTTGAAGCTCCGTTCACCGTAAGCTTTCATGGAGCTGTTACAAACCCAAGTTTGGTTCTAACGCAGGATGAAGAAGAAAAAGCGCGCATCGATATCATAGGTGATGCTGCAGAGGGCGAAACGATAGAGCTATCAACAGTAGACGGTGATTTATATTGCTATGTCAAAAAAGCCAGCGGCAATGTAAGCCTCGTAGCAAATCTTGACATTGAAAACAATAACTTCTTTAAAATCCCTATAGGCTCATCAAGGATATTGCTTACTGCAGAAAGTGATATTACTAACCAGGTTATATTTACAATGAAGAAGCTTTACAGGGCGGTGTGATGCATGAATATATCAAACACAGTATTGAATGATGGAGTGTACATAAACCCAAACGGCAAACTTATAGCTTATATCATTGATGCCGGCACGCTTAAAATAAAAGATCTGTTAGAGTTTGAAGAATACGAGTTTAATCGTGACATAGAGTTTTCCGACAAATCTACAATCACAGCTCATAAACAGCCAAATGCCGAGGCAGATGACTATGTGATATGTAAATCAAACGGAGATACGATTTTTATCGGCATTTTTAAAGAGTACGAGGCTAACTCAAAGAGTAATACTTATAAGGTGACTATTCTTCAAAAAGAGCAGCTGTTTAACAGATTTGTCTTCATAAGCGGCGAGGATACTATATCTACAACGGGCATTGAGGATTTTATAGCAGCTACAATTGAAGCTAACTGGGTAAGTTCCGGCGACACAATGCTTGATAAATCTTACATCAGCGTGGAAGCTTTGACCCACACAAAGGTATATGCAAAGGTGTCAAGTATCGTTACCCTGACGGACGGGTGCTTTAACCTAAAGACCTTTTTAGGAAATTGTCTTGAAAAGTACGGAGTGTCAGTCGGTTTCTTAATAAGCTCCACAGCATTAAAGATATATATAACCAACAACTCCGAGGCTGCTATAAAAATAAACGCAAATGACACAGATATTTCGGAATATACTGAAAACTATGCAGTGGATGCACTGACTAAGTTGCTGGTGCAGTGGAATCATAAGGCAGAAGGCAGTGATGAAATAACCGAAACCACATCGCATGAATACTATCTTTTAAATGACAGAAGCATCTCAACGGATAAGACAGACGAGAACAGAGCTAAAGGTTCAACAAAGTCAAAAATCATAGAAGCAGAAACCGAAGAGGAAATGTACCAAAGCGTACAGGATGAGTTTTCGGCAAACAGCTATTCGCATAAGATTGCTTTCGACCTGTATATGGAATCTAAATTATATGACTACATAGATTTATACATAGGCAGAGACTGCACTATAAGGACAAAGGACGGCATCAGAACATCGCTTGTTACATCAACGAGCGTCAACAATAAAAGCAGATTTGCGTCAATTGAGCTGGGGAAGCTTAAAGTGACATTGATAGATAAGATAAGGAGTGCATCATGATAAGCGGAATCACATTTGATGAGCAAACGATTAAGTCGGCAGACATGGCAAACTTGGTTAAAAAGTTCTCCGGCAGTCAAAATGGCATTACAAAGGGCTGTACTATAACAAGTGACGGTTCAAATATGTATATCTCTGATGGATACTTACTTATCCAGGGCAGACAGATAAGAGTAACCGGAACGCATACAGTGCCTTTGGAAACAGTAACTACAGGTGAGTTATATTGCAGCGTTGTCCTTGAGCTTGATATGAGCAAGGAGAACACAGAAACGCAGTTAAACCAACTATCCCTAAAAACAATAACAAGTTCAAGTGGATATCCGGCACTTACACAGCAGGATTTAGAGGACAACCCTGATGGAACATATCAGTATCTTCTTGCACAGTATCATGTGTTGGTATCCGGTGTAGAGAACTTTTCGGTGCAAGCTTCGGAGATTGATGTTTCATATCTTAGGGCAGCAGATTTAAAGAATTACTTTAAACTTACAGGCACTAACCTTTATATCACAATCTGAGGAGATATACATGGCACTTCAGTTTAACGGCACAGAGGTTGAGAATGTCTATTTTAACGGCACTAAGGTTGAACGGGTATTCTTTAATAACACTTTAGTCTATGAGTCGACAATTTATATAGATAAACCAACAGTTACAGGTTCCTATATCTTTGCAAATGCGGTCTATGAGCCGGAAATAGTCGGATACGATGAAAATCAGCTCACTGTAGGCGGCATAACTTCCGCAAGGAATGCAGGAACATATACAGTGACATTTACGCCTAAGAAGGGCTTTGCATGGAAGGACGGTACGACCTTGACAGTATCCTATACATGGGATATTGCAAAGAGAAGCATTGTCATACCGGCACTTAGTGAAACAAGCTTTTCATGGGTTGAAGGTACATCGCATGCTGTAACTGTTAATAATCTTGACAGTACATATGTTAATCAGTCCGGCACCGCCTCACAGACTGATTCAAGCTCCAACATCGGAACTAACAACACTGTCACATGGTCGCTTAAATTTGCAAGCGATACCGTGTGGAGCGATGATACCACAGCTAATAAGACAGCTTCATGGAGTACTAAATGGGTTAATGGCACATCGCACTACAAGAACGACATTTATAATAGCGGGTGGCATGACGGTACAGTTATTGGTGTTAGCATTAGCGAAAGTGCAGGCCGTTCACCCGGCACACTTGACCTGGGAGGAAGCTCTCAGCCATATATTTGCCACAAGCGCGCTAAGTACGGTGATGCATTGGAATACATATATGTAAAGGATACTAAATATCTGACAAATTTACGATGGGTGTTTAAATGGAGCGATAATGCAGCAAGAGAAGTATCGGCAGAACTTGTTACTTTGTCATCATCTACAATATATTCAAAAACCTACAAATATAAAGAAGGTACAGGCAAAAACACTACAGCCAAGGTAACTGCAGCAAGCGGAACTGTGTACGGAGTAACGCCGATTCAAAGTGATTCTAGTTCAATTCCGGCATTAACCACCACAAACTTCGTATTGGCAGCCTTTTATATCACTCGCATCTATCACACATAAGGAGGAACCATGGAAAATATCGAGATAAAAGTTAATGATGAGGAGCTTTCCGGTGTTAAGAAAGTCGCTGTGTCAGCGGATGGCTTGATGATTATAACCATCGAGCAAGGCAAAAAGTCTATAGAGAAGATTGCCGCCATGTTCACTACAAACGCAAAGATAGTGATTTCCAGATATGGAGAAGTGACGGATATTTATTATAACAAAGCCGTAAACAGTGCAAAGCTGCTTATCTATTCAAACATGGCGGAAATTGCCCTGACAACCACATCCTTAGAGGAAAATGCAGAAGGCAGACTTACCGAAAGAGCAGATATCTCGGATGAAGCAATAGAGGAACTTGCGGGAATGGTGGCAGCTCATGAAGAAAGGCTTGCATCGATGGAGGAACAGATAGCGGCACTAATATCAGCAAGTGAAATAAAGGTGTCAGAAAGTGAGAAAAACAATGGTTAAATTCTATGTATCAAGAATCAAGGCAGGAAAGCTCACTATAGAAGATGTACCGGAACTGTGGAGAAAAAAGGTTGAGGCAATCCTTTAAAAAGAAAGTGCTGCATAGTTTACATAACAGAGCCATACCTGTATGACAAAATAAAAGCATCAATAAAAAGGAGCTTCATACATGGAAGAAGTAGTAAAGGCTGAAATAAAGAGGATTGATGAGCGAATAAACTCACACGCTATAGCAATCCAGGAGATACGAGGAAACATAGCTACAGTAAACAGATTAGCTATAAACATGGAAAACATGTTAAAGGAAATGCAACACCAGTCAGACCGGATAGATAAGCTTGAAAGAATGCCTATAGATACTGCAAGGGAGATAAAGAAGACGGCAATAAATACCATTGTGGGTGTGATAGTGGGTGCACTGGCTGTTGGGTTGGCACAGATGATAGTACAGTATTTATAAAGGAGGTATAACATGAGATTATCAAATGAAGCCTATGATGTTCTAAAATTTATCGCTCAGATTGCGCTGCCTGCAGCCGGAACACTTTATTTTGCGCTTGCGGGTATATGGAACCTTCCATACGGTGAGCAGGTCGTAGGAACGGTCACGGCGGTTGATGCATTTCTTGGAGCTATGCTGCAGATTTCAACTAATCAGTACAACAAAGAGAAAACATCATAATAAACATACGATTGAATAAAACAGGGCGGCACCTTATAATTGAATAAGGTGCTACCTGAAACGGTAGGCGGTTCACTTCTTTCGAGGATTTAATCTAAGAAGGGAGGTGCGTGTGATGGTTACATTTGAAGAACTCATTGCTTATACAGTGATGCTCGCAACGATAATCAAAATCGTTTATGATATAACCCAAAAACACTAACCGCCTCTCGCCAAGGAACGGTTAGTGTTTTTACTAACTAAACATTGGTGAACCGTCTATCGGTAGCACCTTTTGTATTTTCAATATAAGCTCTGTCTGAAAGAATGTCAATCATTTTCAAGAGGTAGGATATGGCTAATACAGTAGATAAACTTATACAGGTAGCCTTAGATGAAACAGGCTATCTTGAAAAGAACAGCTCATCAAACCTGGACAGCAAGACCGCAAATGCCGGAAGCGGCAATTTCACAAAGTATTGGCGAGATTTGAATGATAACATGCAGGGTGAACCATGGTGTCAGGCATTTGTCGACTGGTGCTTTATGAAAGCATACGGAACGGCAGCGGGAAAGAAGCTTTTAAATATGCCAAGTTGGAGCTATTACACGCCAACGGCAGCAGGATATTTTAAGAGTGCTGGGCGATGGGTTACAGGCAATCCTAAAAAGGGAGACATCATATATTTCAAGAACAGCACGCGAATATGCCATGTTGGCATAGTAAAAGCGGTAAACGGTAACACAGTGACTACGATAGAGGGCAACACATCATCAACTGCCGGAGTAGTACCAAACGGCGGCGGAGTGTTTGAAAAGAGCTATCAGATGGGCAATAGCCGCATAGCAGGTTACGGAAGACCGGCATATGATGAGAATATAAAGCTGGGATGGATTAAATCCGGCGATAAGTGGTATTATCGCATAGCCGAAGGAACAAATGCACACGGATGGAACAAAATCAAGAACGCAGACGGCAAAACAAGATGGTATCACTTCGGCACTGACGGAGCAATGCATACCGGATGGATAACCATTGACGGCAGCAAGTATTACCTGGAAGAGTCAGGAGACCTTGAGGGCGCGATGTATGCATCAGATGCAAGCGGGGTACAGAGCATTATGATAGTAGGTTGATATACAATAGGTTGAAGTTTACATCACTATACAGTATTATAAAAATGTCTTTCGTTTGCGATTTAAACATAGACAAAGAGTGAGGGAGGCCATCCGACAGCCTCCCTCTTTTGTTTGCGATATTAAGTTTTAGTTACTTTCCGGCTGATGCGTTTCAATGTACTTGATAATCTCGATTATTTCTTCAGCACTCATACCCTTTTGCTCAAGCTTTTCAATCAAGTTAACGACTTCTCTCCCAGTCATTTCCATATAAGCTCCTTTCCGAATATTATCAGCATCTCAACTGACAATACTATTATACTATATGTTGACACATATATCAATAGTTAATTCAACTTTTCCTTAATAATTTCCTTTAGCACAGTTGCAATAGGCCTGCCGTTAGCATAATCAACAATCTTGGCATAATCATCAAGGCTGACCTCCAGCGCAATACGCTTAAGTTTATCACGCTTATATTTATTAGCAGCCTTCATAGCAGCTTGGGTATACATGCAATCACCTCCATACTCAGATTGTAACACATATCTGTGGAAACATATAATACTATTCACAAAAAAAAGAACAACACAACCTCAAAATAGTTGGTATATTAAGACAAACGGAGGTAGATGCTATGGCTAATATTTTTTCAACAGCTAAGTACATACTGGAAAAGCAAGGGTCAATGTCTGCAATGAAGCTGCAAAAGCTCTGCTATTACGCTCAAGCATGGTCATTGGTCTGGGATGACAACGAACTATTTCCTGAAGACTTTGAGGCATGGGTCAATGGTCCAGTGTGCCCAGTTCTTTACTACAACACAAAAGGCAAGTTCAAAATCAGCGTAAATGATGAAGCAAGCAAAGTAGAGGGAGAACTGTCAGCCACTCAAAAGGACACAATAGATAAAGTTCTCGATTTCTACGCACCGCATGATGCACAATGGCTTAGCAGGTTAACTCACATGGAAGCTCCATGGATAAAAGCAAGGCAAGGCGTTCCGGTTGGGACTATTTGCAGCAATGTAATATCAAAAGCAGATATGTCGGAATATTATGGTGGATTATAAAAATGAGCAAGGAACCAAAAATCAAAGCCACTCCAGGGCGGTCAATAAAAACAATTGTAGATACAGACGCTTATTACAAGGAATATCCGTCATGGTGCTTCAGTTCATGCGATGTTGAACAATGGAATATAACGGAGCAAGGGTTGTGGAATGAAATCTTACCAAAGCTTAAAGACTTAGAAAGACGGACGTGGTCAGAGATATTAATCACAGCCAAGAAGATGAATCATTCAATCAATGTTGAGAGCTTAAACAAGACAGCAAGAGACAGATTAGCGAATCAACATATAGAGGGAGAGTCATTGATATCAATCCGACTTAACGGAACACATAGACTATATGGCTATATGCAAAGCACAGCGTTCTACATCCTCTGGTATGACACAGACCACGGAGATAATCCAGATTGCGTATGCAGGTCGCACAAGAAGCACACATAAACGATGATGAATTGCTTTATAAGTGCCAACAGATATGACACGAAACACAGTGTAAAGGCAAGATGCTGACAGGCTGGCAGACCATATCCGGCAGCAAGTATTACCTGGAAGAGTCAGGAGACCTTGAAGGGGCTTGCTACATTACAGATGGTAGCGGAGCGCAGCATATATGGGTGGCTGAAGAATAAAAATTAAGGGAAGCTGTACGGCAACTTCCCTTTTTTGATACATTATGAAATATGCAGTTCTGCTTTAATTGATGATTGAAGCAACGCTGAAAAGTTAAGGCCTGCTTTTAAGGCTTCGTCATTAAGCCATGAAGGGATTGTACAATTTTTTCTAACAGTACGAAAATCATTCTGCCGCCTGTATTCCTTAAAATCAATGTCGACAAGCGAAACAAAAGAGCCTGCAGGAACATGCACTTTATCAATATCTGTTGCAGACGGCAAGAGCTTTTTATCATCTTCCATGTCTATTCCAACAAGACCGATTGCATCGCGTGCCATTTCGATGGCCTCAGCAAGCGAATTTCCCTCAGTATTGATATCAAAATCCGGGACATAAACAGTGTAACCGAATCTTTCTGGAGTCAAGATAATCGGGTAAGCGTTCTTCATTATGATTTCCTCCGTACAATAAATTTATTTGAGGTTGCGGCGTTTAACAATCGCCTTGGCTAAATTCTCTTTAATTTCTCTATGGCGTGGGATTGGCTCAATATCTACGCCATTGGTATAGATGTCATGATTATTGCCATTGCGTTTGAGATACCAACCGTTACGCTCTAAGAGTTCAAGCAGTTCCTTGTTTTTCATAATTCCTCCAGTAAACACATTATACGCATTTAATGCGCATTAGTCAACAAGACAATACAATTATAACTTTTGAATAAAACATTGATGCAGTCCGTAATTCGTTTAAAAAAAGACATAATTCAATACAATAAGATAATTTTAAAAACATTCAGTTAGTAACAAATTAGTAACACTAAAACCTCTAAAAGCCTTATTTATAGCCATTTTATAAATTTTAATAAGTAAGCATCACTTAAACTTATGGTAAGTAATTAAAAAAATATTATTGTATAACTGTATACAATTAGTTGAATTATCGGCAAATTTGTATTATCATATGCAATGTGCAGATTAGTTAATTTGTTAACAAACGAATGAAAACTGCACATGAGGTTTGTTGATGATGCACGATGGGGCGCATGTTGTTGACATGCGCTTTTTTATAAGCTGATAATTGTATTAAGTGAGATACACTGGCTTTAAAAGCGGTCAAAGTTTTGACAATTGTGGTAAAGAACAAAATGTTTTGTTAAAATGTCATATAGTTTTTTGAATTTTAACGGAGTTTTATGAACATTTTAGTTATAGATGCCAAGGGCGGCGGCATGGGAAAGCAGCTTGTTGCGAATATAAAACAGAGCTTCCCAAAGACAACAGTAATGGCAGTCGGCACGAATGCTGCTGCAACACAGGCCATGAATAAGGCGGGAGCAGATATTTCGGGAACAGGAGAGAATTCTGTGGCCGTAGCCTGTAAAAAAGCAGATATCATTGTAGGTCCTGTCGGAATTGTCATAGCTGATTCCATGCTGGGAGAGGTAACGCCGAAAATGGCAGCAGCCGTGGGAACAGCAGTAAGTACAGGCAGAGCAAAGCTGGTGCTCATCCCGTTTAATCACTGTGAAAGCGTAGTGGTGGGAGTTAAGAGTCAGACTCCGGCGGAACTTATAGAAGAAGCCATGGAAGTTATCGGAAGGATGATAGGATAAAGCATGGGATATCGTGCGGTGGCAGCGGAACTTACAACAAGGAACAAAAAAAAACTTGTTGCCGGCTGCATTTGCAGGGAAGATGCATATGAGCTTTGCGTAGAAAGACTCAGGCGCCTTTCGGAATATGATGCAAGGAGCAGAGAACTTGTAGGGATAGATTTTGAACTGGCTGAAACTGTATGTTCTCTTTTCGGGAGCGATAAAGGGAAGGAAGAATCCCCGGTAATTGCGGTCGGAGCCTCCATACATATAGAAGACGCAGATATTCCTGACGGAGTTACCACCGGAGGTATACTGGGAGATCCCAATGAAACGCCGGAATCCTCAGAAGACGAAAGCGAGGAATTAAGAGACGGCTTTTGCATGATGACTCTGGCAGGAAGTCCGGGACTCTGTGCCGATACGGATGCAGATACCGTAAACACACTGCTTTGCCTTATAAAAAAGTTTAAAGAGAACGAAAAGCTCACAGGAGAAACTCTGGATGATTTGTTTAATTCCTTTAACATAGGAACAGCTCTTCTGGTATTTGACGGCACCGGCACAGGCAAACAGCCGTTTTTGGCAGTGAGAGACAGAAAAAAAACGGAAGTATTTTCATAAGAAAAGTGAATGTGAATGGTTTTTGATTCAGGTTGAGAATGCATCATGCTGCCTGACATTAAAATCGTTTATATAAAAAAGAAGATCAGGAGGTTGAAACTTGTCTAAGGAAATTATTGATAAGATTAAGGAAGCTGAATCATCAGCTACTGCGGAACTTGCCAGGGCCAGGCAGGAGGCAGAAAAGCTTGTCAGTGACGCAAAGGAAAGTGCTGCCGGGCTTTATTCCTCAGGAGTAAAGAAAGCCGCTGAGGAGGCAAAGGCCAAAATAGCTGAAGCAGAAGAGGCAGCTGCCTGTGAGGTAAAAGAAGCAGAGGAAAAGGCACTTAAGGCCAAGCAGGAGCTTAAGGATGCTGCAACAGGAAAACAGGCCGAAGCAGTAAAAGAGGTCATGAATAAGCTTTTATGAGCCATGACTGATTTTCATATTATAAAAAAATAAGAGAGGAGGGCAAAGGACATGTCTAAAGTACGAATGAAGCGGATTTTCATATGCGGACCAAAGTCCAGGAGAAAAAACATCCTAGAGCTTCTTCAGCGCGTCGGCATAGTGGAGATAAATTCCGGAGATATTCAGGATGACGATCTTCATAAAATGGATGTCAATGCTGAAAGAGCCGGCTTTATGCGATATGCAAAGCAGACAGAAGAGGCTCTAAGCATACTCGATGAATATGCTCCTGACAGCTCAAAGGGAATGTTATCTTCCTTTGAGGGGACATCGGATATCGGAATAGCTTCATATGATGAACAGACAGGTCATGCAATGGAATATTATGGCATTGCTTCAAAGATTATATCTGTAAACAAGCAGATACTTGAAGACAAGGCTGCGATTCCGAAATGCGAGACCAGCCTGGAAACATTAAGTGCATGGACAAATCTGGATCTGCCGCTTAACTTCAGCGGCACTGCCAAATCGAGGGCGTTTATCGGCTCTGTAGGAGAAGAGGACACACTTGAACAGCTTTATGCAAAACTCTATGAGGCATGTGATGGGGAAGAGGCTCCCGATGTGGATATTGACCTTATCAGCAGCTCAAAGACCATGACAGCCTTTATGGTTGTATGTCATGCAGATGATGAAAACATGGTAGAGAATGCTTTAAAGAAGCTTGATTTTGTAAAAGCTCCGCAGAGTAAGCTGATTCCCACAGAGGAAATTGCTTCGATAAAGAAGAAGATTGCCGAGCTTGAGAACGACATTAAAAAATGCGGTGAGGAAATCGCATCATATGCCACGGAGCGAGAGCATCTTAAATTCACAGCCGACTACTATACTATGAGATCGGATAAGTATGAGGTACTGTGTCAGATCCCGCAGTCGGTAAATGCATTCTTTATAAGCGGTTTTACACCTGCAAAAACGGCAGATGCGCTTAAAAAGAAGCTCGAGGCACTCGAGGCGGTAGTTGAAATTTCAGATCCGCTGCCTGATGATGAGGTACCTTGCGAACTTAAAAACGGATTTTTCACGGATCCCATGGAAACAGTAGTCGATGCTTACTCATATCCGAGTGTTTCGGAGATAGATCCGTCGGCGGTAATTGCGTGCTTCTACTACATCCTGTTCGGAATGATGCTTTCGGATGCAGGCTACGGCATTCTTCTGGCACTCGGCTGCGGATTTATCCTTTTAAAGGTAAAAAATCTTCAGCCAAACATGAAGAAGATGATGAAGCTTATGTTCTTCTCGGGAATATCCACGACCTTTTGGGGCTTTATGTTCGGAAGCTTTTTCGGAGATGCGGTCAATGTCATAGCAACCACATTCTTCAACAGGCCCGACATATCACTTGACCCCATATGGTTCAATCCGCAGGAAGAGCCCATGAGACTTCTCGTTGCATCGTTTGCAATAGGCATTGTCCATCTGTTTACCGGACTTACCGTAAAGCTTTATGTGCTTTTGAAGAACGGTCAGATAAAGGATGCAATATACGATGTAATTTTCTGGTATATGTTCATCGGAGGAGCTATTGTATACCTTCTTTCGATGGATATGATAACAGGAATGCTCTCGCTTAACATAACGCTCAGCCCGTCAGTGGCTTTTGCATCTAAATGGGTCACCATAATAGGTGCAATAGGGGTTACGCTTACGGGAGGACGCGAAAATAAAAACTGGGGAGTTCGTATTGCATCAGGTTTGTACAGCGCCTACGGATGTACGGGCTGGCTTTCCGACATACTTTCTTACTCAAGACTTTTAGCACTCGGACTCGCAACCGGCGTTATCGCACAGGTATTTAACAAGATGGGCGCAATGGTCAGCAGCGCGCTGCCGCTTCCCATCGGCATAATAATATTTGCAGTGATATTTGTTGTAGGACATATTCTCAACCTTTCTATAAATGTTCTCGGAGCATATGTTCATACAAACCGACTTCAGTTTGTTGAGTTCTTTGGAAAATTTTATGACGGCGGAGGAAAGAAATTCGAGCCGTTCACGGAAAATACTAAATACTATTCTGTTAAGGAGGATATTTAATTATGTCAAACTTAGGTTTATTTTTTGCAGTACTCGGCGCTGCTCTTTCAGCAGGTCTTGCAGGTTGTGGTTCAGCTATAGGTGTAGGTCTTGCAGGACGCTCAGCTTCAGGAGTGGTTACACAGGAGCCGTCATTGTTCTCTAAGGTGCTTATTCTTCAGCTGCTTCCGGGAACACAGGGTATTTACGGACTTCTTATCGCCTTCATTGCACTTTCAAACATCGGAATGCTCGGAGGCGGAGCTACAGAAATCTCACTTCTGTCAGGCCTTATGTACTTCGCATCATGCCTTCCGATGGCAGTAGGCGGACTTGTTTCAGCTCTCGCACAGGCAAAATGTTCTGTTGCAGCTATCGGTCTTGTTGTAAAGAGACCTGACCAGTTCGGTAAGGCTATGATATTCCCTGCCATGGTTGAGACATATGCTATTCTTGCTCTTCTTATCTCTATCCTTTCAATATTCGGTATCCCTGCAGGTATCTGATAGACGCAGACGATATTAAATAGTTGAAAAGGAAGGATATATAAATGAACGGACTTGAGAAATTAGTCGATCGCATAACAGGCGAGGCTGATGCTCAGATAAAGACCATACTTGATGAGGCTAAAGCACAGGCTGAAGAGATAAAGTCAGAATCTGAGAGAAGGCTCAGTGCCGAGCGCGAGAGAATAGAAAAGAAAGCCCAGTCAGAGGTTGAGACCATCGAAAGCAGAGCCAAGGCCTCAGCTGAGCTAAAGACAAAGCAGATCCTTCTTACCGGAAAGCAGGAGCTTCTGAATGACACAATAGTGGCAGCAAAGGAAAAACTTGCAAACCTTTCCGATCAGGAATACACAGACTTCATAGTTAAGCTTTTTGAAAAACACATTCCTTCGCAGAATGCTGTTTTAAGGCTTAATGCAACAGATCTTAAGAGAATACCGCAGGATGTACTTGACGGCTTTACAGCCAAAGCAAAGGCAGCAGGCGCAGAGCTTAAGATCTCCGATGAAGCAGCCGATATTAAAAACGGTTTCGTGCTTGATTTCGGCGGTATCGAGGAAAACTGCACATTTGACGCACTTATTGATCAAAATATAGAAGAATTGCAGGATAAGGTTAAATCTTTACTTTTTGCGTAACAGGAGGTCATTATGACAGATGTATATGTAGACAAAGGCTATGTATTCGCTGTTGCGCGTTTGAGACATGCCGAACTCAAGCTGCTGAGCGACCAGGTTTTGGATCAGCTGGCTTCTGCATCAAGTGTATATGAGGTACTTAAGCTTCTCAGAGAAAAAGGCTGGGGAAGCGATAATGCACATGAGGCAGAGAAAGTGCTTCAGGGAGAGCGGGAAAAGCTTTGGAGCTTTATTGATGAATTGGTGCCGGACAGATCTATCTTTGATGTGTTCAAGCTTCCTAATGATTATAACAATCTTAAGGCAGCGTTAAAGGAATCCGTCATGGAATATGAATACCCGGGTATTTATATCAGTGAAAGCATTACAGATTCGGAGCTTATAAAAAATGCCATAAAGGAAAGAGACTATCAGTCGCTTCCCGAGGATATGATTGAGGTGGCAGAGCATGCCCATGCGATATTCCTTAAGACAAAGGACGGTCAGCTTTGTGATATTATCGTTGATAAAGCATGCCTGGATGCCATCCTTAAGGCAGGCAAAAAAACCGGCGATGATTTCCTGAAAATGTATGCTGAGATAAAGGTAGCCTCAACAAATATCAAAACAGCAGTAAGAGCGGCTCTCACAGGTAAAGATAAAGACTTTTTAAACATGGCGCTTGCGGAATGTGAGACAGTCGATAAAGCAGGATTGTTAGCTGCAGCCGCAAACGGTACGGATGCTATTGTTTCATTTTTGGGCAATACAGCATATGCCGATGCAGTGCCGGAGCTTAAGGAGTCGCCTGCAGCGTTTGAACGCTGGTGCGATAATCTGATTACAGCACGAATGAAACCTCAGCTTTATGAGCCATTCGGTCTGGGTCCGATTGCAGCCTATATTTTAGCCAGAGAAAATGAAATCAAATCAGTAAGGATTATATTGAGCGGAAAGCAGAACGGCTTTTCAAAGGAAATGATATCGGAAAGGGTGCGTGATTCGTATGTATAAGATAGCAGTTATGGGAGACCGTGACAGCATATACGGTTTTGCAGCAGTGGGACTTGAGCCTTTCCCTATCACAAGCACGGAGGCAGCCGCAGAAAAGCTGAAGGAAATCGTAGATGATAATTACGGAATCATTTACATCACAGAGGAGCTTGCTTCAAGACTGGAAAGAGAAATAAGCTATTTCTCCGAAAGAGAGCTTCCGGCAATAATCCTGATACCTGGTGTTTCAGGCAATACAGGAAAGGGCTTGCAGGCAGTAAAGCGCTCGGTTGAGCGTGCCGTAGGCTCGGATATCATTTTTGGCAATGATTGATCAGTGAAAGGTAAGTATAAACATGAGCAAAGGTGTAATTAAAAAAGTAGCCGGACCGCTCGTTGTCGCTAAGGGCATGCGCGATGCAAACATGCGTGATGTCTGCAAGGTCTCGGAAAGAGAGCTTATGGGCGAGATCATCGAGATACACGGCGATGAAGCATCTATACAGGTTTATGAAGAGACCTCAGGCCTAAGACCGGGTGAGCCGGTAGAGTCAACAGGCGTTCCGATGTCGGTTGAGCTGGGTCCCGGCATCATAAGCAGTATCTATGACGGAATTCAGAGACCTCTTGAGAAGATAAAGGAGTTGACAGGCTCTAATCTTTTGCAGAGAGGTGTAACAGTTCCGTCACTTGACAGAGAAGCAAAATGGCATTTCGTTCCGACCGCCAAGGCAGGTGATGAGGTTCAGTTCGGAGATATTATCGGAACCGTTCAGGAGACAGAGGTCGTTCTTCATAAGATCATGGTTCCGAAGGGTGTAAACGGAAAGATAAAGTCCATTACAGAGGGCGATTATACAGTAACCGAGGATATTGCGGTAATCGAGACTGAAGATGGCGATAAGACAGTACAACTTATGCAGAGATGGCCTGTTCGTACAGGAAGACCTTACAGGCAGAAGTTAAGCCCGGATATGCCGCTTGTAACAGGTCAGAGAGTTATCGATACACTCTTTCCTATTGCCAAGGGCGGTGTAGCAGCCGTTCCGGGACCTTTCGGTTCCGGTAAGACAGTCGTTCAGCATCAGCTTGCAAAATGGGCAGACGCACAGATTGTTGTTTATATCGGCTGCGGTGAGCGCGGAAATGAGATGACGGATGTTCTTAACGAGTTCCCTGAGCTTAAGGATCCTCGTACTGGAAAGTCTCTTATGGAAAGAACAGTTCTTATTGCAAACACATCGGATATGCCTGTTGCTGCCCGTGAGGCATCTATTTACACAGGTATTACCATTGCAGAGTACTTCCGTGACATGGGTTATTCGGTAGCCCTTATGGCCGATTCCACATCCCGTTGGGCAGAGGCACTTCGTGAGATGTCAGGACGTCTTGAGGAAATGCCCGGTGAAGAAGGATATCCTGCTTACCTGGGTTCTCGTCTTGCAGAGTTTTACGAGAGAGCAGGAAGAGTTATATCACTCGGAAAGGAAGGAAGAGAGGGCGCGCTTTCGGTTATCGGTGCCGTTTCTCCTGCCGGCGGTGATATTTCCGAGCCTGTAACACAGGCAACGCTGCGTATTGTAAAGGTATTCTGGTCACTGCAGGCTTCACTTGCATACCAGAGACACTTCCCTGCAATAGGCTGGCTTAACTCCTATTCACTGTACATGGATAATGTAGAGCCTTACTTCAACTCCAAGGTAGCAGAGGATTGGACAGAGCTTCGCGCAAGAATCATGTCACTCTTACAGGATGAGGCAGAACTTGATGAAATCGTAAAACTTGTCGGCATGGATGCCCTTTCTGCTCCCGACCGTATCAAGCTTGAAGCAGCCCGTTCTGTACGAGAAGACTATTTGCAGCAGAATGCTTTCGACGGCATAGATACATATACCTCGCCTAAAAAGCAGCATATTATGATGAAGCTGGTTCTCTCATATTTTGACGAGGCAACGGCAGCACTTAATAACGGCGCAAAGGTAAATGACCTTGTAGCACTGCCGGTTCGTGAGGCTATCGGACGATTCAAGTATGTTCCGGAGGATCAGATCGAGGCTAAATTCGACGAGATAGTAAAGACTCTCAAGACGCAGTGCACTGAAGCAGTAGCCAGAAAGGAGGACTTCTAATGCCAAAGGAGTACAGGACCATACAGGAGGTCGCAGGACCTCTGATGTTGGTAAAGGGCGTTGAGAATGTTGCCTATGATGAGCTTGGAGAGATAGAGCTCTCAGACGGCACAAGACGCCGCTGCAAAGTCCTTCAGATAGATGAAGGCAATGCAATGGTACAGCTCTTTGAGAATGCTACAGGTATTAACCTTGATTCCTCAAAGGTAAGATTCTTCGGAAAGAGCATGGAGCTCGGCGTATCTGAAGATATGCTCGGACGCATGTTTGACGGTCTCGGAAGACCTATAGACGGCGGTCCTGAAATCATACCTGATGCGCGTATGGATATTAACGGACTTCCGATAAATCCGGCAGCCAGAGCATATCCGTCAGAGTTTATTCAGACAGGTGTATCTGCCATTGACGGACTTAATACACTGGTAAGAGGACAGAAGCTTCCTATTTTCTCCTGTTCAGGTCTTCCGCATGCAAATCTGGCAGCTCAGATAGCTCGTCAGGCAAAGGTTCGCGGAACTACGGAGCCTTTCGCAGTTGTATTTGCTGCTATGGGTATCACTTTCGAGGAAGCAAACTACTTCATGAACTCCTTCAAGGAGACAGGAGCTATAGACAGAGCCGTAATGTTCCTTAATCTTGCAAATGACCCTGCGGTAGAGCGTATTTCCACGCCTCGTATGGCACTTACGGCTGCCGAGTATCTTGCATTCGAAAAGGATATGCATGTACTTGTAATCCTTACGGATATTACAAACTACGCAGACTCTCTTCGTGAGGTATCTGCTGCCCGTAAGGAGGTTCCGGGAAGAAGAGGTTATCCGGGATATATGTATACAGACCTTGCTTCTCTTTATGAGAGAGCAGGACGCCAGCTGGGACGCAAGGGTTCAATCACCATGGTACCGATCCTTACCATGCCAGAGGACGATAAGACTCATCCGATCCCTGACCTTACGGGATATATCACTGAGGGACAGATTATCCTCAGCCGTGATCTTTACAGACGAAGCGTACAGCCGCCGATAGATGTTCTTCCGTCACTTTCAAGACTTAAGGATAAGGGTATCGGTGAAGGAAAGACCAGAGAGGATCATGCCAATACCATGAACCAGCTTTTTGCAGCATACTCCAGAGGTAAGGACGCAAAGGAACTTATGGTCGTACTTGGAGAGGCAGCTCTTTCAGATATGGATAAGCTTTATGCGAAATTTGCAGATGAGTTCGAGAAACAGTATGTTTCACAGGGCTATAATGCAGACCGTTCTGTAGAGGAAACGCTGGATCTTGGCTGGAAGCTTTTGGGAATTCTTCCAAAGTCAGAGCTTAAGCGTATCAAGGATACCTTTATAGAGAAGTATTACAAGCCTTACGAGGAAGCTTAAAAGAAAGGGTCGATATGGCAAAGACACAAGTTAATCCTACAAGAATGGAATTGACTCGTCTTAAGAACAAGCTGAACACAGCACGCCGGGGACATAAGCTTCTTAAGGATAAGCGTGATGAGCTGATGAGGCAGTTCCTGATTCTTGTCAGAGAAAATAAGGAACTTCGAGAAAAGGTGGAAAGAGGCATTGCCGACTGCAACAGGAATTTTGTAATGGCAAGAGCAGGCATGAGCCCGGAAGCTCTTAATGTTGCCCTTATGAGTCCTAAGCAGGAGGTATATCTGGAGGCTTCGACAAAGAATGTAATGTCAGTCGAGATACCGGAGTTTACCTATAAGACGCGCACCTCTAATACAAATGATATCTACTCATACGGCTTTGCGTTTACCTCATCCGATTTGGATGGTGCGGTGAAGAGTATTGCCGATCTGCTTCCGGATATGCTGAAACTGGCAGAGCGTGAGAAATCCTGTCAGCTCATGGCAGCAGAGATCGAGAAGACAAGAAGGCGTGTAAATGCTCTTGAGCACGTCATGATACCTGAGACGGAGGAAAGCATTAAATTCATAAAGATGAAGCTTGATGAGAACGAAAGAAGCTCGCAGATTCGTCTTATGAAGGTAAAAGATATGGTGCTTGAGGACGCTCATAATTATGACAATGCAAGACCGAGTCAGAATGTTCATGAGATAGAGATTATTGAAAATGCAAAAGAAGAGGACTGAAGTCCTGTAGAAAAGAAAACTGAGGTTCTGCAAAGAGCCAAAGTTCTTAAGTTCAACATGAAGTCAAGCGGATGTAAAAGTTCGCTTGACTTTTGAGGGTTTTAACATGAAAGAAACAGCACTTGTAATAATGGCAGCGGGAATCGGTTCGCGTTACGGCGCCGGAATCAAACAGCTTGCGAAGGTCGGACCGAGCGGAGAAATAATCATTGACTACAGCATACACGATGCACTGAAGGCAGGCTTTAACAAAATCATTTTCATTATCCGCAGGGATATCGAAGAAGAATTTAAAGAGGTTATCGGAAACCGCATAGAAAAAATTGCGCGGGTCGAGTATGTCTACCAGAGTCTTAATGATCTTCCGAAAGGATATAAGCTGACTGAGGGGCGGACAAAGCCATGGGGAACGGCACAGGCTGTATGGGCTGCAAGAGAGGTTATTGATTGTCCTTTTGCGGTTATAAATGCTGATGATTTTTATGGTAAAAATTCCTTTAAGACCATGCACGATTACCTTGTAAATGATATGAGTGAAGACGAGGGAAGCTTTGATTATTGCATGGCAGGATACATACTGGGGAATACCCTAAGTGAAAGCGGTACGGTAGCAAGGGGCGTATGCGTAAAAAATGAGGAAGACGAGCTTCTTTCGGTTACGGAAACCTACCACATAGGGAGAAAAACGGACGGCAGAGTAATGGGAGAAAATGCTGACGGGGTTGAAAGGGAGCTGGATGAACATGCACTTGTATCAATGAATATGTGGGGACTTAAGCCCAATATGATAAAGGTGCTCGGAGACGGCTTTCCTGTCTTTCTTGACAGACTTAAGAGCGGAGATATAAAATCGGAATATCTTCTTCCGATAGTAATTGACGGACTTATAAAGTCGGGCAAGGCATCGGTCAGAGTGCTTCCGATTCATGATAAATGGTACGGAGTCACCTATCAGGAAGACAGACAGTATATCACTGATGCCATCAGAAAGATGGTGGATGAACATATCTACGGGGAAAAGCTCTTTGATTAAAGATAATATGAACCGCGAAAAAACAGATTACCAGGATAAAAAACACGCAATAGAGGGAAAGAGGAATTTGAGGGAAGAAAGAAAAGGATCTTCCCTCTTAGTCTATGCGGCAGCTCTTCTTGCCATAGCATCCATAGTCTACGGAATCTACTACTATATAAATATTGCACAGAGAACCAGCCTCAGCATTGTGTGGGAAAAGGCAACGGAAGCTGAATCATCGGCTGCCGAAACATTCAGAGGGTATGCTCCGTTCAAGGGTGGAATCATAAAATATACTAAGGACGGAGCAGAATTTATAGATAAAAAGGGCAATGTTATCTGGGAGAGAAGCTACCAGATGAATTCACCGGTTATCGATGTGAGCAGTGATTACGCAGTCATAGCAGACCAGGGAGCTTCTGATATATATATTTTTAACGGAACGGAGCTTGCGGGTGCATCGGAAACTATTCTCCCGATATCATTGGTAAGAATAGCAGACAGCGGCGTGGTCTATGCTGTGCTCAATGATTCGGATGCGGAATATATAACTGCCTTCAGAGCTGACGGCAGTGCCATAGATCTTTCTGTGAAGTCGGTAATAAACGGTGATGGTTATCCGTTTGATATAGACAGTTCTCCTGACGGAACACAGCTTATGGCATCATATGTAAGCATTAAAAGCGGGCAGATAGCAAATGAGGTTGTATTCAGGAATTTCGGCTCGGTGGGGCAGAATACGGACGCAAGGCGTGTGGTAGGAGGATTCAGAGATGAGTTTTCAGGGCATCTTGCAGGAAGAGTGCATTTTTCGACAGATACATACAGTCAGGCCTTTTATGACGGAGGCATAGTATTCTTTTCAACAAAGGTTTTAAGCTCTCCGGAGGTTCTTGCAAATATCAGCTTTGACGAGGAAATGCTGGCGATTGCTTATGATGAAGATGTCATTGCAGTACTTTTGGATAACAGTGCTGCGTACAGACTTGTTATTTTTAATAATAAGGGAGTAAAGACAGGCGATACAGATGTGGATTTCGGCTGGAAGGGACTTTGTGTCAGCGGAGGCTGCACAATAGTTTACGGAGCTAATGAAATAAGAGCATTTGGCTCTAAGGGAAATATCAGAGGAAGCTTTACTTATGAAGATGAGGAGATTTCAAATATAACAGCCGGAAGCACTGCAGGGACATTTTATCTTATGAGCGGAAACTCAATAAAGCAGATGAAGTACTAGAAGTGAAGCTGTAACATACAACGCGTGATTAAATTATGAATTGACATTTAAGCATTATTTGTCAGTCATAAATACAAAATACATGGAAATCAGGAGCAAAATAACAGATTACACTGACAATAAAAAAAAGCAGATACCGGAGGCAGCCAATGCTAAGGCAGCTGAGGCAGGATTAAAGCTTATAATAGATGAAAGAGGTCGGTTAGTTCTTACTGACGGCTCTCTTATGCTCTGTGCCGACCTGAGTGAAAATACAAGAAGACTAAAGCCGGACAATCTCGGACGGGAGCTGCTGGTGCGCGCAGCAAGGATAAAGCGCGGAGAAGGTATGAATCGATTAAATGCAATAGATGCCACGGCGGGATTTGGAGAGGATTCACTGTTACTTGCCGCAGCAGGCTTTGAGGTTACGCTTTTTGAGTACGATACCGTAATAGCAGCACTTCTGGAGGATGCACTTATACGCGCAAAAGAAAGTGACAGTGAGATCTTGAGAAATGCGGCAGAGCATATGCAGCTTGTAAATGGCGACAGCATAGAGGCCATGCGGCTTATAAATGATGGCTTTGAAGATATAAAAGCTGAAAGAAAATTTTCAAATATAACTGGGAATATAAATACAAAGTCAGGAAAGCAGCTGTCAAACACTAATGAAGAGTCGAGGAGCGGCATCAGACCGGATATAATTCTACTTGATCCCATGTTTCCGGCGCGTGAAAAATCCGCGCTGATAAAGAAAAAATTCCAGCTTCTTCAAATGCTGGAGCATCCCTGTACGGATGAAACTGCATTGCTTGAAGCAGCGATAGCGGCTCGTCCGCACAAAATAGTTATAAAGCGTCCGCTAAAGGGACCGTTTCTTGCAGGAAGAAAACCTGATTATTCCATAAAAGGAAAAGCCGTACGCTATGACTGCATTGTCATGGTATAGTGCAGACAGATATCCATTCTTTAAAGTTTGAATATTTTTCAAGCTCCAGGATGGTAAGCTTCACACAGCTGTTGCTGCTGCCGGCGGCAGGATAGACAATATCAAAGCGCTTTAAAGACTCATCAAGATAAATGTCCACTCCGTCATTGACAGCAAAAGGACAAACACCGCCGACAGCATATCCTGTCATTTCGATTACCTGCTCAGCTGTTAGCATCTTCGCTTTGGTATGAAATTTTTCTTTAAAGGCATGATTATTTATCTTTGTGTCACCTGCCGTGACGATCAGGATTGCCTTTGAATCCACCAGAAATGAAATAGATTTGGCGATGCGTGCAGGCTCTGTGCCGACGGCCTTTGCAGCAAGCTCTACCGTGGCGCTGGAGGTTTCAAACTCATAAATTTTATTCTCTGCATCCAGGCCTCTGAAATACTTTCTTACTCTCTCTATGGACATTTTACACCTCATTATCAGCAAGCATAAGCGAAAATGTAAATTCAGATCCCACACCTTCTGTAGAAACTACATCTATAGTTTCATTATGCGCCTGAATTATCTCTCTTACGATACTTAATCCGAGACCGGTACCCGATTTGTCCCTGCCTCTGGAAATATCTGATTTATAAAAGCGATCCCAGATTTTTTTAATTGAGCTTTTGGGAATACCGGCACCGTTATCCTTCACAGACACAAATACCTTTTTCTGTCTGGTCACGGTACGAATGGCAATGGTCGAATCATTTTCTGAAAATTTTATAGCATTATCTATAAGATTGTAAAGCACCTGCTTTATTTTTTCCTCATCTGCAAAAACTATTTCGGATGCATCCTCAAATGTCAGTTCAAAGTCAATGTTTTTCCTGCTGCAGGCATTCTCATTTGCGCTGCATACATCGCGTATGGTGTTATTGATATCGAATTTGCTGAGCTTAAGATTGTTTTTCATCTCTGCCGTGCCTAAGGAAAGCATGCCTTCGGTAAGCTTTGTAAGACGCTCGGTTTCAGATATCACGCGGTGCAGATATTTTTCGGTAAACTCAGGCGGGACAGTACCGTCGAGGATGGCTTCGAGATAGCCCTTTATACTGGTAAGAGGAGAGCGGAAGTCATGTGAAACATTGGAAATAAAGTCGCGCTGGCTTTTTTCAGAATTATTAAGCTCAGATGCCATGTAATTAAGGGTATCGCCAAGATAGCTTACTTCATCATGAGTGTTTTTTATATTTATTTTATATTCCAAATGCCCTGCGGCATATTCCTTCGCGCCAGTGGTTATAGATTTCAGCGGCAGATATACATAAACAGTAAATACAACAAGTATAAGCAGTGACAGTACGAAAATGACAGCTGCCGTAATATAGACTATGTTGAGGATTTCATTGGTCGAAGCTACCACCAATGACATGGGATAGTGTATGACTATATAGCCCAGAGTCTCATAATTATGATTGATAGGAGCCATAACGGAGAGCATTTCCGTAGAGAACATGCCGTAATAGTAGCCTATTTGGTAAACGGAGGCAGAATTGGCGGGGTTAAAGTCAGTGATGGTGCGGTCGTTCATATTGCCGTCAGAATCCATAAAAATCCGTCCGTCATCGTCAATTAACCATATGCGTGCATTCAGGAAATTTGCCACAAGACCGACATCTCTTTCGGTATCAGTCTGAGTACTGGAATAATAATAGCCGCCGTCCTCATAGGTTCCTGCCATAAGTACAGCCTCGTCATAAAGCTTATCGGCGTTTTGTCTGACAAGATAGTTGTAGGTCATCCTCTGAGAGAAAAATGCAACAGCAATAAAACCTATAAGGCCGAAAAGCAGGTAGCCGATTATGAATTTTGAATATATTGATCGTGACATGATAGTTATTTATATAAAAATTTGGTATCATGATTATACTATAAAACATTGACGATTGCTTTAAATGCGTAAAATAATTTATGTTAAAATAAAAAAGGCAGGCATTGAGCATGAATGTATGAAAAAGCATTTAAGTCAGCCTTGACGGTATTGAGAGTTAGCATATGGACTACGAAGATAATAAAAATAAGAAAAAGCAGCTCATAAAGGAAACTATAACAGGAAGAAGACTCACGCCCGGCAACATAGCAAGGATTGTCGGTGTTTTCGCAGTCTGCGGCGCTGCTTTCGGGCTGTGTGCCGCACTTACATTCTGCGGTGCCAAAGCTCTCAGCAATGCTGCCTCAGAGCATACAGACAGACAAAATGCACAGAGCATGGAGGAAGGCCGTGCCAAAGAGGAAAATGATAGTGAAGAAAATGTAGAAAATGAAAAAAAACAGAACGACAGCGAGGCAGAAAGCAACGGTTCTGAGGAAACGGGTGCGGACAATACAGTGATTCAAAAATCAGAGGCCGCTGAAACCGAAGAAATCAGGGAAGATTATAAAAATGATAACAGGGACGAATCACAAAATGAGGCCAATGAGGAATCCCGGGAGGCCTATGACAATATAACAAAGCTGAAAAAACAGGCAGCAGAGAAAGCCGGAAAGCATCTGGTAAGCATCACGGGAACATCGACCGGCACAACCTGGTTTGATAACATTGCTTCGAGCTCCCAGAATTTCGCAGGTGTGATTTTAAGCATAGGAAGTGATGAAATACTTATACTTACGACAGCAGATGCGGCGAAAGCAGAGACCTTCAAGGTGAGCTTCGGAAGCGGAACGGCAGTGGATGCCTATGTCAAGCAGTTTTCCCAGAAAGATGACCTTGCAGTGCTTGCTGTATCAGCTAAAAACGGCATGGACGAAATTGTATTAAGCGAGCTTGAAAGCATTGAATTTGCAGGTATCAGAGACATTGACAACGGAGAAGCTGTTATCGCCATAGGCGCGCCGCTCGGCACTATAGGCTCGTATTCTTTCGGAGATATAGGATATATCAGCGAGGGAGAGGAAGACTTTGATGTGACGCAGAATGTTTTTTATGCAGAGGTCAATGCAGATGTGAGCCGAGGTACTTTCATAGTTGATTATGACGGGCATCTTCTTGGAATCGCAGCCGAAAATGACAAAGGAAGTGCATCGGGGAAAAGTCTTGCACGGATAATAAGCGGAACTTCGCTGTTAGGCACAATAAATAACCTAAAGCAGGGAAATAAAATCGCCTACGCCGGTATAAAAGGCACAGAGGTCACTTTTGATATGCGCTACAGCGGAATCCCTGACGGGATTTACATAACAGATGTGGATCACGGCAGTGCGGCATATACAGCCGGAATTATGCGAGGAGATATCGTAAGCGAAATAAACGGGCAGACTGTTACGGCGATGGACGAGATTTCGAGGATTATAAGGAAATGTGAACCGGGGCAGCAGATAAAGCTTAAGGTCATGCGCTCGGGCTCAAACGGCAGTTACAGCAGTATGGATTTCAGTCTGACACTGGGAGAAAGATAATAAACATTCACATATGACGGATGCAAAAATGAATTATAAGAAAAATAATGAATTTGAGATATATATAACAGATATGTCTGATGACGGAAGCGGCATAGGAAAAACTGACGGTTTTACATGGTTTGTAAAGGATGCCGTGCCGGGAGACAAAGTACTCGCGGCGGCAACAAAATTAAAGAAAAATTATGGTTTTGCAAGGCTGGTAAGCATTTCAGAGCCGTCTTTGGACAGAGTGGAGCCTGCCTGTCCGGTTGCAAGAGCCTGCGGAGGCTGTCAGCTTCAACAGCTTTCGTATGATGCACAGCTTAAATTCAAAGAAAGAAAGGTACTTAACGATTTAAGAAGAATAGGCGGCTTTAACATTAACCGTACAGAGCCGATAATAGGGATGGATGAACCGCTTCGCTACCGAAATAAGGCGATATATCCGATCGGGCGCAGTCGTGACGGACGAATCATAGCAGGCTTTTATGCAGGCAGAACGCACAGTATTATTGAGTGTGAGGACTGTCTGTTGGGCTGCAGCGAAAACAGAGATGTGCTGAAAACGGTTTTAAGCTTTATGGAGCATAAGAAAATCGAGCCGTATGACGAGTCGTCGGGGCGCGGTGTGGTCAGGCATGTGATGATACGCAAGGGCTTCAATACCGGTGAGATTATGGTCTGTATTGTGGTCAATGCTGATGATCTTAAGGAAAAGGATGAGTTGGGGAGGCAGCTGAAGAGTAAAGTTCCCGCAATGAAATCCTTTTCTCTTTGTGTGAATAAAAGCCGGACAAATGTCATCATGGGGGAGCGCATCATAAATGTTCTCGGAGCGGGATACATTGAGGATGTGATATATGAAACGGGCGGGAAAGAAAATGGAGTAAGATTCAGAATTTCTCCGCTCTCGTTTTTTCAGGTCAACTCCGTGCAGATGGAGAAGCTTTATTCTACGGCTTTGGAGTTTGCAGGGCTGACCGGAAATGAAAATGTCTGGGATCTTTATTGCGGCGTCGGTACAATATCGCTGTTTCTTGCCCGCCATGCAAGAAAGGTTTATGGTGTTGAAATAATACCGGCAGCTATTGAAAATGCCAGAGAAAATGCAGAAATAAACGGTATTAAAAATGCCGAGTTTTTTGTGGGCAAAGCTGAAGAGGTTTTGCCTGACTGGTATGAAAAAGTATGCAGAAAACATGCCGGAGCAGAAGTTTATTTAAAGCAGAAATCTGATACGGAATTCCGGGAAGGACATGCCGTGGCAGCGACTCCTGAAATGGCAGGCACTGCAACATACGAAGAAAAAAACGGCATTGACATTATAGTAGTCGACCCGCCCAGAAAGGGATGCGATGAGATGTGTTTAAAAACTATGATAAGCATCGGTCCAAAACGCATCGTGTATGTATCCTGCGACCCTGCCACACTGGCAAGAGACCTGAAATACCTTTGTGTGAACGGCTACAGGCTTGAGAGAGTGCGACCCTGTGATATGTTTCCGCAGACGGGGCATGTGGAGACGGTTGTCCTTCTTTCCAAGGGAGAAATCGACTCAAAAAAGG
>CAVBSU010000013.1:18407-34439 GCA_963598245.1 Lachnospiraceae bacterium | reverse complement strand
TTACAGATGTGTTTATGTACTATACTCTTCAATCGGTATCTGCATTTCAGGAAACGGAGCTTACTATGGATATGAGGGAAATGAAACCGGCAATAGACATTGACGATATAAGGAAGGCTTATGAGAGGATTAAACCATACATAAGGCATACGCCGCTTTTAGATGCCTATAACATGACCGGAGAGCTTTTTTGCAATGCTTATCTTAAGCCCGAGATGCTTCAATATGTAGGAGCATTTAAGCTTCGAGGCGCGCTGAATGCCATACTTGGCATGCCCGAGTCTGAAAGAAAAAAGGGTATAATTACAAGCTCCTCAGGAAATCACGCACAGGCCTGTGCCTATGCCGGAAGGCTTTTGGGAATTTCCGTTACTGTGGTGATTCCCGAAGATGCGCCGACTGTTAAGATTGAAAATGCCCGCGCCATGGGAGCAAATGTCATTCTCTGGGACAGGGATTATTTTAAGCGCTGGGATAAGGTAGATGAGGAGGTAAGGGTTCACGGATATATAAAAGTCCATCCCTATGAGGATCCAAAGGTTATGGCAGGTCAGGGAACTATTGCTCTTGAAATATCAGAGGATTTGCCTGATGTAAATGCTGTACTTATACCCATCGGAGGAGGCGGTCTTATATCAGGTGTGGCAGCTGCCTTTAAGGCACTGAAGCCCTCGGTTCGCATAATAGGTGTGCAATCGGCTGCAAGTCCCGCCTACTATAACAGTCGTCTTGAGGGCAGGCGCGTAAGTGTTTCTCCTCTTCCTACTGTTGCCGACGGCCTTTCATGCAGACAGGCAGGCGAGAATCCTTATATTATGATTGAAAAATATGTCGACGAAATCGTTACCGTAGAAGAAAACGAGATCCTGGAGGCAGTTCGTCTTATCGCAGATAAGGCAAAGCTTATCGCAGAACCCTCTGCCTGCGTAGCGCCTGCTGCCCTTATGTATAAAAAAACAGCTGTAAGCACCACAGACAAGGTTGTCTGCATACTTACAGCCGGAAACTGGAATATAGAGGATTTGGGGCATATCTACACAGGAGACACTCCCAAAACCGTTCATTGAGATTTATGCCGGTATTTTTCAGACCGCACAGGCAGGTTTCTGATTATCTCAATCCTGCTTTAAAAGGTTATTATTCTCAAAGTAGTCTATCTTCATGGCACGACGAACCTCAGACATGGTTTTTGCTGCCCTTTCTCCGGCCTTCTCCGTGCCTGCCTTGAGAATATCGTATACATCCGGAAGTTTCTTTGCCCAGCTCTCTCTTCTCTCACGGATAGGCTTAAGCTCTGTCTGCATAACATTATTAAGGAACTTCTTTACGGTAACATCCCCAAGGCCGCCTCTTGTATAGTGTTCCTTAAGTTCATCAAGATTTGCATACTCCGGCAGAAACTCTGCAAAATACTCATCCCTGCAGAAGGCATCCAGATATGTGAATACCGTATTTCCCTCAAGATGTCCCGGATCCTCCTTCCTGATATGAGCAGGATCTGTATACATTGACATAATCTTCTTCTTAATGTCATCGGGTTCCTCTGCCAGATAAATGCAGTTTCCGATGGACTTGCTCATCTTTGCCTTTCCGTCAGTGCCCGGAAGCCTTAAGCAGGCCTTATTATCCGGCAGCATGATTTTAGGTTCAGTAAGAGTTTCGCCATAAACCGAATTGAACTTATGAACTATCTCGCAGCACTGCTCAAGCATGGGCATCTGATCCTCGCCTACCGGCACATGCGTTGCATGGAAGGCGGTTATATCTGATGCCTGGCTTATCGGATAGCAGAAAAAGCCCACAGGAATGCTTGTTTCAAAGCCTCTCTGGACAATTTCCGATTTTACCGTGGGATTTCGCTGAACTCTGGACACTGTGACCAGATTCATATAGTAGAATGTAAGTTCCGTGAGCTCCGGAATCATGGACTGTATGAATATCGTGGATTTTTCCGGGTCAATGCCGGCTGCCAGGTAGTCCAGCGCCACATTCATAATATTCTGGCGCACCTTTTCCGGATGCTCTGCATTATCCGTAAGTGCCTGAGCATCGGCAATCATTATATATATTTCATCAAACTCGCCGGAATTCTGAAGATCTACTCTTCTTTTCAGCGAACCGACATAGTGTCCGATATGAAGCTTTCCCGTGGGACGATCTCCGGTCAAAATTACTTTTTTCATTCATTACCTCTGACTTTCCGTAAGTTCTTATAAATTTCAAAAACACATGAACCCATTCTATAACCGAAAGAATTGCGTGTCAACGCCAAGCGCGAATTGACTATTGTTATCTGATTTTTTATAATTAAATCAGCAGATTTTCAGGCGATATGCAGCTTGTCGCCCATGTATATTGATAAGTATATATTTTAAGAGGTAAGACTATGCAGAGTGAAAATATTTTGAAAATGAACAGAATTAAGGCACAAACCGTTATTAGGGGCATTAACTCCCGCAACATGCACGGCTATTTTGCAGAAACCGGAGAGGATGCGCTTAAGCTTGCGCTTGAGCTTATTCCTGAGGGAAGCTCCATAGGCTACGGCGGCTGCATGAGCGCCGATCAGATAGGTCTTAAAGAAGCTCTTTCAGATGGAAACTATAAGCTTATACGCAGAGAAGAGGCCTCAACGCCTCAGGAAATGCACGAAAAATATAAGGAAATCTTTGATGCCGATTTCTTCCTTTCAAGTGCAAATGCCATGACAGAGGACGGAATTATAGTAAATATTGACGGTAATTCCAACCGTGTATCAGCCCTTTCATTTGGTCCCAAAAAAGTGCTGTTTATAGTTAGCATGAATAAGATTACCAAGGATCTTGATTCAGCTGTCAAGCGTGCCCGTAATATTGCAGCTCCTGCCAATGCACAGCGTTTTGATATCAAAACTCCGTGTAAGGAGGCCGGGACCTGCATGAACTGTAAATCCGCTGATTGCATTTGCTGCAATGTACTCATCACACGCTTCCAGCGCGATCCCGAAAGAGTTCATGTAATACTCGTAAATGAGGACCTCGGCTATTAAACTGCATCAATGATGCATACACTGTCATAAGAAATACACATCATATGACACGCATAAAAAACAACCGGGAAAATCACAAGCTCGTGATCTCCCGGCTGTTTTTATCATCAGGAATTTATCTGCCTTTTGCGGCTTCATGCATACTAACATCGAAAGCCTTTGAAATGCCGTCACGGTATTTCGCTGCGAAATCCTCTCATGTATGGCTTAAATCTCAAGAGCCGCTGCCAGAGCATCACCTGTCGCCAGAACAGCATTGCCCGGAGCCTTAAGAGCCTCTCCTATTACTATAACCTTATCTGCCACTTTCTCGCTGGTTTCCTTAAGTGCTGTATTTGAGCGTGAGCCCATCGCGAGGACGATGTTGTCATAGCCTCTGAGTGAACCCTCTGTTCCGTCTGCAAGACTGTAATCTACGCCGTCTGTATAGAAGGTGCTTACCTTTGCGCCCGGACAGAGCAGTACCTTGTGTGTCTCGAAGTTTTCGAACATGTAGCGGCGGTTTTCCTTTGTAACATCCGCTGCGATAACATCCTTCATCTCTATGATGCCGACCTCATGTCCGCGCTCAGCCAGATACTCAGCTGCCTCGCAGCCAACCATGCCGCCTCCTACAACAAGAACCTTTTTGCCGACGCTTGCCTTGCCGTCAAGCATATCCTGAGCCGTGATATATCCGCACTCCTTAAGCCCCGGTATAGGAAGGATGAGCGGATTTGAGCCTGTGGCAAGAATGATTGCGTCAGGCTTAAGCTCCTTCAAACGCTCCTCCGTAGCCTCTGTATTTACTCTTAAATCTACCTTCTCCTCCTCGCAGTGAACTATCATGGAACGGATAGCCTCCGTAAGCTGTCCCTTTCCGGTAGGATAAGCAGCTATGCGGAAGTTTCCGCCAAGCTCTGCATTTTTCTCAAGAAGTGTTACCTTGTGCCCTCTCTTTGCACATGCAAAGGCAGCATAAAGTCCTCCAGGGCCTCCTCCTACTACCACCACTTTCTTGGGTGACTCTGCCTTTGTAAGCACATGCTCCTTTCCTACGCAGGGGTTAACGGCACAGGTTATAGGCTTTCCTGCAAACATGTTCGGAACACAACCGAGAAGGCAGCCAATGCAAGGTGAAAGTGACTCCAGCTTTCCTGTTCTTGCCTTATTCGGAAGCTCCGGATCTGCAATACTCTGTCTTCCGAAGGCTACGAGGTCTGCGCGTCCCTGCTTAACTAAAAGCTCGGCATACTGAGGCTCTGTAAAGCGTCCCACAATAATGACAGGAACTGATACGGCACGCTTTATCTCTGTTACAAGGTCTGCATTAAAGCCGCCGTGTGTAACCCCCGGTGCCCACATAAACTCATCATGTAAATGCACTGCACGAGTTATATGGAGAGCATCCACTCCGCACTCCTCTTCAAGATATGCGGCTACTGCTGCAGCATCCTGTACAGATTGTCCACCCGGCACCTCATCGCTTGCATTTATACGGCAGATTACGGGAAGCATTCCGCCTGTCTTTTTTCTTATGTTTTCAATGATAAGACGGGGAAGTCTCATGCGGTTCTCAAAGCAGCCGCCGAACTCATCCGTACGATTGTTGGTTCTCTGTGATATAAATGTGCTTACAAGGTAGCCGTGTGCGCAGTGAAGTTCAACCATATCAATGCCCGCCTGCTGTGCTCTTCTTGCAGCATCACCATAGCATTCGATAATGCGATAGAGTTCTTCTCTTGTTACAGCCTCCGGTGTCTCTCTTCCCTCTGCCGCCGGCATGGCACTTGCTGCCTTAAGCGGATAGCCTGTAAGTGCAGAGCTTCCCTCAGGGCCTGCATGCTGAAGCTGAATGCTTACCTTTGCACCGTAGGAATGACAGGCATCAGCCACACGCTTAAAGCTCTCAACACATCTGTCCTCAAAAAGACAGGGCTTTCTCGGGCCTCCCTTTGCCTGCTCATATACGACTGTGGACTCAATGGTTATGAGTCCGAAGCCGCCCTTTGCTCTTGCTTCATAATAGCTTAGTGATGAATCGCTTAAGGTTCCGTCAGTGTTGGCAAGGTTATTGCCCATAGGCGGAACTGCAAATCTATTCGGAACTGTGACATTTCCTATCTTTATTGGTGAAAACATTGATGGAAACTTCATAAATTGCCTCCTTAATATCATATGCTGTCAGGGAAAATCCAACCCTGCTGTCATTATTTTATGAGAAGAACTTCTCCATTACCTCATCTGTCGGCATCTCCTTGCCTGTAAAAAGGTGGAATGCCTCAGCTCCCTGCCATAAAAGCATGCCTATTCCGCCGATTGCCGCCTTGCAGCCTGCCTCCTTGGCATCTAAGATGAGCTTTGTTTCACGCGGATTATAAACTGTATCTGCTACAATGAGATCTTTTCTTAAAAGTGCAGTATCGATAAGGCTCTGACCGTCCAAAGGAGCCATACCTACCTTGGTGGCATTTACTAGCATGGTGCTTTCTGCGATGGCAGCCTTAAGTGCCTCTGCATTTTCAAGCTTTTCTACCGTAACCTTGCAGCTCGGAACTGCCTCTGTAAGCTTTTTCAGAGTAAGTTCTGCATTGGGATAGAATTCATCTTCCCGGTTAAAGATATGAATCTCTGCCGCACCGTCAAGAGCTGTCTGAACTGCAATAGCCGTAGCTGCCCCTCCTGCTCCGAGAAGCGTAATCTTCTGTCCCTTAACACTGATTCCGTTTTCCTTTAAATTGCGGACAAAGCCGATTCCGTCAGTGTTGTGGCCTGTAAGTCTGCCATTCTCGTCTGCTGTTACCGTATTGCAGGCACCGATAAGCTTTGCTGCCGGTGTTATGTCATCAAGATACTGTGTAACTGCGGTCTTATCCGGCATGGTTACATTAAAGCCGCCTGCCTTAAAGGTTCTGAGTGCCTTGATGCCGTTTTCAATATTGTCTAACGGAATATCGAATGCAAGATAAGCTGCATCCGTGTTGGTTCTTTCAAAACTGTAGTTATGCATAGCCGGTGATCCCGAATGGTCTACCGGTGAACCTATAAGGCCAAATAATTTTGTATGTCCTGTTATGCTTCCCATAATGACTCCTTTTTGTTAAGCTGCTGAATTATTTTTGCGTCTGTTTTGAATTATTTTTGAATTATTTTTGCTTTTGCTTTTTAATTTTGTTTTCTTAAAAAATGTATTCTTTTTTATTTCTCAAGCACTTCTGGCCAGCTCTTTTCAAGAACCTCCTTTGTTGCGGCATATACAAGCTTTGCAGCCTCATCCACGCCGTGTGTGAGAAGCTCGTCGCTTATAACCTCAACTCCCATTACCTGTGGCTCTATTCCTTTTTTCTTTATCATTTTCACAAAGCCTTCTGTATCTCCGTAGCCCTTGCCCGGAAGAACTCTGTCATGCATGGATTCGTCACGAAGTATGCTCTTTGCGTAAGGATGTGCCTGAACATCATTGATTTGAACGGATACAAGCTTTTCAACCGGAATATCTGCAAGATAGCTGTCGTCATAGCCCTGATTGGCTCTGATCCAGTGCCAGGAATCAAGAAGAACCTTTGCGTTCTCGCAGTCCGCTGTCTTTACAACAGCCCATGCCTTCTTTACATCAGGAATTCCGCTGTACGGCATCGGCTCAACGCCTATGCAAAGTTTTCCTGCCCTGTGGCAGAGCTCCCTAAGCTTCTGTGCAGTATACTCAACCGAATAATCCTCCATAAGGCCGCAGTTAATGCTGTCTACTCCGAAGAGCTCACACATGTGGAAGCAAATCTGCTCCTTGTATTTCTGCTCATATGAGCGGTTGTCTTCTGCCCACTGAACTATATATTCAACCTCTGTTACCTTCATGTCATACTTCTTGAGAATGTCGAGTATGTCAGCATCATGAAGTCCCTCAGCCAGTGCGTCCACATAGGTCTCTGCTCTGAGTCCGATTCCATCGAAGCCCGCATTCTTTGCTGCTCTTACTCTTTCCTCGAATTTGCACTGCTCTCCGAGTGTCCATGAGCTTATTGTAATAGGATATTTCTTAGACATTTCTATTTCCTCCGATATTGATTGTTGCCGCAGGGCGGCACATTTAGTTTCTTAATTCACTGCGTTCTCGCAGGCTTCCCGGCTTATTCTTCCGCTACGCCCTTATTAAGACAGCGGCTAAGATACATTGCCAGCATTATTCCAATAAAGGTTACGGCAATGTTAAAAAGCACTACATATCTCGGTCCCTCGGTGCCGCCTATCTTCGTAATGATTCCTGCCACGCTGATAACAAGGTAGTTGGCTACGCTCGATGCGATCATGACTATGGATGTGATAACACCTCTGTGCTTCGGGAACATTTCGTTGGCCACTGCCGTTACAAGCTGAAGTACGCCGCCTGCCGCAAAGAAGCCCAGAAGAAATCCGCCTGCAAGGCACATCCACGGTGTGCGTACGAAGTAAAGTGCTATGAGTGTTATGAGTGCCGCTGTCGGGTATCCGATAAGTATCTTTACCGGCTTTATTCCCTTCTTTAACAGTGATGCACTGACAAAAAGTGCCACCACAATTCCTACTGAATAGAAAGACTGAATCTGGCTCGGCTCGTTAAGTCCGTAAAGCTTTCCGAGCTCCTGATTGCAGTTCATCCACAGCATGAAGGTCGTCGATGTTGTAAAGCCCAGTGCTATAAGTACGATGGATGCCGGTGTGAAATGCATCTTTTCCTTCTTTCCGTTTTCCTTCTTTGCCGGTGCAAACTCCGGGAACGGAAGGAATATAAGGAAGATTCCGTCGATTATAATGATGGCCGCGCATACAAGGAATATTGTTGCAAACGGAAGGCTGTTTCCTGCTACGAAGCGTATGGCAAACGGAAGCAGAAACTGTGCTATTGATATAGACATTTTTGTGAATATGTTTGCTATGGTTCCCTTTTCCTTAAATATCTCCATGCAGGACGGGGTAATGCTTGTATCAAGGAAGGAATTTGCCATTCCGCTTATAACTGCAAGCACATATCCCGCATATATATTCGGTGCGAATGTGATGCATAGAAAGAATACTGCATAAAGTGCGCAGCCTATGAGTCCTGACGCTCTTCTTCCGAGTCTGTCTGAAAGCGGTCCTGCCACAGGAAATGCTACCAGACGGCCGAGACCGATAGCTGCAATTACTGCTACAACACCGGAAACATCAAAGCTTCCGTCTGCAAGTGTTGCTGCTCCCCAGAGTGATGCCAGCTCCTGCTTGTACTGTCCCATAATTGTTGCGGCTACACCCAGTACAAAATAGGTCATGTATAAGGCAAAGGCCGTAGGATAATATCTTGCGGATTCATTTTTCTGTCCCATATTGATAACCTCTTAATATCTGTAATACTGCCCGGACTTAGGAATAAAGCAGCTCTTTTATTTCATCTATGGGCATATCCTCTCCGGTATAGAGTCTGAATGCCTCTGCGCCCTGACATAACAGCATTCCGAGTCCGCTGCATACAGTGCAGCCTGCTGCCTCTGCTTCCTTAAGGAATCTTGTTTTCGGCGGTGCATATACTGCATCTGTCACCACAAGTTCCTTTCTGAACCAGCTTGTGTCTTCGATCAGGGTTGCGTCGTCATTGGGAGCCATTCCCACCCTTGTTGCGTTTGAAAGAATATCTGCCTCATCTATGAACTTCTTTAAAAGTGACTTGTCCGCAAGATCATTTAATGTAAACTCACACTCCGGAACTGCCTCTGCAATTCTCTGCACTGTTTTTTCAAGCTTATCCCAGAATGCATCTTTAAGATTGAAAATGCTTATCTTAGCTGCCCCTTCAAGTGCTGCCTGTGCTGCGATTGCCGATGCAGCTCCGCCGCCTCCGAGAAGCACTATTTTTTTACCCTTTACGGCTACTCCGCTTCTTTCAAGATTTTTCGTATAGCCCATGCCGTCCGTGTTGTAGCCGATAAGTTTTCCGTTGTCATTGACAATAGTATTGATAGCGCCTATAGCCTTTGCCGCAGGTGTAAGCTCATCCATATATTTGATAGCCTCCTGCTTGCATGGCATCGTTACATTTGCTCCTCTGAAGCCGACTGTCTTGAGCGCATTTATTGCTTCCTCTGTTTTTTCGACCGGAATGTCAAATGCGAGATACGCATAGTCCAAACCGAATTTATCAAAGCAGTAATTGTACATTTCCGGAGATTTTGAATGCTCTACGGGTGTACCGATTAGACCCAACAGCGTTGTTTTACCTGTTATCCTCATTTTCTTACCTCTTATTTGAAATGGTTTTCTGTCAGTGCGTTATTTTTTTGTCAAAAGGACTTTAGCCTAATTGTCTGATAGAAACAAATTGACATTTTCAATCAAACCCATAGACATTTTCAATGAATTCTTTTATATTTGATATCAGTCTTTCCGGAGGTTGGCATGAATCTTCTTCATTTGCGTTACTTTGAAAAACTGGCAGAAACACAGCATTATACCCGTGCCGCAGAGGCTCTCTGCATTACCCAGCCCACGCTTAGCCACGCCATTAACCAGCTTGAGCTTGAGCTTGGACTGCCGCTTTTTGAAAAGAAGGGAAGAAATGTAAGACTTACATATAACGGTGAGCAGTTTCTCGGATATACGAAAAACGCTCTTAAGAATATTGATGAGGGCGTTGAGCTGCTTCAGGGTATAGGAAGAGGCGAAGGGATTATACGATTAGGGCTTTTGAGGACCCTGGGTGTTGATTTTATACCTGCCCTCGCCGCTGAATTCTTAAAGCAGGAGTCCGGAAAGAACATCCGCTTCAGCTTTCATACCGGCGTCACCGGAGATCTCCTTGATGGTCTTTCCGACAGGAAGTATGACCTTGTATTTGCATCAAAGCCATCCGATGAGCTGGGACTTACCAGTGTGGCTGTGAGCAAGCAGGATCTTGTTCTTATTGTTCCGAACGGACATCCTCTTTCATCACGACATACTATCGATCTGGCTGACACCGTTTCCTATCCTCAGGTCAGCTTTTCAAAGGGCTCAGGCTTAAGAGATGTTATAATGCAGCTTTATTCAAAGATAGGGGCTGTTCCGAATATAGCCTATGAGACAGAGGAGGATCAGGTTGTGGCAGGGCTTGTAGCTCAGGGCTTTGGCATTGCCATAGTCCCGTATATGGAGATGCTGTTCAGACTGGACATTAAGATTCTTCCTATTGTCTATCCCACATGGCAGAGGTACTTTTATATGGTAAGCGACAGTAAGGCTTTTCAGTCTCAGGCAGTTAAAAAATTCCGTCACTTTGTTGAGGAGCGCACCGGAAAAAATATTTCAATGTAGGCTTATATGCCTCCCGGCTGTCACCGCCATATATGAAAGCATATTGTACAAAAGAGATGGTTTTGTTTTTAACATATAGATTGAATTTGTTGAATTCATGAAAATAATCAATAGAAGCATGAATATCTACATATACCTTGACACACAGAACACTTGATGCTATAAATATTTGGATAAAAATACGGAGCTGTCTTTGATGTTTACATCGGGAGAGATAGAGGAGCGGTTGCTATTAGTATACAGGATGCAAGGCTGACTGTTGGCCATCCTGCAGAAAGGAGACTTCCGCCGAAACCATATACCTAAGATCAGATATATGAGTTGGGCTGCAATAATAAGATGTTGCAGACTGTCACGCCTAAGTGAAGTGCTATCACCATACAAGTTTATTTTTGTGTAAAGATATCACGGAGTGTCGCTTGGGCACTTCGTGTTTTTATTATACGGATACCGTATGAAATATTTTCCGGCATCCTTATCTGCATTTTATTTTGACCGTTTGCTATACGGTAAGGGAGGACACAATGAAAAGAACAAATCTAACAAAAGCTGCTGCACTTATCCTGGCTGCTGCCATGGCTTTTTCAATGACTGCCTGCGGAAGCTCAAAGACAGAGACTGCTGCTGCGGCTGAGGAGACCGAGGCTTCAGAAAGTGCCGAGGAATCAGGTGAGACTGCCGAAGAGACTGAAGATACTGCTGCTGAAGAAAGCTCCGCAGACGAGGCTGAAGCAGCTGAGACTTCAGGAACCTTAAAGGTAGCCATGGAATGTGCATATGCACCCTATAACTGGACTCAGAGTGATGATTCCAACGGTGCCGTTCAAATCAGCGGAAGCAAGGACTATGCTTACGGCTATGATGTAATGATGGCAAAGAAAATTGCCTCTGAGCTTGGCATGGAGCTTGAAATTGTAAAGTCTGACTGGGATTCACTTATTCCTGCTCTTCAGTCCGGCAAGGTTGACTGCGTCATTGCCGGTCAGTCCATCACCGCTGAAAGACTTCAGACTGTGGATTTCTCAGAGCCTTATTACTATGCATCAGTAGTTGCTCTTACAAAAAAGACTTCAAACTATGCCGAGGCAAAGGGCGTTGCAGACCTTGCAGGCGGTACCTGCACAAGCCAGCAGAATACCATCTGGTATGACAGCTGTCTTCCTCAGATAGAGAATGCAAATATCCTTGCAGCTCAGGAATCTGCTCCTGCCATGCTTGTTGCTCTTGCAGCAGATAAGGTTGACTATGTTGTAACAGATATGCCTACCGCTAAGGCTGCCTGCATAGCATATCCTGACTTTGTTATACTTGATTTTACCGGTTCGGATGATGACTTTGAGGTTTCCGATGAGGATGTAAATATCGGTATATCCATAAAGAAGGGAAATACAGAACTTCTTAATAAAATCAATTCAGTTCTCGATACCATGAGCACTGAGGATTATGAGAAAATGATGGATGAGGCAATCAGCGTACAGCCGCTTGCTCAGTAATCATTATTTAAACATTGACCAAAGCCGGGGAAGCATATTTTCATGCTCCCCCGCTTGTTTGTAACAGGAATCAGTATCAGGAGGCTTTCATGACTCTTCCCGAGGGATTTTTTCCGCGATTATTATTTATACTTGAAAACTATAAGGGCTCATTTATAAGCGGTATAGGAAATACCATGCTTATTGCTGTGGTTTCCACATTTATCGGATGCATTATCGGACTTGCGGTGGGCATTGTTCAGACCATTCCTGCCGATAAGGATAAAAATCCCGGAGCTTATTATCTCATGCTTGTTATTCGTTTTCTGCTGAATGCCTATGTGGAAATTTTCCGCGGAACTCCCATGATGGTTCAGGCGATGTTCATCTACTACGGAAGCTCCATGGTGTTTGGCATTGACTTAAGCATGTATCAGGCAGCATTTTTGATTGTCTCCATAAATACCGGTGCATATATGGCTGAAACGGTACGCGGCGGTATACTTTCCATAGACCCCGGTCAGACGGAAGGGGCAATGTCTATCGGCATGAATCATTACCAGACCATGACCTCTGTCATTCTGCCGCAGGCTATACGAAACATAATGCCGCAGATCGGCAATAATCTCATTATAAATATCAAGGACACCAGCGTGCTTTCCGTTATCGGCTGTATGGAGCTTTTCTATACAACAAAGGGTATTGCCGGTGCCTACTATACCTACTTTGAAGCCTTTACCGTGACTATGGGTATTTACTTCATTCTTACCTTTATCTGCTCGCGCATTTTGAGAGCTGTTGAAAACCGCATGGACGGACCAGATAACTACGAGCTTGTGCTTGCAGATTCTCTCACGATGGGTGAAGGTAACTACCGTATTCAGACACCGGAGAATACAACGAATACGGATCTCAATGAAAAAAGGCGTCAGGCAGCACATAAATCCATAGCCGGCGGAAATCAGAGGGAGGGGCTTTAAATGTCAGAGAACATTATTGAAGTAAGACATCTTCGCAAATCCTTTGGCGACCATGAGGTTCTTAAGGATGTTGACTTTACGGTTTCTGCCGGGGATGTAACAAGCATAATCGGAGCTTCCGGCTCCGGTAAGTCCACTCTGCTCAGATGCATTAACCTTCTGGAAAAGCCGACAAGCGGTGAGATACTCTTCCATGGTGAAAACATCATGGGCCGAGGCACTGACCCCTGCCGTTACAGAGCCAAGGTGGGCATGTGCTTTCAGTCCTTTAATCTTTTCAATAACATGACTGTTCTTGATAATTGTATGGCAGGACCTGTAAAGGTGCTGAAAAAATCCGGAGATGAGGCACATAAAACCGCCATGCATTTTCTTGAAAAGGTTGGCATGGCTCCTTATGTCAATGCCAAACCCCGTCAGCTTTCCGGCGGTCAGAAACAGAGAGTAGCCATAGCAAGAGCGCTTTCAATGCAGCCTGAGGTACTTCTTTTTGACGAGCCCACCTCAGCCCTTGACCCGCAGATGGTCGGTGAGGTGTTGACTGTCATGAGACAGCTTGCAGGTGAAGGTCTTACCATGATAGTTGTCACACATGAAATGGCCTTTGCAAAAGATGTTTCAAACCATGTTGTTTATATGGCGGACGGTGTTATCTGTGAGGAAGGCGGCCCTGCAGATATATTTGAGCATCCGCAGAATCCAAAGACTGTAGAATTTTTGCAGAGATTTACAAACAGATAAAACTTCTGCGAAATCGCTGACAGAATACTGTTGTTTTTTCAGAGGCTTTCTGATATTGCAGTTTTACTGTGGCAGACATGACTTCAATCATGTCTGTTTTGTTTTCTCTGGCAATACATTCATGAAAATAGAATAGCATTCGCTTCCAATTTATTTTCTAAACACAAATGGGTATCATACAGCCTTTTTGTCTTGTGTCTCCCATAAGCACAGCACAGAACTTATCATTTTTAAGAACTCTATAGCTCTCTGATGCCACCTTTTTCATTTCTTCAAGAAAGTCCTTTACCTTAAGCTGTGACAGGTCTTCTTCAATGCCGTCACTGTATTTGATAATATCGGCATATGGCGGATGTGTGCAAATCAAATCAATACTCTTATCTGAGATAAAATCCAAATTCCTTGCATCACCCTTGCGTATATAGACATTACCATTTGCACTCTCATGCTCAAAGCTGATTTTTTCCCTGCATCTGTCAAGCGCAATATCATTAACATCAACCCCGATGATGTCACGATTCAACAATTTCGCTTCAACAAGAGATGTGCCTCCTCCGACAAATTGATCCAGCACCAGATCGCCTTCCTCAGAATACCTCAGCATAATATTTCGCGGGATATATGGAGACCAGTTTCCGCGCCACTTTGCATCGTGAGTTGCCCAATCCCCACGTTTCGGAAAAGACCAATGTGTCGTCATTTCCAGTTCAAAATCATCAGGCTTCCATTTTGTGATTTTTTTTGCCATTATTTAAAAACCTCTTTAATTATGCCGCTTTCCAAATCCTTGATGTTATAAATATGTTCCATAATTTCAAAAGTTTCTTCGAGATTATGGCGAGCACTTATCCAGCCTTTACCATCGGTAAACCATATAAAAGTAAAACCGTCAATAGTATCAGTTTCAAGAGCAAGGGTTTTATAACTGCGTGCTGTTTCATTCAGCTTGCTTCCGCCCCCGCCGTAAAAATTTGTTTCAATGCCATAAATCATACCGGGTGTTTTTACTACGAAATCAAAACGCTTTTCTGTTTTTCCCTGATTAGAAATTGCTGAAAGATCAATCTTCCATTTTCCTGTAATCTGATGGATATACATTTCCTTGAAATATGTCCGGTTCTTTACAAACCCGGCTTTTTTAATGAAACTTTCTACCAAATTCTCCATCAAGTGACCACCACGATTTTTACGGCCGTTGGAATCAAGCCCGGTTTCAACGCCTGTAACATAATCGACAAGATTATTGATAATATGATTTTTAAGCAAATCAAAAAGTCCGGTTTTTTCCATGAAGTATGCATAGCGCTCATAACAGGCATTGCTATCAGGCTGATATTTACCAATGTCAAACTGATACAGACAGCCTCCTCTTTCATCCTGGCAGTAAATTTCATCAGTTCTGACTGCCAGTAGCAAAGGTATGCATTTCAGTGTTTCGGGGTATTTTCTAATTAACGCTTTGAAATCCTCTGCAATATTTTCAGAGCCAATGAGTGAATTTAGAATATTAAGTTCAATCTTAATACTGTTAACATTGCAATGAACTTTTTCAAAATCTATATAGTATCCATAATCTGCAATGCTGTCGCGAAAACCTGACAGCCAGGTGTTAAAATTTCTTCTTGCCATATTGACTCCTGTTTTCTCTGAAAGTCAGCCGTTGATATTATTTTGATAATCTGCTCTTCTTGCCTATATCCGGTGTAGGCAACTGCGGTTATCTATCTTAAAAATTTGATATGAGCAATTCCTTGATCTTCCCTCTTGCCTCACTGTTACTGTTGATCATACGAGCAGCTTCAACACGCTTGATTTTATGAGCGGAATAAATACTGTCAAAGAAATCATCCTCTGTATTGAAATTCTTCGGATCAGAATTGCTGATGACCACTTTTGCGCCTTTTTTATGCATATCATCAACAAACCTTGCCAGTTCAGTTTGTTCTTCATCGTTGAATATATTTTCTGTGTATGCGGTAAAATTCGCCGTATTTGTGAGGGGACGATATGGCGGGTCAAAATAGACAAATGTTTTGTTATCAATAAATTCAGCAGATTCTCTGTAATCTCCGCACACAATAGTTATGTTCTGAAGCTTTTCTGATACAGCCCGCAGATTTTTCTCATCGCAGATTAAAGGATTCTTGTATGAACCCATGGGAACATTGAAAAAACCTTTTTTATTTACACGAAACAAGCCGTTGAAACAGGTTTTGTTAAGAAAAATCATTAAAGCTGCTTTTTCATTGCAGCTGCTTTCGTTGCCGTTCACTTTTAAATTATTGAACTGTTCTCTTTTCTTTATGTAATATGCTTTGCGACTTTCTGTACTCATCGGCACGAATTCATTCTGCATAGCCATCAACCGCTCAATCAGATTTTCGACATCATCTCTGATAATGCGATATGTGTTAATAAGCTCTGCGTTAATATCACTGATATAAACAGCTTCCAACTCATATTTGCTTAATATATCAAAAAGAACGGCACCGCCACCAACAAACGGTTCCGCATATTTAGTAGTTTTTCCATT
>CAVBSU010000013.1:0-18397 GCA_963598245.1 Lachnospiraceae bacterium | reverse complement strand
CTCTTTGTATAACGAACGCTTCTGGCATCAATTGGTTTTTCAGCAGTAGCAGGAATAATCCACATATTGCCTACCATGGTTGCATTATAGATTCTTTTTTCAGAACAAAGAATAGCAACTCGTCTTTGGGATATACCCCATTTCTCAGCTGCTTCTCTTGCAGACATAAAATCCATACTCGCACCTCCGAAATATTATAGCAATATAATATTCTAAGCCTCGAATAATTGCAATATCATTTGTAGAATCGTTTATGGCTTTTTATCATTTATCTTTTTAATTTAACAGGTCATGAAACAGCGGATAACCGCCTGTATGTATAAACAGACAGTTTCCTCTGTATCCTTTCTTTTTTATCTCCTGCTGCATGCCGTAAAAGGCCTTTCCGGTATAAGTCGGATCTAAGGGCAGCATGTAATTCATATACATGTATCCTATGGTCTTCATTATATTGCTGTCAAAATGTCCGTAGCCTCCACAAAGGTACTCATCCGTAATATCAAAGCCGTCGCTTTCAGGATCCATAACGGCAGGATTAAAGCTGTACAGATTATCAAGTATTATTTCCCGCTCTGTTTTTGCGCTGCGTGCTACGGAAATGCCGTGTACAGCAGGCATTTTTGAAGACGCTGTTTTTTCTGCTGTTATTTCAGTTCTTTCTCCCGACACAAGACCGCTTATGGTTGCACCCGTGCCGACTGCCATGAAAATATGTGAAAAGTCTGTTCCTCTTTCTTTTTCCCATCGTCTTATCTCGCCATATTCCTTAAATGAGGCCATCATAAGAGCAGTACGGTTCCCCTGTCCCTGACTGTTTCCGTAGATATAATACGGCTTATGTCCGAGCTTTATTTCCTCTTCAAGTGCCTCTTCTACAGCCCTTCTTATGCTGTCACCATCTTCTGCATGACAATAGCTTACCAATGCACTGCTTGAAAGCACGAGTTTTTCATTAAGTGGGATTACTCTATCACAGGTCTTTCCTTTATCAAGCTTTATTATAACTCTGCACGGTATGCCCTCTGCCATAGCCATATGTGCTATCGCTCTGTTCATATTCGAGCCTGGTGAACCGTAGCTTACTATGGATGTAAAGCCGCGTTTTTTCATATCAGCTATGAGTTCAGCTGCAATGCGTACCTTATTTCCGCCATAGGAAAACGGGAGCCTGTCATCCCGTTTTACATAGATTTCAGCTTCCTCGTACTGTTCCAGATATTCTATATTGCTTGACATCAGGCGTATATCTATCATCTATTTTCACTTCACTTCCTGAATGTTTCCGATTTGTCTTATGGTTTCTATAAGATACCGCAGACTTTCCATCTTAAGGATAAAAGAAACTCCTGCATAGAATATTACACCTGTTAATATCTGTAATGTCAAAAGCATTAAACATTTACTGCCTGACATGGTAATAAAAGCTTCGGAAACATCTTGTACAGAACCCACAAATAACAGCTCTGCAAAGAAAACCAGGGCTCCCATAACGCAGGACAGCACAAATTCCGGCAGTATATCATGCCACTGCTGCAGCGGTCCATAGCCTACTATTTTTTTATTGGGAGCCGCATTTATAAAGGTACATACAAAGTCAAAGAGTGCCTTCATAAAAAGCATGCCTGTTATTCCAAGCGGAATGCTTCCTATAAGTACAGCTATTCCTATAAGCTTTTTTATAATTTCCAGCTTAAGATAAATATCACTGCGACCGTTTGCATTGATAGCCTGCAAATTGGCAACATGAATATGCCATACGCTGTAGGAAAGTGCGCACAGCCTTAAAAGCGGCACTGCCGGAAGCCATTCCTTTCCCAAAAGCAGCATTACCATAGGATCTGCCACCGCCATAATTCCGAAAAGCATCGGAAACATGACAAAGCCTGACAGCTTTACCGTGCGCCTGAGCATACTTCGACCGCGTTTTTTTTCGTCCTGGGTCTTTGAAAAGGCAGGGAGCATAACTGCCTGCATGGTTGATGCCATGGAGTTAACTATAACCTGCGGAAACTGATTGCCGCGGTTATAAAAGCCAACCATGGAAACATCATAAAGACGGGAAATAAAAGGAGTATATATATTAGAGTATATCGTATCTATAATTCCGGATGCCAGCACCTTCCAGCCATAGGAAAAAAGTGTCTTAAGTCTGTCCCACGAAATCATAAGCCCGGGCATCCACTTGAGGCAGACTGCTAAAAACAGCATGAGACACACATTTTTCAAAAGCTGCTGAAGCACCAATGCCCATGTGTCGGCTCCGTTAAAGGCCGCCAGAACACCTATTGTGCCGGAAACTATGTCTGCCATTATTGTTGCCATGCACTGCAGCTTGAAGTCCATATTTCTGGCAACCATGGCAATCTCCACCGAAACCGCAGCTCCTGAAAAAAGCATAAGCGCCAGAACTCTCAGCATAGCCGTAATTTCGCTGTCCTCAAAGAATTCTGCAATATATGATGCGCTTATGTATATGATGACATAAAGCACAGAAGAAATAATAAGCCCTATCCAGAAAACAGAGCTTAAATCTGCATCGTTTACCTCTTTTTTCTGAATCAGAGCTGTCTGAAATCCATTTTGGATTATGACATTTGCAATGCTTATAAAGATAAGCATCGCAGCGAGCTTGCCATATTTTTCAGGTCCCAAAAGCCTTGCCAGGACTATTGATATCAAAAATGTGACAAGCTGATCGCCGCCGTTTTCCATGGCTTTCCAAAAAAAGCCTGTGATAACATTTTTCTTTATTTTACTGCCTGTCTCCACCTTACTGCTCCGCTACCTCTGTAGGAGGCGCCTCAGTGCCGGTCGCAGCCTCGGCCTGTGCCTGAGCTGCGGCAGCCGCATCAGCCTGCTGCTTTGCAACTATAACCGGATCCGTAGGATCGTAGTTCTGGCTAAACGGGATCGCCTGCTGTATCGCTGGTCTGTCAAACGGTCCCATGCTCCATTCATCATTATAAATGGTTATCTCCGTTCCCACGCCGCAGTTTGTATATACCCACGCCGCATCTCCGGAAGTCATTCGCACGCATCCGTCTGACTGATTTTTTCCGAGATAATTGTAGGTTGACGCTACAAGATTATATGATGTAGGCTGCGGCTGATATATGATCGAATGAAGTATAAAGCCATTTTTAAATCTTAGCAGGAACTGACAATATATATCATCGTGCATGAATTTCCATCTGTATTTTTCATAGGTTTTGAAGGTTCCTGTAGGTGTGGCCGGTCCTATTGTATTAAGTATGACCTTTACAGGCATGATATAACCGTTGTTTCCGTCCTTTGCATAAACAGTCATGGTCTTCATGGCTTTATTGACTTTGATAATGTAATTACTCTGAAGTCCGATAACAGGCTCAAGGTCAGTTACTACTCTGCCCTGTCCGTCAAAATAATACTTGTATCCGTCAATATACTGCCAGCCTGTTACTATGTTGTTATCTTTAAAGTAGTATTTATTATTATCCGTATCATAAGCCCAGCCTGTGTATGGCTGTCCGTTCCAGGTCTGGTAATGATACGCACCATCTGCGCCGACATATACACCCTCGTCATTTTGTGCGCTGAAATATCCGGCCGTACTCTGTGAAAAAGCCGTTCCTCTCGGCCAGAGTGCAACCTGCACCTGCTGAATGTATTTGCCTGTGCCTATGGTTCCTGCCGACTGCCCGTCATGCGCCCATCCCAACACCGTACCGTCATTGAGCACTGACCTGTAGTAGATATCATAAATATTTCTCGTATGGCCATTGGCTCTTATCTGAAAAGCCGTAACCTTTGCACCGTCTCCGCTGTAGGGCGTGATCATCTCGTTCATAGCCCATTTAGACCAGCCGTGAGCGTCGGTATATACTCTGTAGTAAATATCTCCGACACTGTTTTCAAATCTCAGCTTGAGCCCTGTGAAGCCGTCCTCGGGTGAATTAAACGCTCCCATGTTGGTCGTGAAACCGTCCGTCAGATTTCCGGTGGACTGAAGAAGCTGAACATGAAGAAACGGAACTGCTCCCAAAATAGAATCCACTGTAACATTGCTTGCACAGGAGTTAAGATCTGTATTGGCCGCAGTCTGCGTCGTGCCTGCTCCGACAGGCGCAGCAGTTTGTGAGTTTATTCCTGTTCCAATTATTATATTCGAGCCTGAGGTTGCAACACCTCCGCTTATTGTAGTATATTTACTCCCCTGTTCCTGTGCAGTCGGAACACCGCTGCCGCCTGCAGGTGTCTGAGTTTCTTCAGGTGCCTGTACTGCCGTATCCGGCGAGTTTTTATTTACATTAACTCCCGGCGCATAAATAACTGCTGCCCACGAAGCCGCTGTCATGGATATTGAAAGAACTGCCGTGAAAATAGCAGCTCCTGCAAATTTTCTGCTCATAGTTACCCCTTTATTTAAGCCGTTCTGCGGCTTTTTAATACATCTTTAAGCACACTCACTCAGGCCGCGTTCGATTATTCTTACGCGAGACCTTGCTTAGTTTAGCACAGTTATAATGTTTAATCCACCGATTTAATCGAAATGTAATACTACCGTTAACTGTGTCAGCAAATGTTAATTTAAAGCATTTCTGCACTTTAAATATGTATTTCTCAGAAGCTCATATATAAACGGAGCTCTAGCCTTAAGCCTTTGAAGCACTGCCTCTGTTTTTGAAAGCTCTGCCAGAAATTCTGCATTTTCCTTATCCAGCACCGCCTTTGCATTTCCCTCTTTCATGTCAATGTGAAATCTCAATCTTCTCAATGCCGTATCCGAGGCTTCCTGCCATTTGCCGGAAGTATCGCTGTCAAAGGCCCTGTAGAGCTTTCTCATGGCTTCATAGTGAGCTTCCCACTTTGCCCTAAGCTTTTCGGCATCCGAAGTATTGTCCATCATCTCTCCCCATGAGCCCTCCCGACCCATGCGGTAGGCACTCATAAGCTCATCTATATAGTAGATGCCGCCGTTTTTAACCATGAAAAGCTGCAGGGGAATGTCTCCTACCGGACAGTCGAAGTACCATCCGGGGAGTTTTTTTGCATATTCCGTCTTAAAAAGCATTGAGGCTGTAGGAATATTGGTCTTTTTTTTAATAAAGTCAGCGCTGTTTATCATGCCGCTTTTTTGAAATGGCCTTATCCTGTTCTCACTTCTGAAAGCTCCGTCCTCCGAAACTATGACGGCGCTGTGACAGCAAAGCGAAAGCTTACTGTCCTTTTCCATTATGTCGACCTGCTTTTTAAGCTTTCTTTTATCAGTCCAGAAATCGTCTCCCTCGCACATTGCTATATAGCGGCCCCGTGCCCGCGGGAAATTAAAAACTCCGCTTATATTGGATATTCCCTTTGAGTATTGATTTTCCTTTTCAAAGACAGGTCTTATTATATCAGGATATTTTTCCTGATATTCCCTTATTATGTCTATCGTATCATCCGTCGATGCATCATCATGTATGAGTATTTCATAGCGAAAGTCCGTTTCCTGCATGAGGAAGCTGTCTAATGCCTGTCGAAGGTACCTTCCGTGATTAAAAGTAATACAAGACACAGAAACCATGCAGTCACATACAGAATCATCCGATATTTTTCCGTCAAATTTTTTTCTTTTTTCATGGTTCATATGTTTCCTTAAATCGCACCTTTTCAGTAAACTCCCATGCCTGCGAATTCGCAGGCTCACACAGTATAAGAGTGGCTTCTATTCTTACTTTATTCTGCCTTAAAATAAGTGTCACTCAAAAGTCCGCTTGAATAGGGTATATTTACTCCGATCACTCCCATGGCATAAGACGCTATGTCATAACGGTTAAATGTGATTTCTATATGGTCTTCTTCCATAGTCCACTGAATTGTCGGCTCAAGGCTGTAGGTTTCGTAAGCGTCGGTATCTTCTTCATTGGCCTCAGTACCGTAAAACATACGATTTACGCTGTCCTTATAGTCATCAAAATATTCAAGCCAGTCCTCTTCCTTCTGCATTCTTTCAAGCTCTGAAAGCACATACTCATAAGTCTTGTCATAATCCGTGACTACATCGCTCAGCTTAAGCTCTGTTCCTGTCTTTGAGTCAAAATTATATCCCGTTATGTAAGAATTCGGATGCGCTCCTCCAAGAAAAGAATCATCTGTACGGAAATAGCTGAAAACGATATCATCACAGCGCACCGGACTCACAAAATTGCTCATGGACCAGTTGTTCTCATCGTCATAAGCCGTATCCAGGGCATCATTCAAAAATGACTTATTATCCGCATAGTCGGCATCATAGGCTTCCTTTATTGCATCAGATGAGGCTTTAAGACTTTCATTCAGTGCATCATATCCTTCTGTGGCGACACTTATCGTTTCAAAGCATCCGTAAAAATTCAGCGTTTTATTTCCGTCGGTGGCCGTGCTTTCCTCACTGTTAATGGTCGTCACCTTTACCTCAAGACCGTTATCTGAGGTTTTAACTGTTTTTTCTACAACATCACCCTCAGCGGCATCGTCATTATACGAACCACTCTCTGCCGCCTTATTTTCTGCGTCATCCTCTGTAGTTTCTGTAACAGTCTCAGTACTTTCTGCCGCTGATGAAGCTTCAGAATTATCAGTCTTTTTGCTGCCGCAGGCTGTTATTAAAAGTGCCGCACTCATAACTGCTGTCATCGTTACAACTATGTTTTTTTTCATTATCTTCCTCCCTGTTCGTTAAGCTTTGAAAGCTTTGCTGCCTGATCTGCCGTGATCAGTGCATTTATAAGCTCTTCCAAATCTCCGTTTATTATCTCATCTATTTTATAAAGTGTCAGCTTTATTCTGTGATCTGTCACACGGCTTTGCGGAAAATTATAGGTTCTTATCTTTTCCGATCTGTCTCCTGTACCTATCTGTGAACGCCTCAGGTCTGATTCCTCGTTCTGTATTCTCTCAAGCTCCATCTCATAAAGCCTTGAGCGAAGTATACGCATGGCCTTTTCCTTATTCTGGAGCTGTGACTTTTCCTCCTGCATGTGTATGACAATCCCGGAAGGAAAATGTGTGAGCCGCACTGCCGAATCTGTCGTGTTTACGCATTGGCCGCCGTTGCCTGAGGCTCTGAAAACATCCCATTTTATATCATTGGGATCTATTTTTACATCCACCTCCTCTGCCTCCGGCATGACTGCCACGGTAGCCGTAGAGGTATGTATCCTCCCTCCGGATTCTGTTTCCGGCACACGCTGGACCCTGTGGACTCCGGATTCATACTTCAGCTTCGAATATGCTCCCTTACCGGTAACCATGAATGTTACTTCCTTAAAGCCTCCAAGCCCATTTTCATTAAATGATTGAATTTCAGTCCTCCAGCCCATATGCGCAGCATAGTTTACATACATTCTGTAAAGGTCTGCCGCAAACAGTGCCGATTCATCTCCTCCGACTCCGGCCCTTATCTCCATGAAAATATTTTTTTCATCGTTAGGATCCTTCGGCAAAAGCAATACCTGAAGCTCTGCCTCATATTGTTCTTTTTTTATCCTTGCATCAGAAAGCTCTGCCTTAAGAAGCCTTATCATCTCATCATCCGACTCATGCTCCAGCATCTCCAGCGCGTCTTTTTCGTCGCTCACCGCCCGTTCATGCTTTTTATAGGTGTCAACTATCGGCGAGAGCTCCGCCTGTTCCTTCAGAAGCCTTTGAAACCTTTCTGCATTGTCTGTTACATCCGGCTCCTGCAGTGCACCCATAAGCTCCTCATAATGCCTGACTATATCCTTTAATCGTTCAATGCCGAGCATCAAAAACTCCTTTTTCCGTACACCACTCTGTCTAAGCCTGCAAGATCTTTTACAATGTCAATGTCTTTAAAGCCTGCTTTTTCCATAAGCTCAGCTACTGCCTCTTTTTGATTATATCCAATTTCAAGATAAAGCCTGCCGTATAGCTTAAGTACAGATCTCATCCGGCCTTTTTCGCTTTCTCCGGCTTCATTCGAATTACTTTCTTTGCTTTCTTTCTTTTCGCAATATGTCGCACCGGATATAATTCTTCGATAAAAATCAAGCCCGTCTTTCCCGCCGTCCAGAGCAATGCGCGGATCATGCTCTCTTACCTCAGGTTCTAATGAGTCTATAACATCCGTTTCTATATAGGGCGGGTTTGAAACTATAACATCAAAGCTCTCATCTATATCGGCAAATAAATCTGACTTATAAAGCTTAATCTCGGTATTATTTAAGGATGCATTTCTGAGTGCCACATTTAAGGCCTTTTCACTGATATCAGAAGCAGCCACATGGCTGTATCCTCCATGCTTTTTTAAAGAGACTGCTATGCAGCCGGAACCTGTACATAAATCCAGCAGCCTTATATTTTTATCCTTTTCACATGAAAGCACGGTTTCTGCCAGAATTTCCGTATCCTGTCTTGGTATGAGCACATCTGCATTGACCTTGAAGTCAAGTCCCATAAAGCCCGTGTGCCCCAATATCTGCTGAAGCGGAACACGCCTGCAGCGCATGTTTATGCTTTGCCGAAATGTGGATATCCCGCCGCAGTCTCCCGGGCATTCCGTGATTTCGGCAGGCTCCGTGCCTCCTGTAGCTCCCGGACACATGCCGCGTTCCAAATTAAGAAGAAGCTCCGATGTGTCATATCCGTATGCCTGTTTCAAAAGCTCTCTTGCATCATAATCCGCATCATCAACTCCCGCAATATTAAGTTTTTCTATGCCTTCATGAAGAAGATCTCTAAGCTTCATTGTTTGTCTTCCTGCTGTTTGCCTTTATCAAAAGCTCTTTGCCCAATGCATCAGGCCCGTCCGGAAATTCCTCCGCCTGATATTTCTTCCAGTCAAAGACAGCTTCAACTGCCTCTATGGCCACCTCTATCATGCTGTCATCCGGCTCAAAGGTTGTAAGCCTCTGCATCATAAGACCGGGCTTTGATAAAAGGTTGACGACCGGGTTCTCACTTCTTCCGGCCATTCTTAAAAATTCATAGCTTACTCCTGCTATTACTGGCATAAGCACTATCCTCGAAATAAACCTCAGCACCGGATTATGCACTCTTATCACCATAAAGAAAAGTATTGCGATAAGCATGACAATGATAAGAAAGCTTGTGCCGCACCGCTTGTGCTCCTTGGAGGAAACTGCTACATTGTCCACATTAAGCGGCAACCCATGTTCTATGCAGTTTATGCATTTGTGCTCTGCTCCATGATACATGAACGTACGGCGAATGTCTCCGGAATTTGATATAAGCTTTATATATAAGATAAATATGGCCACTCTGATAATTCCTTCTATCATAGCCATCATCATCTCATTTTGTATGAACTTATTTAAAATGCCTGCAATAAAAAGCGGCAGCCACAGAAAAATCACCAGTGCCATAATAAAGGCAACTGCCATCGAAACAGCAATTATAGCCTTATCCAATTTGTCGCCGAAGATTTTTTCAAGCCACAGTTCAAATTTGCCAGGTTCCTCGTCCTCATCATCCTCAAAGAATGAAGCTGAATAGGTAAGTGCCTTCATACCTATGACCATGGATTCCACAAAGGCAAAGGAGCCTCTGAAAAACGGTACTCCCGCAAGCTTAAAGCGCTCCGTATATGGTTTGAAATCTGTAAGCTTAAGCTCTATTTTACCGTCCGGCTTTCTGACGCCTATGGAGTAGCGTGCTCCGTTTCGCATCATTATACCCTCGATAACAGCCTCTCCGCCTATTCCGCTATATTTCATAAATTATAATCCCTGCAGTAAAATACACAGCTTTAAAATAAAATAGACCGAGCCTTCGGCCCGGTCCAAATCTCTGATAAAATTTAAGCGCGTCCGTACTTTCTGTTGAATGCCTCAACGCGTCCGCGAGCCTGAGCAGCCTTTTCCTTGCCTGTGTAGAAAGGATGGCACTTGGAACAAATCTCGACTGTAATATTCTGCTTTGTAGAACCTGTTACAAATGTATTACCGCAATGGCAGGTTACAGTAGCCTGATAATACTTTGGCTGAATAGCTTCCTTCATAATTTCACCTCACTGATAATGGCGATTTCCGACCGCCGTTTTATTTGATTCGTATCGCTTTGGCTGTTTTTCCCAAGCCACATTAAGCTTTGGTATTATATCATAGCCATTAAAGCATTGCAAGACTCTCATTTCTTTATCAATGTACTTTTCCATGCACTTTTATTCCATTATTTTTATTTCGTGCTTGCATAATCTCCGTTTGTATGCTATTATTACTACCGCTGCGGAGGTGTCGGAATTGGCAGACGAGCAAGACTAAGGATCTTGTGCCCGTTAGGGCGTGAGGGTTCAAGTCCCTTCCTCCGCACTTATTTTTTATTATTTGATATTTGCAGAGATGGCGGAATTGGCAGACGCGCACGGTTCAGGTCCGTGTGATAGCAATATCATGAGGGTTCAAGTCCCTTTCTCTGCACTTTGGAAAGTGAGTTTCTTTTTTATAAAAAGAAGCTCTTTTTTTGCCGGAGATAAAATACTCATCTCCGGCAGACTTTATGTAAAATCAAAAAGACTGAGCTGATTTGACTCCGGTATACTTCCCAGAAGTCCCAGCCTTTTCATAAGCTCGGCATTGGTTTTTGAAACTCTGGTTCGCCTTATAAATTCCTCCACGCTTAAGTAAGGCCCGTTTTTTGCATCCTCTTCTATGGATACGGCAGCATTTGTACCAAGACCTGCTATGGAATCCAGCGACGGCATTATTTTTCCGTTTTCAGTGAGGATAAACTCACTTGCCTTAGCCTTGAAAATATCTATAGGTTCAAATTCAAAGCCTCTTGCCATCATTTCCTCAACTATGCGCATATCTCTCAGCATGAGCTTATCATTGGCTGTGGTATCCCTGGAATTAGCCATGGTATCATTAAGCTCCGAAAGATTTTTTCTGAGTGCAGACAGATTTACACACATTTTTTCATAGTCAAATCCCTTGCCCTTTACCGTATAGTAAGCTGCATAATATGCCAGAGGATAATGCACCTTATAATATGCTATTCGCCATGACATAACCACATAAGCCGCAGCATGTGCTTTGGGAAACATGTATTTTATAGTGTCACATGACCAGATATACCATTCCGGCACTCCGTGTTCACGCATGATGTTGCAATATTTTTCGTGATCCGCATTCTCTACGAACTTTCCCTTACGCACAAGCTCCATGATCTTAAAGCTCATTCCGGGATCTACGCCCATGCTTATCAGATATATCATAATATCATCACGTGTACAGATAGCCGTATCTATGGTACAGATGCCCTCACTTATAAGCTTTTGCGCATTGCCTAGCCACACATCTGTGCCATGAGCAAGCCCTGCTATTCTGACAAGATCCGACACATATCTCGGCTTTGCCTCCAGAAGCATCTGCATGGCAAAATCTGTGCCGAACTCAGGCACTCCCATGGTTCCGCAAGGCGTTCCGCCTATATCATCGGGGGTAATGCCCAAAGATTCAGTGCTCATGAAAAGAGACATTATCTCCGGCGTGCCTATGGGTATCTGCATCGGGTCCAGACCGGTGAGATCCTGAAGCTGACGAACCATTGACGGATCGTCCTTTCCAAGAATATCCAGCTTTAAAAGATTATGGTCAATGCTGTGGTAATCCATGTGTGTTGTTACCATGCTGGTTGTGTCATTGGCCGGATACTGTATGGGCGTAAAGCTGCTCATTTCCTCACCGTGAGGAAGAACGACAATGCCTCCGGGATGCTGCCCTGTCGCGCGTCTTACCCCAGTGCAGCCGAAGGCAAGCCTTTCTATTTCCGCACGGCGCATGATTTTTACCGGTGCATCGGGATTTTTCCTCAGTGCAGCCTCCTTTCGCTCCTCATTGTATTTAAGCACATATCCGTAGGCAGTTTTATCCTTTATTGTTCCCACCGTGCCGGCTTTAAAGGTCTGTCCCCTGCCGAAGAGCGTTTCCGTATATCTGTGGGCATTGGGCTGATAAACTCCGGCAAAATTAAGGTCTATATCAGGCTCTTTATCTCCCTTAAAGCCCAGAAAGGTTTCGAATGGTATATCAAAACCATCCTTAATTAGCCTTGTGCCGCATTTTGGACAGTCCATGTCGGGCATATCATATCCCGCCCTCATTTTGTATTCCTTAACTGTTTCAGAATCAAAATCAGAATAATAGCACTTCGGGCAGCGGTAATGCGGAGGCAGCGGGTTTACCTCTGAAATTCCTCCGAAGGTTGCCGCAAGGCTTGAGCCTACCGAGCCTCTTGAGCCTACCAGATATCCGTGCTCCATGCTGTCCTGCACAAGACGCTTTGCTATTATATACATGACAGAATATCCGTTTGATATGATAGAATGAAGCTCCTTATCAAGTCTGGTCTTCACTATCTCTGGAAGCTTTTCTCCGTACATGCTTCTTGCCGTGGCATAGCAGGCATCCTCAAGTTCCTTATCCGAGTTTTCAATGACCGGAGGACATTTATCCGGTCTTACCGGGGCGATGCGCTCGCACATATCCGCAATCATATTGGGATTTTCTATAACTATTTTTTCTGCAAGCTCTTTTCCCAGGAAGCTGAATTCTTTAAGCATCTCATCTGTGGTTCTTAAGAACAGCTCTGTACCGTACTTTCCTTCGTTGAACTTCCTGCCCCTTGTGCTTGCCTCAAAATATTTGATTATTTTTCTGTAGACGGATTCGCCCTTCCCGGCAAAATGAACATTGCCCGCAGCTATGACAGGCTTACCCAGCCTGTCTGCAATTTCTATGATTTTTTTTGTCGCATCATAAAGATCCTCCATGCTGTAAACAGGAGTTTTATCATCATCTATGAGATATTTAAGATCACAGGGCGGAATGACCTCGAAATAATCATAAAATGCCGCATCCTTAAGAAGCTCGTCGTCACCGACATCTCTGAAAACCTCGTCATAAATCTCTCCGTCCTCGGTTCCGCTTCCTATCAGAAGGCCGTCACGAACGGAATTTACCAGAGATTTCGGCATTCTCGGTTCATTGCCGTAAATATAATCAATATGCGCGGAGGACACAAGCCTGTACATATTCGTTCGTCCCAGGTCATTGAGAGCTATGAGCGTAAAGACATTCGGATGGAGCTTTTTTATCGTGTCGGCGTCCATCTCATCTGCCTCGCAGAGCTTATCAAGGTCGTCAATGCCTCTTTCCTTAAGCATTTTGGAAAACGCAAGGAATATACCGGCAGTTGCCTCTGCATCTGCAACAGCCCTGTGGTGCGTAGAGAGTACAACCTTCAGCTCCTTTGCAATATTGTCAAGCTTATTTCTGTAAAGATGCTTCAGGAGCATATGTGAAAGCCCCAGAGTATCTACGACCGTAGGATTATATTTCAGGCCGCACAAAGCAGCATAGTTTTTTATAAATCCCACATCAAACATGGCATTATGACCTACTACCGGCACATCATTTCCGCCTGTGAATTCTATGAATTTCGGGATCCAGTACTCGTAATTTCCCTTTCCTCTTACATTATCATCCGTAATAGTAGTAAGCTCGGTAATGCGGGGCGGTATCGGTCTTTCAGGGTCGATAAATTCTGAAAAGCGTTCTGTTATAATACCGTTTTTTATCTTTACGGCACCTATTTCTATAACTCTGTCCTTCTTCATTGAAAAACCTGTGGTCTCTATATCAAAGACCACAAATTCTCCGTCAAGGCTCTGTCCTTTTGAATTTCTGACAGCATTTCTGTCATCATTTATGAGGCTTCCTGTAAGGCCGTAGATAAGCTTTAAATCAGAGCCCTTCGGAAGCTTGTGTGAAGCCTCCGGGAAAACCTGAACCGAATTATTATCAGTAATGCAAAGAGCCTTCCATCCCCACTTATCTGCAAGCTTTATATATGTCGACACATCTCCTATGCCGTCCATATCGCTCATTTTTGTGTGAAGGTCAAGCTCAACTCTTTTTTTTCCTTCGTGAGTGTCCACGCGGGCTTCATCGATATTTTCTGTTTTTTTAATGCTTTTTATTTTTCCTATCGTAAGCTCCGGAGTATATTGGTTGGGCGGCTCCACACTTCCTGAGACGGACACACAGACTCCGTCCTTCAGCGATTTCTCAAGCTCATTTTTTGCATTCTCATCACAGAAAAGTCTGCATGAGATAGAGTCCGTATTATCTGTAATGTTGAATTTGAATATAAATTTCCCGTTTTTTGTCTTTATAATTTCCGAACCGAATATATTGCCGTTTACTATAACGGCGCCCATGCCATCCTCAAGTACAGATATTTTTATCGGTTCTCCCTTGAAATCATATCCGAAAAGAACATCCGGGTTCTGAGATTTTTTATCAATGGTAGGCGTCCATTCTGTTTTCAGCTGTTTATATCCGTCCTGCCCGGGTTTTTTCATATTCCCCGTGCCATTAGTCTTTCCGTCCGAATTGCCTCCGGTACTTTTTAATGTTCCGCTTCCGAGACTGCCGCCGGAGCTGTTTTCCGATGCTTCACTGTTTCCCAAAAGCAAAAGCTCCACTTTTATATTTTTATTGTCAAAGACTCTTTCCTTTATGGCTCTTTCAGCCGCATGAATCGTAGCCTTGGGAATTTCTCCGGCACTTTTCAGACAGACAGTAAGAGAGCTTCTGTTTTCTGCAATGCTGATTTTTAAAACCTCAGCATTTTTCATAAGCTCTCTGTCAGTATGATCCATATCCAGATTTATAAAAACACTTGAAAAACTTTCCGTCATAGATATGTATCCAGTTCCTCCCTGAATGCTTTAAGAAGCTCGCTTTCGTCTACCTTCCTTATAATCTCTCCCCGTTTTATTATGAGACCCTGTCCTTTGCCTCCGCAGATGCCAAGCTCAGCCTCCCTTGCCTCGCCCGGACCGTTTACGACACATCCCATACAGGCAACCTTCATGCTGAGGGCGGCATATTGCGGTTCTCTTACAAGCCTGTTTACACTTTCGGCAAGCCCTACAAGATCTATGCTGGTTCTTCCGCAGGTAGGGCAGCTTACCACATCAATGCCTCCGCTTCTTAAATTCAGGGTCTTCAGTATCTGCTTAGCTGTTCTTATTTCCTCAATCGGCTCTCCGGTAAGGCTTACTCTTATCGTATCCCCGATTCCCTCATGAAGTATGATTCCCAGACCTACTGAGGACTTTATGTTTCCTGCCCACAGCGTTCCCGCCTCTGTTATTCCCACATGAAGCGGATGCCCGGTTTTTTTGGCTATAAGCTCATGAGCCCTTATACACATAAGCACATCCGATGATTTTATGCTTATGACAATGTTTCCATACCCCATTTCTTCTATCATTCCGGCCTTATCCAGAGCAGAGTCCACAAGTCCCTCCGCTGTAACATGTCCGCCGTATTTATCTATAAGCTCCTTTTCAAGCGAGCCGGAGTTTACTCCGACTCTTATGGGGATATCTTTCTCCATGGCAGCTCTTACTACCGCCTCAAGCTTTTCTCTTCCGCCGATATTTCCCGGATTTATCCTTATTTTATCCGCTCCGTTTTCTATGGCGGCTATTGCAAGCCTGTAATCAAAATGTATATCCGCCACCAACGGAATGTGTATTTTCTTTTTTATTTCTTCCAGTGCCTCTGCTGCCTTCATGTCCGGCACTGCCACCCTTATAATCTCACACCCAGCCTTTTCCAGCTCAAGAATCTGCCCTACGGTCGCGCACACATCCTCTGTCTTTGTATTGCACATGGACTGTATTGCGATGGGCTTATCCCCTCCGATGATCGTATTTCCTATTTTTACCTCATGTGTATGCATTCTCATTTCTTTTTGACCTGTTTTTTCGTCACTTGAAAATCAGCTGTGTAATGTCATTAAACATAATTAAAACCATGAGGGCAAGCAGCACCAGTATTCCTGCTGTATGTATACTTCCCTCAAGCCTTTTCGGGACAGCTCTTCCTGTCACCATTTCGATTGTTATAAATATCAGTCTTCCTCCGTCCAATGCCGGGAGCGGCAAAAGATTTGTAGCACCCAGGGCTCCAGATATGATAATCATAATATTAAGAAGCGTCATTGCTGCTGCCACAGTGCCGCCGCCGTCAGATGCTGTTTTTACACTTTCATCCATTACGGCGACCATTCTCACAGGTCCCATTACATCGGAGCGCGTAACTGAGCCTTCTATAAGCATCCTGAAAGAATATATCGTATTCTTGATACAATATTTTATGTCGTACAGGCTGAAATGAACTATCTCCCTTATGTTTTCTGCAGGCATGAATCCGGTGCTGTAGGAAAAGCCCAGCCTGTAACGACCAAGCTCCTCATCCATCGCCGGAAGTATTACGGCAGTTTCCTCCGTGCCATTTTTTCCTTCGTTTTTAAACCTGAACGCAAAGGCTTTGCCTTCCTGCATGGCTCTGTTATTTACAATCATGAAAAGCTGTATGTCTCTTCCGGTCTCGATTTTTTCAAAATGCACAGTTGATAAATCCAAATCTTTGCTGTAATTTTCCAAAATTGCAAGGCCGGTAATTATATCTCCCTTTTCAAGTCCTGCCTCTGCTGCCGGCATTCCCTCGGTTACATCTGTGATATCGGCCCTGTCATAACCGTAGTGTGTTGTTATGATAAGAGCAAAAATAAAGGCAAGTATAAAGTTGAAGACAGGTCCCGCAACAACTATGAGAAACCGCTGCCAGGCAGGCTTTCTTACAAACTGCTCACTCTTACTGTAGGTCCTTCCGTCTGTCTTTATGATATCTCCGCTTATTTTGGTTTCGTCACTGTTAAAGGTGCCGTTTGTAATACCTCCGCTTATCTTGCCGTCCGCCTCTTCTTCATCTGTCTCTTCTCCCAGCATCATGCAGGAGCCGCCGAAAGGAAGCATTCTTAAGCTGTAGCGGACATTGCCCCATACTCCGGATAAAAGTCTCGGTCCCATTCCTATGGAATACTCGATTACTCCGACCTTAAAGAAGCGTGCCGTAATAAAGTGCCCGAACTCATGGAACGCTACTATAAATCCAAGCGCTATTATGGATATGATTAAGCTAAGCATATGCCTGTAATATTTCTCCCTAATACAGCTGTCAGTCTGCCGGACTTCAACTTCAGTTTAATAAATTCCTTATGACTCTCAGCCATTCATTATCAGCTGTCTTATGACAGACTTTAATTCAGATGATACAGCCCTCTGATAAATTCTCTTGCTTCTCTTTCCGCCTCGAAAATCTGCTCTACATCAGGCGAGGATATATTTTTATGTGCTCTCATGCAGGCCTCTATGCCGTCTGCTATATCAAGATATCCTATTTTTCCCGAAAGAAATGCCTCAACACATTCCTCATTGGCCGCATTATAGACTGTCGTGAGGCTTCCTTCTGTTTGACAGGCTTCTATCCCAAGCTTAAGGCCCTTAAAGGTCTCCATATCCGGCTCCGTAAAGCATATTTCAGCCATATCTTTTATGGTCAGAGTCTTTTTCCCCGTAAATCCGGTTCTTCTTTCCTCTCTCAGGGCATATGCTATCGGAACTCTCATGTCCGGAACCCCCAGCTGTGCCTTTATGGCACCATCCTCAAACTGAACCATGGAGTGCACTATTGAGCCAGGCTGAACAGCTACTGTTATATCCTCTGTCGGCACTCCGAAAAGGTAGTGTGCCTCTATTACCTCAAGTCCCTTATTTACCAGTGTGGCGGAATCTATGGTTATTTTTGCACCCATGCTCCAGCTCGGATGCTTGAGGGCATCGGCAGGAGTAGTATTCTTAAGCTCTTCTCTTTTTCTGCCTCTGAAAGGGCCTCCGGAGCAGGTAAGATATATCTTATCTATCTTATTACCCTTCTCACCTGAGAGACATTGATATATGGCAGAATGCTCTGAGTCCACAGGCCTTAATGATACACCTTTTTCCTTTGCAAGCGGCATTATGATATGCCCTGCACATACGATGGGCTCCTTATTTGCCTGACAAATGCTTTTTCCTGCCTTTATCGCCTCTATGGTCGGGCGTATTCCTATCATTCCCACCACGCTTATAAGCACGGTATCCGCATTCTCATAAGTTGCACACTCTATGAGTCCCTCCATACCGCTTACAAGCTTCATATTTTCTGCTTCCGGGATTTTTCCTTCCCTTATGCGCCTTTTAAGCTCATCGGCTCTTTCTTCATCATAAATACAGCAGATCTCGGGATGAAATTCCCTGATCTGCTCTGTTATCATGTCAATGTTTCTTTGCGCCGCAATGGCTGTAACCCTTATATTCTCATCTGAACGGACTATATCCAATGTCTGTCTTCCGATGGAGCCTGTACTTCCCAGTACACAAAGCCTCATAAATCTATCCGCAGATTTTTCTTCAGCTTTATTAAAAACTTCTTCCACTGTTTTTCCTCAAAATCTACTCTAAAAGTGTTGACGAATGCAAGAGCAGACTGCATGCTTGCATGCAAGGATGCTATTG
>CAVBSU010000012.1:7179-37083 GCA_963598245.1 Lachnospiraceae bacterium | reverse complement strand
CATGAAGATGTATTAACCTTCTTAAATATATGCTGCAAAGAAAAATTCACTGTCACAGGATGGTGAATTTTTTCGTGCAGGAAGTTAAAGCACAAAGCGACAGGCTGCGCGGTGGCGTGACAATTTCTTAATAATATCTTTTTTACATAAACATTTTGAATTAAAATATCAGACAGATATAAATTCGGAAGCAAAGAATATGAATAACATATTATACAGACAGGAAATTGCAGCATGCAAAGGATGCCGCGCGGCAAAGCTGCATGCATGCAGACAGGTAAGAATATAATGAGTGATTGGTATGTTTATGCCAAAAGAGCGGATTTCAAACATATTTCAGAAAAATTTCATATAGATCCGGTAGTGGCGCGTATCCTGAGAAACAGAGATATTACAGGAGACGAGGAGATAGATTATTTCTTAAATGCCGGAATAGATAAGCTTTATGACGGACTTTTAATGCCTGACATGGAGAAGGCGGCGTCAGCTGTCTTCGAGGCTGTGAAAAATAAGGAGCATATACGCATCGTGGGAGATTATGACATTGACGGTGTATGCTCTACCTATATTTTGCTTAAGGGACTTCGCAGTATAGGCGCATGTGCGGATTACTGCATACCGGACCGCATAAATGACGGATACGGCATTAACATGAACATAGTAAGGAAGGCGGCAGAGGACGGGACGGATATGATATTGACCTGTGATAACGGAATTGCCGCAATAGAAGAGCTTGAGGCTGCCTGTGAGCTCGGGATGAAGGCTGTGGTCACGGATCATCACAGCGTTCGAAAGAATGAGGAAGGTGAAGATATCCTGCCAAAAGCACTTGCAGTGGTGGATGTAAAGAGAAAGGAAAGCAGATATCCGTTTGAAGAAAGCTGTGGCGCGGTGACAGCATGGAAGCTTATAAAGGAAGTTTATAAGTTTGCGGGACTCGGGGAAAATGAATGGATGGATTATCTTGAGTTTGCCGCGATAGCAACTGTCGGCGATATCATGAAGCTGGTGGGCGAAAATCGAATCATCGTCAGGGAAGGCCTTAAAAGCATAAATGCAGGCTCATCCAATCTCGGACTGCGCACTCTTATAGAGGAGCTGGAGCTTACGGATAAAACCATAGATACATATCACATAGGGTTTATTATAGGACCATGTATAAATGCAGGAGGAAGGCTTGAAACAGCCGAAGCTGCACTTAAGCTTTTTATGTGTGAGGACAGGAAAGAGGCTGAAATACTTGCAGGGCATCTTAAATATCTTAATGCAGAAAGAAAGCAGATGACGGAGGAAGGAACTAAGGCGGGAATAGAAATAGTTGAAAAGGAACTTAAAAACGATAATGTGCTGGTTGTATATATAGATTTTCTGCATGAGTCTCTGGCAGGAATAGTTGCAGGAAGACTTAAGGAGCATTTTTTCAAGCCCTGCTTTGTTATTACCGGAGCATTGGATGGTCTTAAGGGCAGCGGCAGATCCATAGAGGGATATGATATGTTCAACGCACTTTGCGAGGCTGACAGGCTTCTAACAAAGTATGGCGGGCATAAAATGGCGGCAGGCTTAAGTCTGAAAAAAGAATCGCTTAAAGCTCTCAGAGTTTTTCTCAATGAGCATTCTTTATTGGAGGACAAGGATCTTATAAAAAAGATATGGATAGATGTGCCCATGCCGCCGGGATATGTAAACGAGAGATTTATAGGAGAAATAGAAGCCCTGAAGCCATTCGGGCATGGGTTTGAACGACCGAAATTTGCGGCAAAAAATCTGAAGATAACAGATGTGAAAATTCTCGGAAAAGCAAAAAATGTGCTTAAACTTAAGCTTCGGGATGAAAAAAGCTGCTTTTACGAGGGAATAATGTTCGGAGACGGAGAAAAAATGCAGAGAGAACTCATGGAGATGAGAAACATTGACATAATATATACACCGAAGATAAACGAATATATGGGGCGGAAAAACATACAGATGGAGATCGAAGAATACAGGGCTTCACATTGTTAGAATTCATAAATGTTTTTTGTACACAATTCATCATATCATCTTGGACGGCTTTATGATAAAATACGATGGTGAAATTACACACGGAAAGCGATGTACATGCTTTATCCGGTGAAAAAGGAGAAATAATGGCTGAAGAATATATTATTGCATATGCTGACAAATCAGTGCTTAAAATTTCGGGACTTAATGTTAAGGGCATGAGCACCACACAGGTCGAGGATCTGCTTTCAGACAAGCTTAAGGCTTATGTGAGGGTTATAGGCGTTACAGGCACATCTATCGAAATGGATGTTTATGACATTGAGCCTGAGCAGGTGAGAAAGAATGCGGACGGAGTTATTGACGCACTCGCTCTTGCGGAGGGAATTACTGTGAGCGACCTTACGCAGCTGGACTGCAGTGATAAGATTGTTCCGGTGGATTTTAATAATATTCCGGCTGAGCCTGTTTCTGACTGCCCTATGGAAAGGTGGATAAAAAGATCATGAAGGCATACATTCTTCCTACCGGCAATGAAATATTGGAAGGAATCGTCCGTGACCTGGATGCACCTGAGCTTATGAGACAGATAGTTGCAGAATGGCCTGATGCGGAGGTTACAAGGGTATCGCCTATCATAGATGAGGAGGATGCTATTTTCAGGAGAATCTGCGAAGCGGCAGAAACGGGGTCGGATCTTATTGTGCTTATAGGCGGAAGCGGAGGAGGACACAGATTTTCAAAGACTCTGGGGCGGGATTTCACACATACGGCTCTTGTAAGATATCTGGATGAGTATTCTGCCAGAGAAATATACGGAAAAAACGGGCATATGTGGAGTAAATTAGTCTGCGGCAGAAAGGGAAATGCTCTCTTTATCAATGTGCCGGGACCTTTTCAGGAGGCAAAGGCAGCTATGGAGGCCTGCATAAGACAGCTTCACGACGGAAACGGCGTTGAGGCCATAAGCAAGGCCATGGCGCAGGCAGTCTTTGAAAAATACCCTAAGGGCGCGGCGTCACTTAATGATTGACTGTAAAAGGGAAAACACCGGAGCGTGTTTAATGTAAAAGAAAAAGGAAACGAGATTTATGTCAGCTGAACTTAACAGGCTTTCCATGCTGGGCTTTACATCACTCAGTCAGCAGGTTACAAACGAACTGAGAAAATCCATAATTGAAAACAGGCTTAAAGCAGGAACGAGGATCACTGAAAGTGAGCTCAGCGAGACACTGGGGGTCAGCCGTACGGTTATCAGAGAAGCTATCGCCATACTCAGTAAGGACGGACTTTTGGATAGAGAAAGCAGTCACTGCACCAGAGTTGCCAGATATTCCGCGCGCGATGTAAAGGATATCTATGACATGAGGGCCTGCCTTGAGGCGAGTGCTCTGGATCTCATGGAAGATCCGGTTTCTCTTGCAGATACGCTTAAATCAAAGGATGATGAGGTTCACGGCATAGCAAAGGCGGAGGCCTTCGACGGTTTGGCTTTTGTAATAGGTGACATGGATTTTCATACCTGTATAATAAAGGCGGCGGACAACAGTCTGCTTTTAGATGCGTGGTATCGCATAGTGGGACCGTTGCAGGTGCTTTTGCACAGATACATTTATTATGTGGTAAATAACTCACCTGATAAGAGAGTATCCTATGACCATCAGGGGGTCATAGAGGCATTTAAGACGGGGGACAAGGCGCTTATAAGGAAGATTCTTGTGGAGCATTGCAGAGTTATGAAGGAAATCCTTTTGACAGAGCTTGTGGGTTCGGAGGAAGGATGAGATGACATAATGGTTAAAAGCTTTATATCATATGCAGGCAACAAGCTTATATGAGGTTTTTTGAATATATCGAAAAAATATGATAAAAGGACATACGGAGGGGGATATATATGTCAACATCAACCAAACTTATTTCACATATAAAGCTGCCAAGATTCGTAAGGGCAGAGCAGATTTTTCCGCACTCGGAGCTTAGCGATGAGGAGGTTGCGGAAAGCTTTAAAAATCAGATAGAAGTGCTAAAAGGAAGGATAAAGGAAGGGCAGCGAATATGCATAACTGCCGGAAGCAGAGGCATTGACCATATGCCCATGATGCTTAAGAGCATAGCCGAGTGGGTAAAGAGTCAGGGTGCGTCGCCGTTCATCGTGCCGGCTATGGGATCACACGGAGGAGCTGTAGCCGAAGGACAGACAGCACTTCTTAAAAGTCTGGGAATTACGGAGGAAACCATGGGATGCCCAATCCTTTCCTCAATGGAGACTGTGCATATCGATACCGTAGACGGACTTGAGGTGCATATTGACAGGAATGCTTATGAGGCAGACGGGATTATTCTGTGCAACAGAGTAAAGGCGCATACCAGCTTTAACGGAGATTTTGAGTCCGGTCTCATGAAGATTATTGCCATCGGTCTGGGAAAGCAGCACGGGGCATATACCTGTCATGCAAAGGGCGATGACTATATGTCAGCGCGTATTGCGGCAATCGGAAAATCTGCCATAAAGAAAACTAATATCATCGGAGGAGTTGCACTTTGCGAAAACGCCTTTGACAAAACCTTTAAGATTGCCGTTATTCCGGCAGAGAGGATCGAAACCGAAGAGCCAAAGCTTCTTAAGGAGGCAAAGGCAGCCATGGGAAGACTATACTTTGATGACTGTGATGTGCTGGTCGTTCGGGCTATCGGCAAAAATTATACCGGAGCAGGAATGGATCCGAATGTGGTAGGACGCTGCGCAAATCCAAAGCTTAAGATGGGAATCACATCACAGAGACTTTGCATACTTGATATAAGTGATGAGTCGCACGGAAATGCCACCGGGATGGGCAGGGCGGATCTGGCACCGAAAAGATTTTTTGAAAAAATCAGCATGGACGATACCTATCCGAACGGTATTACAAGCTATAATACCTCGGCATATAAGATTCCTGTCATCATGGATAATGACAGGGAAGTAATGCAGGCAGCAGTAGCAAGTTCATTGGACATTGACTATGCAAATCCGAGAATGATTATTATTGATAATTCTCTTGAAATTGAGCAGATACTTATTTCGGAGTCAATGCTTAAGGAAGCGGAAAGTATAGATAAGCTCAAGGTAGTAAGTGAGCCGTTCGAACTCAGCTTTAATGAAAGCGGGGATCTTCTCACAAAGATAATAGAAAAATGAGTCTTAATACAGACAAAAGAAAAACAGGCATTTTGGGCGGGACCTTTAACCCGCCCCATTTTGCGCATATAGGCATGGCAGAGGCGGCGATAAGAGAGGGAGGAATGGACAGGGTAATTATCATCCCAAACGGTGATCCCCCTCACAAAAGGCTCAGCGTAGGCACTGAGGACAGGCTTAATATGGCGGAGCTTGCGGCCTTGGAAGTAAAAAAAAGGCTTGGGTTAAAGAAATCAGGCGATGTAGAGGTAAGTGACATCGAGATATCAAGAAGCGGTTTCAGCTTTCTTGTAAACACTCTTGAGGAGCTTAAGAGAAGGCATCCTGAGGACAGATTACATTTTATCGTTGGCGGCGATGCGCTTATGAGCATGGCATCCTGGTACGGGGCTGACAGGATATTTGAAATTGCAGATATTCTTGCTTTCAGGAGACAGGGGAGCTTAGGCTTAAGCCCGGAGCCTGCATTAAACTATCTTGAGAAAAAGGGTGCAAGAGTCAGATTGTTAAATGAAAGGCTGCCGGTAATATCATCTACCGAAATAAGAGATAAGCTGTCACGGGGTGAGGCTGTGTCGGGGCTTATGCCCGAAAGCATAGAGGCATATATAAGGGAAAGAGGATTGTATATATGTGGATCGCAGATAAATGGAAGGAATACAGTGTCATAGATACCGCCGGAGGCGAAAAGCTTGAGGACTGGGGAGGCTATAAACTTATAAGACCGGATCCGCAGGTAATCTGGAAGGATGCCTGTGACAGAAAGCTCTGGAAAAGACCTGATGCACATTATCACCGCTCATCCAGAGGAGGCGGAGAATGGGAATTTTTCAGTCTTCCGGAAACCTGGGATATACATTATACATTGGGAACATCTTCAAAGTTTGCTCACGATTGTGATTCAAACTGCGACTCAGGCGCTGAAATCACTTTTCACTTAAAGCCATTTGCCTTTAAGCATACGGGAGTATTTCCCGAACAGGCTGTAAACTGGGAATGGAGCTACAGCCTGATAAAGGAAAGAGCAGCAACGCTTAAGAAAAAAGGCATACGAAGACCGGTGAAGGTTCTGAATCTTTTTGCATATACCGGAGGAGCCACGATGGCAGCCGCAAAAGCCGGTGCAGAGGTGGTTCATGTAGATGCCTCAAAGGGTATGGTAAGCTGGGCAAAGGAAAATGCCGCTTCCTCGGGACTTAAGGAGGCTCCAATACGCTGGATAGTGGATGACTGCGGAAAGTTTGTTGAGCGCGAAATACGCCGGGGCAATAAATATGATGCGATAATAATGGATCCTCCGTCATACGGCAGAGGTCCCAAGGGCGAGATATGGAAGATAGAGGAAAGTATTTATCCTTTTGTAAGCCTATGCACGGAGCTTCTTTGCGACAAGCCTCTTTTTATGCTCATAAACAGCTATACCACAGGGCTTCAGGCAGGAGTCCTGACATATATGCTTAAGCTTTCTGCGGAAAGTAAATTTGAAGGGACTACCGAGGCTTCGGAGATAGGGCTTCCGGTAGAATGCGGACGGGATACCGGAGGAAAAGCCGGATTGGTGCTTCCGGAGGGTGCATCAGGACGCTTTACCGGAACAGCTGATGTTACAGGCTGATATATGCTCTGCCCGGTACGGCATAAATTTATTTCAGCCGTTGGAATTAGAAATATAATAAAAAAAGCTCCCGGCCGGATTCGAACCGGCGACCTACGCATTACGAATGCGTTGCTCTACCAGCTGAGCCACGGAAGCTTTTTAAAATGCTCTGCTCTCGCAGAGCGTTTTTGATTATAACACAGCGATGTTTAAAATACAAGAATGTACCAAAATATTACATATGCTTCAAGCGTATTGCTTATAGAGCATCATATGGATCTTGTAATGAACCTTTGTGATCACCTATTTGTTATCAATTTTGGAAAGTTTCTTGCTGAGGGAACTCCTGAAGTGATACAAAACGATCCTAAAGTACTTGAAGCATATTTGGGAGGCGAAGCGAATGCTTAAGGTTGATAATATAAATGTATTTTACGGTCGCATACAGGCGCTGAGAGATGTCAGCTTTGAGGTTCCTGATAATAAGACTGTTTCGCTTGTAGGTGCCAATGGTGCCGGAAAATCAACATTGATGATGACGCTGGCAGGTGTGCTTAAGTCAAAAACAGGTTCAATAAGCATTAACGGTGAACCACTTGCAAAGGATGCTAATCATGTACTTGAACAGGGGATGGCATTAGTACCGGAACGACGCAGACTTTATGCAAATCTTACCGTATATGAAAATTTACTTATGGGAGCACATTTAAGAAAAGATAAGAGTGGCATAAATGCTGATATAAAAAGGATGGTGGAGTTATTTCCTATACTCGGCGAAAGGCAAAAGCAGTATGCCGGAACACTTTCAGGCGGAGAACAACAGATGCTTGCTATAGCCAGAGGCATGATGGGTAGACCTAAGATTCTTCTCATGGATGAGCCGTCACTGGGGCTTGCGCCGATAGTCATACAGCAGATTTTTGATATAGTTAAAGAACTGAAAAAAGAAGGATTGACTATACTGCTTGCAGAACAGAACGCATTTAAAGCACTGGATATCTCCGATTATGCCTTCGTTCTTGAGACGGGACGAATCACGCTTCAGGGAACAGGAAAAGAACTTCTTCAGGATGAGAGAGTGCAACAGGCATATCTTGGAGTAAAGGGCAAGTAAAAAACTGATTTTTCAGTGAATTCGCCAAGAGAAAAGTACAGAAAAAAGTTCATAAAAATCAAATTATAAAAGGGCTTTCTATGGTAATATAACACATGGAAAGCCCTTTCGGCGGCTGTGATTTCATGCACAAATGTCTGTCGTAAAAAGCGGTGAAGTAAATCTATTCAAAACGAGGAAAAAGCATTATGAGACATTCTAATCTGTTTGCGGGTGTTCTGCTTGGCATAGGGCTTGCAGTGGCAGGCGGAGTATTTTCGCCGATGACTGATGTAAGGGCAGAATCAAATGTGATAATAGCGTATGATCAAAACCGCACAGGACCGGGAGCAGGCTGGAAGCAGAGCGAAGACGGCGGCTGGTATTATCAGAGACTGGGAGAGATGCTCAAAAGCTGCACAGAGACGATAGACGGTCATGTATACAGGTTTGACGAAAACGGCAGGATGCTTACGGGCTGGCAAACCATAGACGGAGCGCAGTATTATTTCACGGAGAATGCCGATGCAAGCCATCCATACGGCTCGCGATACACGGCTGAAAAGACACCTGACGGAAATGAGGTAGACGGAGACGGAAAGCTCATCGTGCAGGCAGTTTCCGGTGCAAAAACCAATCCATACGGCAATGTTAATTGTGTCGAGGTGGATCTCGGAAATCAGATGGTCTATGCCTATAATGGTCTGCAATGCGTGCTGGCTTCCCAGTGTGTCACGGGAAGAGTTATAAACGGAAATGCCACCCCTGCCGGGAATTATAAGATTTACAATAAGGAACGCAACAGAACCCTAAGAGGATATAATGAGGACGGAAGTAAGTATGCCAGCTTTGTAAGCTTTTGGATGCCGTTTAACGGAGCTATCGGGCTTCATGATGCCACATGGCGCACTAATTTCAATGCCGATGTCTATTATAACTATGGTTCACATGGCTGCATAAATATGCCTTATGATTTTGCGGCAGCCCTCTATAACATAGTATATGTGGGCATGCCGGTATATGTTCACGGCTGATAAAAGCACATGTCAGTCTGACACCATGGCGGCTGATAATTGGCATTGTACATGCCGGAAGGGGAATTTGAATGAAGAAAAAAAGTATTGTCAGGATATTTACAGCGGTTTTCGCACTCTCCATGGTTGTAAACATGACTGCCTTTGCCGGAAATGGTGCGGTGAAAATTATAAGAAATGACGGAACCGGGACGGCATCTGCAGAGAATATGCAGAAGGCTGCAAATACTGATACATTAAATAAAAACCAAAGGTCTGCATCAGAGTCAGGTACTGCAGTGCAGCAGACTAAGTCAGGCATAACAGAGACTACCGGTCTTGAGATAGATAAGGTTGCAGTCCCGGACAGTGCGAGAGTGCTTATAACTCTTTCAGCTGCGAAAAATTCGGACAGCGGCACACTCTGCGTATATAAGAAGGAAGCCGGGGCGGACGGAGCATTGACATGGAAATTACAGCTCAGCTCCGCGGCAAAACTCGGGAAAGCCGGTCTTTATAAGGAAAAAGAGGGCGATAACAAAACCCCGGTGGGTATATTCAGGATGAATACACCTTTCGGACGCGCTGACAGACAAGAGGGGTTTCCGGATAATTATATAAAGGTCAATGCAAATCATTACTGGAACGGTGACTCAGACTCGACGCTTTATAATAAGCTTGTGAGCACAGAAAACTATACGGCCTTTAACAGGGCTCAGTCGGAGCATATCATAAACTACGGCAGCTATTACAACTATTGCATAGATACGGGATACAATGCGGACGGCACGCCATACAAGGGCTCAGCCATATTCCTGCACTGTGCTGTGAACAACGAGAACACTCATGGCTGTATTGCAATCCCGGAGGCTGATATGATAAAAATCATGAAGCTGTATGAGGAGGGAAATACATACATCGCAATATATGATACCTCTGATAAAGAGGCTATGTACAAATAATATCTGTGGCGACAGCACTTCGTGTTTTCATTTCAAGGTTCAGGGGAGACTGCTTGTTTTTCTTATGTTCGAATCCAAAAGCTTATTGAATCCCAGCCAACCGTCGGTGTTTTGCGGCTGCTTGCTTTCAAAAGCCTCGTACATGGTTTCGACCTTGGCATCCATATTATCAACGAAGCTGAGTATCATGGCCTCTATAAGAGCAGGCTTTTTTGGGGAACCGAATTCCAGCTCTCCGTGGTGAGAAAGTATAAGATGAATAAGCTCATTTTTGAGCTTTTCCGGGAAGCCTGCTATGGTATCTGCGGCCTGCGATACCCACATGGAACCGATCATAATGTGGCCTAAAAGCTGACCTGCGTCTGTATATTCATTGGTCGGAAAGGAGGAAAGCTCCTTAAGCTTTCCCACATCATGAAGTATGGCGGCAGTAACAAGCAGATCCCTGTTTATATAGGAGCCGTAATGTCCGGCAATCATATCACAAAGCGTGGCGACGCTTAAGGAATGCTCCAGAAGCCCGCCTATAAATCCATGATGCACAGATTTTGCGGCACTGTGATAAGAAAATTTCCTGACAAAATCTCCGTCTCCGAAAAATTTGCCGAGCAGTGCTTTAAGATAGGGATTTTGCACGGAAATAATCAGATTTTTCAGTGTCTGCTGCATCTCACCAATATTTTTTTCGCTGGTCGGAAAATAATCATTGGGGTCATAGCTTCCCTCCGGTGCCCGTCCTATCATGCTGATATTCATCTGATTAGCACCGTTAAAAACGCTGACAGTTGCATCTATTTCGACAAAATCCATTACATCAAAGTCACGCACGCCGGGGCTTCCCAGATTCCAAATCTTCGCGTCAATTTGTCCAGTCTTATCCTGCAAGGTGAGATTTCCGTACTCCTTGCCGTTTTTTGTCAATGCTATGGACTTCGCCTTGCAAAGATAAACACACTTTACATGCATTCCGTCTCTGAGTGATTCTATATATTTCATATTCCTCTTTTCCAAGCCCATTTGGGCAATATAAATCTGCTGTTTGCTTCAGCCAAATACCTCAGGAATAAAAGCTGAATAATTCCATACCGGCTGAAAGATATGCTTGCAACCTGAGACTACAGTATATGACGGCAGATAACTTTTAGCAAGCATCCGAAAAACATGTCGCATATATTGCTTTTATAAAAGGTGTCAATGTCTCATCGGCAAAATCTTCCTTAGCCGCAAGCATTTTCTCCTCGCTGTCAAAAAGACCATATACCACAGAGCCGCTCCCAGTCATGGATGCCGTGACAGCTCCGAGAAAAATCAGCCTTTCCTTTATGGCAGCGATGGGAGAAGAAAAATCAGCCATGACGGCATGCTCAAGAACATTTATGTTATTATCAATGAGAGCCTGTCTTACAGTTAATGGATCCGATGAGTTTAAGGCTTCTGAAAGAAAAGACACAACAGGATGCATGATAAGCTTTCCGTATTTTAAAGTCGCCTTATCATATTCGGCATATATTCTCGGAGTCGATGCCGACACGGAAGGCTTTATAAGAAGAACATAGCCGGGAATTATGCCGTGTCCTGCCTGCCTGAAAAAAGCTGCAAGATTATCAAGTCTGCTCATATCTGTTCCGATGCCCTCTGCTCTTGCAGTTTTACCCATTATACAAAAGGGAATGTCAGCGCCAAGCCCGGCCCCGAGTGCCATAAGCTCATCTAAAGAGACATTAAGCCTGAAAAGCTCATTCATTCCCGTAAAAACTGCCGCAGCGTCAGCAGAGCCGCCTCCGAGACCTGCTTCGGAGGGAATGCGTTTAATAAGAGTCATGCGGATGTGAGAGTGTATATTATATTTTTCTGTCATAAGCCTTGCGGCACGATACATGAGATTACTCTCATCAGCGGGAATTAAAGAAGACTGCAGGTTAGTAATCTTTAAATCTATACGGCAATCAGCTTCTTTATCAAAAGTCTCTGCAATCTCGATAATGATATCATCATGCAGGTCAATCTGCTGCATTATCATATCAACCAAATGATAACCGTCGCCTCTGGTACCCAGTACATCCAGACAGAGATTTATCTTTGCATATGCTTTTTTTAATACGATTTCACTGTTCATATTTCGTTCATATATTTTTTAAAGTTCTTTAACTTATGCCACATAAAATCGACATCATTAACATTTATATTATAGCCATAAACATTAGTAAGTTATTACTGCATTGCTTAATAATTTTTTCATAATGCTTTGCCTCGGTATCTGATACCGAGGCTCCTCCCTTTTTATGGGATAAAAGTCCGGAGAGCATAAACTTACTTCACAAATTCCTTAAGCTCCTTAAGCCTTCGAAATTTCTTTGTAAAATCCACGCCAAGCTCATTGCTTACAGCTTCCAAAACCTCATCACTGTAATTTAGCATATATATATCATCTTCTATGTTAATATAGTCGCATTTTTCAAGCGACTCAAGTATTTCAGAGGCAGTAAACCTGTAGGAGAGTCTCTTTTCCAGCTGCTTACATAAGAACAGACCTATAAAGCGGAAAAGAAAGTCCATTTGTGCACTCATCGAGCAGCTCATAGCCTCGGCACGAAAATCAGCCGGAAGTCGGCTCTTCGAAAAATATATATCTGTAAATGTCAGGGTGATAAGATTTTTACAAATTTCGGCAAAGTCCCGCTTATATTCACTTGTCGAGATAACTATATATCCGTCAAGCTCGGCTTCCGAGGAAGCAAGATTTTCGTCTATGGACAAACAACCTGTTTCCGGCTTCATAATTCTTCCGTTTTTATCAAAACATAAGTTTCTTATATACCTGCCTGCGGCATTGGCTGTGTCGCGATTATAATTTTGAGGCTCGGCAATGATATCCTCAGCCTCTGATAAAAGCGCCTCTCTGTCTGAACGGCATTTTTCGGCGAAGGACGGAGAATATATAAATATTTGCTTTTCATATATGATTTTCTTATCAGCCTCGGAAGAATAAAAATCTTTTGTAGCTATGCGTTCAGTATATAAGAGCTCATTATTTTGAAAATCCGATATAAACGGTTCTCCCATAACTCCCAGAGAAGAGATAAAGGCAGAACCTTCAAAAGTGAAGGCATGAAAAACATCAGGCTGTGCGTCCAATACATATGTTTTTAAATCGTTATCAGCAAGATTTAAAGGATAGGCAATGATATATCCGGCATTGTGATACAGCATGTGAGATATATAGTTCGCAAAATTTGTTGACATGCTGCCTGCAACCGTAACTATGCGGCGGTCGGATACATAATCCGTCAGCTGTTCGGAAAAGGATTTATAAAGCCTCTGTGCAGAGGTGTTGTCATATAAAAATGTATAACCGAGAGGAAGTCCCGTTTCGTCGGAGAAAAGTCCGAAAAGTATATTATCGCCCTTGACAGGATAGAACATATCCGTAAGCGCCCCGAGATTTTTATTTCCGTGTCCGTAGGAAAAGCTGGAAAAATAGTAAAAAATCGGGTCTGATATGTCATTGTCTTTTCTTATATGCTCATATAACCAGCAGAGAAGCCTTTTTTTATGTTTTGTTATAAGGTCCAAAGTCCGATAATAATCCGACATAGTAAGAGTTTTTGTATCAAACAGAGCTCTGATTCCCAGAGCAGTTTTTTTATCGACCTCCGGAAAAAGAGTTTTTGCACACACAGAAAACCTGAAGATGGAATTGAGATTGTATTCGGCTCTGGTTTCTTTTGAAAGTTCCGAAAAAAAACTTCCGAAGCCCATGTCATCATAAAGCTTTATAAGCGCAGCAAGACCAAAGCCTATATGAACAGGCTCTGAAGCAGGTCCTGTGGAGTCTTCAAGCTTCTGCCTTATTTTCTCCATGGTAAGCTTTCTTTCCTCAGTCATTTTTCTTGCAAGTTCGGAAAAATAAGCAATCGGATCGTCATACTTATCCTCAAGCACATCGAGATATCCCAGGGTTTTTATTACCTTGGACTTGGGCTTTTTATCCTTATCTCTGTAGGCCTCAACTATGAACAGCTGGGTCCTGCCGGTTTTTTTGTTATAGCTTTTTTTCAGGTACATGCAATTACTCTCACACTAAAGAATATATGAACAGTATCAGTTTTTACATAAATAGTCAAATGGTCAAATCGAGTTCAAGTTTTTGTAAAAAACGCTTGTAATTTTGCATTTTTTTTAATACGATATAAGGAAGTCAGTGAGGTGAAAAAAATGAATTCGGATTTCACAGTAATTATAAACGAATATATGCCGCTCAGAGAACTTGTATTCACAACTCTGAGGCAGGCTATACTTAAGGGCGAAATACAGCCCGGCGAAAGACTCATGGAGATACAGCTTGCCGAAAAGATGGGTGTAAGCCGTACACCTATAAGAGAGGCTATAAGAAAGCTGGCAAATGAAGGGCTTGTTACCATGATTCCCAGAAAAGGAGCCATAGTCGCAGGCATATCGGAAAAGATGCTTATGGATGTGCTTCAGGTACGCATGACATTGGAAAAGATGGCATACGAATGTGCGTTCAAGTATATCACGGATGAACAGATAGAAGAGCTGAAGGAAGCTGAAAAGGAATTTGAAGAGTCTGTAAGAAAGAACGATTTGGTGCAGATTGCCGAGATAGATGAAAAATTCCATTTCATAATTTACAGTGCCGCTCAAAATGATAAGCTTAAGGAAATTCTTACAAATCTGCGTGAAAACATGTACAGATACCGCATGGAGTATGCAAAGAATAAGGATTCCAGGGAACAGCTTATAAAAGAACATAACGAAATGATAGATACTCTTATAAAACGCGACTCAGTTGAGGGTCTTAAGATAGTTGAAGAGCATATACGCAATCAGGAAAAGGTCATACTTGAAAAGATCGAGGAGGATGCGGCCAATAATCAGGTTAAGCGTAAATAATTACAGAGCTGCAAACCACTACAATATCTGAAAATTGACATTAAAGCCATGCATTTGCTTGCATGGTTTTTTTTATTGGTATAAGATATGCTGTGCATCGGAGAAATCCAACATCAATTTCAGGGAAATATGTTAATCCCGCACCATTTCATATATGTAAACACATAGCAGATCGAGGTAAGCAATGAGTAGTGAGACAGGAGTTAAAAGCGGAATTAAGCTTTCAAAGTCAAAGCTGATTATCGGTATTGTAGTGGTTTTTATCATTGCAGTTATCGCAATCAGACTGTTTGGACACAAGGAGGAAATAGAATCAAAGCCGCTGGCTACGGTTTCGGCAGGAAAGCCGGAGACGGGAGATATTGCAGTGCAGACAAGTCTTGTAGGCACGGTAGAACCGGGAGATGTTTATTATGTCATGCCAAAGGCCGCCGGTGAAATTTTGAATATTTATGTAAATGTCGGAGATACGGTCAATGAAGGAGATCCTGTTTGTGACATTGACAATAAAAAATCCGTAGATGCGGCTAAAATAGCTCTGGACAGTGCAAAAATTCAGCTGAAAACCGCTGAGGATGCAAAAGAGCTTGCAAGGACGAATCTTGACAGAATGAAGACACTTTTGGCCACCGGCGATATATCTCAGCAGAGCTATGAAAGTACGAAGAACGGATATGATCAGGCAGCGGCTGCCGCAGACGGAGCAAAGCTTCAGCTTGAATCGGCACAGCTTGCCTATGACACGCAGCTTGAATTTTCAACTGTTACGGCACCGGTAAGCGGAATTGTTGAATCAGTCAATATGAGCATAAATGCCATGGCATCACAGCAGACGCAGGTTTGTGTTATTTCATCGGACAGCGCGAAAAAGGTTGTTTTCAATGTGACAGACAGGCTGCTTTCGGCGCTTAAGCCTGGAGATAAGATACAGATAAAAAAGCAGGGCATTGTTTATGACGGACACCTTACAAGGCTGGAGACACTCCCTAATAACGCCACAGGACTTTACGAGGCACAGGCAGAGTTTTCGGGAAGTGAATCTATTGCAAAGGGCGCAAAGGTAAAGGTAATTTTTAATTCTGAAAGTGCCGAAAATGTCATGCTTGTGGATACGGACAGCATTTATTATGACGGCGGAAGAACTTATGTCTATACTCTCAGCTTTAATGATACCTCAGCCACTGTCGCTGAGGGAAACAGAGCCGGAACCATTCACAAAAATGCAGTTACAACAGGCATATCCGATACAGATAAGACCGAGATAAAGGACGGCATAGATAAAGACAGCAGAGTTGTAAAAACATGGACATCTCAGCTCTATGAGGGAGCTTTGGTTCAGGTACTTCCGGAGGAGGCAGAATAATCCATGGTTAAGCTTACTAAATTTGTGCTGAAACGCCCTGTTACGGCGATTCTGTGTTTGCTGAGTCTGGCATTTTTCGGGATAATGTCACTTTTTAATTCAAAGCTGGAGCTGACTCCCGATATAAACATGCCCATGCTCGTTATTATGACCACATACCCGGGTGCAAATCCATCGGACATAGATGAGCTTATCACCAAGGAAATAGAGGATAATCTTGGGTCTTTAAGCAATGTTGACAGCATCACCAGCTCTTCATCGGAAAACTATTCCATGGTGCTTGTCCAGTACGAATACGGTACGGATATGGATAATGCCTATTCCGACCTCAGGAAAAAGCTGGACAATATAAAGAATGATTTACCGGATGATGCAAAAGATCCGTCCGTATATGAAATGGATGTAAACAGCATGGCATCCATATATCTGGCAGTAAGTAATTCTGCTGTTGATAATATCTACAATTATACCGAAAAAAATATAGTTCCGGAGCTCGAAAAGCTTTCTGCGGTGGCATCCGTGGATATTTCCGGAGGTCAGAAGGAATATGTAAGCGTAAGGCTTGATCCGAATAAGCTGGCACAGTATCACCTGGACATATCTACTGTTGCAGCGTTAGTAGGGAGAGCATCCTTTACCATACCGGCAGGCTCTGCAAAGGTCGGAAATACCGACATGAGTATATCCATGGGAGTAGATTATGAATCACCGGAAGCTTTGAAAAGTGTACCCATAACACTCGGAAACGGCAATATAATTTATCTTGAGGATATAGCAGATATAAGCCGTTCAGAGGAAAAGGCTACGGCTGTAGGACACTATAACGGCAAGGATACGCTTATTCTGGGAATAAACAGAAATACTCAGTATACGGCAGTGGATGTTTCAAATCAGGCCATGAAAGCTCTCAACAGGCTTAAAAATTCGGACACCAACTTTGACTTTGTAGTTGTTCAGGACAGTGCAGAGCAGGTGGAGAATGCCATAAAAACGATGATAGAGACTATGATCTCGGTCATCATTCTTTCCACGCTTATTTTGTTTATCTTCTACGGAGATGTAAAGGCTTCGCTGATAGTTGCCACATCCATACCGATATCCATACTTGCGGCCTTTGTGCTGATGTGGGCAAAGGGATATTCCTTTAATATGATAACCCTGGGTTCCATAGTCCTGGGAGTAGGAATGATGGTGGATAACTCCATAGTTATTCTGGAATCCTGTTTCAGAGTGAAAGAGGAGAATCCGGGCAGTGATTTCATGGATTATGTAAGGGCTGCCGTAGGGGGCACGGAACAGGTTGCGGAGTCAGTGCTCGGAGGAACGGTCACTACCTGTGTTGTATTTTTGCCGTTGGGATTTATAAGCGGACTTTCGGGACAATTTTTCCAGCCGTTGGGATTTACTATTGTATTCTGTATGGTTGCCTCACTGCTTTCGGCATGTACGGTCGTACCTCTTTGCTATGTATTCTATAAACCCGTAGAGCGTGAAAATGCGCCTGCATATAAGGGAATAAGAAATATGCAAAACGGATACAGAAGGGTAATGAGCGTGATAATGGCTCATAAAAAAAGGACGCTTATCATAACTGCAGTACTTATTTTTCTTTCTGTTGTGTCGGCAACACAGCTCAAGATGGTGCTTATGCCGGACATTGATCAGGGCACCGTATCCATAGGCATCAGCATGAGAGACAATCTTACCCTTGAAAAACAGAATGAAACCTATAAAAAGATAGAGGATATAATTTCGCAGGATGACGATGTGGAAAACTATATGCTGAGCTCCGGTTCAAGCATGATGTTAAGCTCCGGAACATCGCTTACCGTTTATCTCAAAGATGACAGAAAGCTCAGCACGGCAGAGCATATAAAGGCATGGAAGGATGAGCTTCAAAAGGTAGACAACTGCGACATTACGGTGGAAAGCTACTCTCAGACCAGCATGATGAATGAGGGAACAGATTTCAGCGTGACGCTGGTATCCGCTGACTATGATAAGCTTAAGGAAGCGTCAGATGAGATATATGGTGCACTCAGACAGGATAAAAGAGTTACGGCAGTCTCATCCACACTCGCAAACACCTCGCCTATCATAAAGATACATGTGGATCCGGTGCAGGCTGCAGCAGAGGGCTTTGTGCCGTCGCAGGTGGCAGGAAATCTCTATACCATGCTTTCCGGAACCGAGGCTGATACCATGAGCGTAGACGGTACGGATATGTCAATAAGAGTTGAATTTCCGGATGATGAGTATGACACCATCAATAAGGTTGAGGATATAATGCTTACATCAGCAAGCGGAAATCAGGCTTATCTTAAGGATATCGCGGAAGTGAGCTTTGAGGACAGTCCCGCAAGTATTGCCCGCTCAGATAAGCACTATAAGGTTGAAATTTCGTGCAGCTTTACTGACCTTGCGGATAAAAGTACGAAAATGGACTTAAGAAGAAGCTACATTGACCGGATTTTAAGCGATGATGTGGAGGAACAGCAAAGCTCTCAGGCCGAAATGATGGCGGAGGAATTCAAGAGTCTTGCAACTGCCATAGCCGTAGCGGTATTTCTGGTATTTGTAGTAATGGCAATGCAGTTTGAATCTGCCAGATTTTCATTTATGGTCATGGCAACGATACCCTTTGCAATGATTGGTGCCCTGGGATTTCTGTGGCTGTTTGACCTTGAGATATCCATGACCTCGCTTATGGGATTTTTGATTCTTGTAGGAACGGCTGTAAATAACGGAATTCTTTATGTGGATACCGTAGATCAGAAAAGACAGGAAATGGGTCTGGATGAGGCACTCATCGAGGCGGGTGTCATAAGACTGAGACCGATTCTAATGACTACACTTACAACCATTATAGGCATGCTCCCGATGGCAATAGGACTCGGGAATTCCGCTGAGCTTATGCAGGGGCTTGCCATGGTAGATGTAGGAGGTCTTATAACCTCCACGATAATGGCACTTCTGGTGCTTCCTGTTTTATATTATTATGTAAACGGAAACAGGGAAAGAAGAAGGATAGTGATAGATTAGGGAGCTGAAGGTGAAAAAGGTATTAAACAAATTCTTGCATGATAATAAAAGAAGGCAGGCTGTTTACGGGACAGCCGCCTTTTTGTGCATGTCCGGAGCAGCTTTTTATATGGGAGCAGATATTTTTTTCCATGTCAATGCCTATGCCGCTACGGCAGTATATCCGGATACAGGCTCTGAAGCTGCCGAAGTAAGCTCGGGAGTCATAACCTCGGGAAATTTCACAAGAAGCGAGGAGGAATGGAACACTCTTTCAGATAATACGCTTAACTGGGACGAAATACCCGCCCTGATTCATGAGTATAATGCCACTGTGATTAAAAATCGCAGTGAGCTTTCAAAGGATGAACGAAGATCCATGGATGCTTCGGAGGTCAGCGATTATCTTAACAGAAGAGCAGACGAAATGGACCAGAAGGCTGAGAATGCAGACTCAACCAGTGCAGTGCTTTCGGCTACATATAAAAATCAGGCAAACAGCTTGAGAAGACAGGCAAACAGTAATCTGGATGATTTTGAAGCCATAAGACTAAGTTATGAGCAGATAGAAAAGCAGACGGCCTTAAGCGCAAAAAATCAGTTTTTAAACTATTACAGTGCTTTATATAAAAAGGAAAGCACTGATTCAGGTCTTGCATATTTGGAGAAGGCATATAATTCAGCCGCAAACAGAAAAAATGCAGGTATGGGGACAGAACTTGAGGTGCTTACTGCAAAAGAAAATTGGGACAATACGAGAGCTTCGGCCGTGACGGCAGAAAACGATATCACCGCTAACAGACAAAGTCTGACAGTGCTTTGCGGCTGGAAATATAATGCGGACGCTACCATAGGGGAAGTACCGGAGGTGAGCGCGGAAGACATTGCCAAAGTCAGCTGTGATGAGGATATGGAAAAGGCAAAAAATGCCAATATAACACTCAAAATAGATGAAATAAGGCTTAAGAACGCAAAAAATCAGGGATATCAGACCGTAATAACAGAGCAGGAAACACAGCTTAAAAATGATACGGACAGCTTCAAAATAAAATTCAAGGCCCTATATGATGAGCTTATAAGCGCGGTGACAGCATATAATAATTCGATTACAGCGAAGGCAAACGGAGATAAGGATCTCGAGTATGCAAAAAGACAGTATGAGCTTGGAATGATAAGTAAAATTGAGCTTGAGGAAGCAGGCAACAAGGCAGAGACACTTAATACGAGCGTAAAAACATCTTACAATGATATGCTGCTTGCAAGAACAAAGTATGATGCGGCTGTAAATGACGGTATTCTTTAATGACTGAAATGAGAAAAGAAAGTAAAAAAACAAAAGGGTATCTGAAACCGGGAAAAATCCTCAAATGGTTTACAATCCTTGGACTTTTGAGTGCAGTGACGGGATTTGATGTACTGGCGGCTGCATCAGCGGACACATCCGGAAGTACGGCAGTTTATGCATCTGCGTCGAAAACAAAAGTTATAAATGCAGATGATAACATATCCGCAGAGAATCTTTTTTCGGAAATTCCGGAAGACATAAGTGAGGCGGATTATGCAAGGCTTTCGGATAATGTCATAGAGTGGGACGAGATTGAAAATATTATTAAATACAGGAATCCTGCATATAAGACATATTCTGCGCAGATTGACGAAGCCATAGGTAATATGAAGGCTTCGGCAGCCGATGACATTGTCGAGATGAAGGAACAGCTTGATGATATTGATGATTCAATCGATTCGATAAAAAAGGCGCAGGAGGCAATAATGAATTCGGGAGGCAGTGCTGCAAGTGAGGCCTACAGGAAGCTTTCCGAAAGTCTTGAGCTGTCCAAAACCCTGAGAACCGACATAAGCAGCGGGCTCAGCCAAATGGGGGCTGCGAGCAGGGCATTAAAATACGGTCAGAAAAATTCAGAGCTCAGTCTGGCCCCGTTAAGATATCAGCTTGCCTCAGCAACGGAAGGACTCATCATATCCTATAAGATACTTGAGGTAAACAGAGAAATGCTTTTGGCTCAGGTAATATTGTATGATACTCTTTATGATACATATAAGTCCATGGAATCTCAGGCTATGGCTACTGCACAGAATGTGGCAGTGTATAAAGAGCAGGCAGATGCTGCAAGAACATCTCTTGAGAAGCTTGATTCGGGAATGCTCAGCTTAAAGGGAAATATTCTCATACAATGCGGATATGATGTAAATGCAGATGTTACCATAGCAGAGCTGCCCAAGGCGGACAGAAGCTTCCTTTCCGCAAGAGATACGGAGGCAGACAGAAGAACGGCAGTGGACGGAAATCAGACAGTGACAAACGCAGCAAAAGTGAGCGGTTATACGGGAGATGTTTTAAAATACCGTGATGCCGCAGAAAATGCTGCCGTGTCAGAGGTATCGATAAAATTCGATAATAAAAAAGCAGAGCTTGAGAAGCAGCTTATTTTATGGGAGGCATCGGAAACAGCGCTTAGAAAAGCAGAAATATTGAAAAACTCTGCAGATACAAAAAATGCTTTGGGTATGCTCGGGAAAGGAGAATATGAGGGGATCAAGCTTCAATATATAGCGGCAGCAGCAACGGCAAAAATAAATGAGCTTAATCTCATGCAGGCAACAGAAAACTATAAATTCGCTCTTAAGGGCATACTGTGAGCCTTTGACCACGGCATTATTGTGTGTTAAAATTATGCCCGTAGGTTTGAAATTATCGCAGATGTAATATATAAGAAGGGAGCTTGCGTGGAAGACAGGGTACTGATAGTTGACGATGATAAATCTGTTATAGAAATTCTTTACAAGGTCATAAGAAGCAACGGCATACAGGCAGACCTTTCCAGCAGCGGCGAAGAGGCGCTTTCCATGGTTGAAAAAAATCCGAAGTATGACTGCATTCTTCTGGATATCAACATGCATGGTATAAGCGGCTTTGATGTAATAAAAACCCTGAGAGAGAAGAAAAGCGGCATTCCCATTATCGTAGTCAGCGGCAGAAAGGAGGACTACGATCAGATTTTCGGGCTGGACATAGGTGCGGACGATTATGTAACCAAGCCGTTTAATCCGGTCACGCTGGGCGCAAAGGTAAAGGCGCTTATCAGACGCAACAAGGGCAATCTGCATGGCGTGGAGGCATCCATAGAGGTGGGACCGTTTGTATTCAACACCAGCACCTTAAGGCTTTATAAAAATGACATTGAAATAAATCTTACATCCAAGGAAAACGCCATTATGAAGCTTTTCCTTGACAATGTGAACCATATTTTCTCAAAGGATATGATATATGATCTGATATGGGGCGAGGGTGTTATTGACGAAAACGCGATAATGGTATATATCAACCGGCTACGTCAGAAGATAGAGGATGATCCGTCCCATCCGAAATTCATCCGCAATGTCAGGGGAATAGGATATAAATTTGTAGTTTGACTCGGAATTTCAAATGCTTATGAAAAAAATAAAAAAATATCATGTACTGATCCTGTGCGGCGTTCTTTGTATGCTCATAGGGTCAGTTCTTACTATAAAAGGCAATAAGCAGAGCCGGGAGCTTATTACGGAGAGCCAGAATGAAACGCTTTTCCAGCTGGCAGGCTCGGCTGACAAAAACCTTGCCAATATTTTATCAAGAATACACAATCAAATCTATTACATAAGCTCCAATACGAATTTCAGAGATGCCGAAAGAGATTTTTATGAAAACGGCACAAAATATGCTCTGTGGGATATTCTGCGCCACAATTCGCTTTTTGAAAGCGACCTTATAGAGGGAATAATAGGCTTAAGGAACGGAAATACATTTTTATCTACCAGAGACGGGCATTATAACAGCATACACTTCTATGACAACATGGGAAATTACCGCATAAAGCTGTGTGAGAAGATGGATGGCAAATTCTATATGGCGGTTCAGTTTGGAGGAAACTACAGCGATATAAAATATTATGCGCTCATAGATTTGGACAAGCTTTATCTGCAGGTGGCCAATGAGGCTGCAGACTATACCGGGCAGGTAATTCTTTATAACAACAAGCTTAATATTCTTATAACTGCGATTGACGGTACGGTAAAAACCATGCGAATGGCCGAGTTCTGGGGATTGGGCTATGAAGATATCGGGAAATATATCGGCTTAATGGTAAACGACACCGAAAATTCCGCAAAGATGCTTGAGAGTACTGATGCAGAGGGCAATGCAAAGCGGCTTTATATGACCACTGTCCCTGTGTCAGCGTGTGAGAACAAGAATTTCTCAGTCACAATAATTACGGATTATGACAGAATGTACGCGCCACTCAGAAACATTAACCTTAACCTTATCAGCAATATAGCCATAGTCGCAGCCGGACTGTGCATGCTTTTCTGTGCCTATATGATTATACGGACCGAAAATATGAGAGTAAATATCGAGCTGAATGAGGTTAAGGAAAAAAACGAAGCAACAAAGAGGCTTTTGGAACGCACCAAGAAGCTTGAGCACTTGCAGAGGCTGGAGCTTTTGGGAACCATGACCTCGGGAATTTCTCATGAATTCAATAATCTTCTGACGCCTATAATGGGATACAGCATCATGTCGCTGGAAATGGTGCCTGAAGGCAATGATGAGCTTTCCGAAAATATCATTGAAATCTATAATGCATCAAAAAAGGCAAAGGATATTGTAAAGCGCATATCCGAGCTTTCAAAGAAAAACAGCTCTGATTCGCTGGTCGCAGTAAATGTAGATGAGCTTATACTTAAGGTTAAATCAATGATAAAGCCGTCGGTTCCCGACAATGTCAGAATATTGCAAAGGCTTAACGCAAATGATGCATGCGTGCAGGCTAACGAAACACAGATGACGCAGGTTATCATGAATATAATGCTAAACGGCATTCATGCCATGGAAAAAAACGGAGGCACGCTTGAAGTAAGCACGGATGTTGAGGACGAGGATACTATATATATAAGAATAAGGGACGGCGGAACCGGTATAGCTCCGGAGGTGCTTCCGCATGTTTTCGATCCGTTTTTTACAACCAAGGAAGCAGGAAAGGGAACCGGACTGGGACTTGCAATAGTTAAAAATATCCTGGATGAGCTGGGAGCAGCAATAGAAATAAAATCAGAACTCGGAGCAGGCACGGAGTTTATAATAAAGCTGAATATGATGAAGACTGCAGCTGATGAAAATATGGAGCAATCCGGAAATGATTAAGGACAGGGGCCCGAGTTTTCCGTACGGAGTGGATGCATTGACATAAATCTCGTTTAAATATATAATAATAAATCGTGTATAATTGTATTCTAAAAGCAGAATTTACATACATCGCACAATGACAGTTATATAGAGAAGGAGAAACGAGATGACGCCTATTTTAATGGTAGTCTTCCTTGTTGTACTTATAGCGGCAGCTGCGATCGCATACAGGATCGGAGCCGACAGAACGAAGACACAACAGGAGAAGACGATAGGTACTGCTGAAACCAGAGCACGGCAGATAATTGATGATGCCGTGAAGACAGCAGAGACCAAGAAGAGAGAGGCACTCCTCGAAGCAAAAGAGGAGGCACTCAAACACAAAAATGAGTTTGAAAAGGAACAGCGTGAGAGAAGAAAAGAACTCCAGCAGCAGGAACAGAGGCTTTTAAAGAGGGAAGAAAATGCCGAAAAGCTTCAAACCGAGCTGTCAAAAAAGGAAAAGGAGTTAAACACCAAGGATAACACGCTCAACAGGAAGGCGGAAGAGATTAGACAGCTCCATGCCGAAAAGGTCACCGAGCTTGAAAGAATATCGGGACTTACAGCCGATCAGGCTAAGGAGGAGCTTTTAAACTCAGTAAGAGACGATATAAAGCATGACACGGCAAAGCTCATAAGAGAGTATGAGAATATTGCCAGGGAAGAGGCAGATAAAAAGGCAAAGGATTACATTGTCACTGCCATCCAGAGATGCGCTGCCGACCATGTGGCAGAGACTACGGTTTCCGTGGTTCAGCTGCCGAACGATGACATGAAGGGCAGAATAATAGGACGCGAAGGAAGGAATATAAGAGCACTTGAGACACTTACAGGTGTCGAGCTCATTATTGACGATACACCTGAGGCAGTAGTCCTTTCGGGCTTTGATCCGATAAGACGAGAAATCGCAAGGGTTGCACTTGAAAAGCTCATATTGGACGGACGCATTCATCCGGCCCGTATAGAGGAAACTGTTGAAAAGGCACGCGCCGAGGTGGAAAAGAATATCCGCGAAGAAGGCGAGGCGGCAGTGCTTGAGGTTGGAGTGCATGGACTTAATCCCGAGCTTATAAAGCTTTTGGGACGAATGAAGTTCAGGACATCCTACGGACAGAACGGATTGAAGCACAGCATAGAAGTAGCACAGATAGCCGGGCTTTTGGCATCAGAGCTTGGATATGATGTTCGTATGGCTAAGCGCGCGGGTCTTTTGCATGATATAGGAAAGGCTGTGGATCATGAGCAGGAGGGAACTCATGTTCAGCTTGGCTCTGAGCTTTGCAAAAAGTATAAGGAGCCTGCGATTGTTATTAACGCTGTTGAGTCACATCACGGCGATACGGCACCTACAAATCCGATATCATTCCTTGTTGCAGCTGCAGATGCAATATCGGCATCCAGACCGGGAGCAAGAAGAGAATCGCTTGAGGCTTATACTCAGAGATTAAGGCAGCTTGAAGAGATTACCAACTCCTATGACGGAGTTGAGAAGTCCTTTGCAGTTCAGGCAGGACGCGAGGTCCGTATAATGGTTATTCCGTCAGAGGTCAGTGAAGATGATATGGTCATTCTTTCAAGAGATATCGCAAAGAGAATCGAGGATGAGATGACCTATCCCGGACAGATAAAGGTAAATGTTATACGCGAGACCAGAGTAACAGCAACAGCTAAATAAAATTATAAAAGGGGACTGCAGCTTAAGAGGTATATACCTTTTAAGCCGCAGTCCTTGTCGACGCTTAAGCGTTTGGAGTTTTTATGTATCAAATAGATTTTACCAAGCCGATACATGTGCATTTCATAGGCATCGGCGGCATAAGCATGTCCGGCCTTGCAGAAATCCTCATACATGAAGGATTTACCGTGAGCGGTTCGGATATGAAGCAGTCCGAGCTTACGGATATATTGGAGGCTAATGGTGCAAAGATAGCCATAGGTCAGAGACCGGAGAATATTGAAGCACCGGATCTGGTTGTATATACCGCAGCCATTCATCCGGACAATGCGGAGTTCAAGTCAGCTTCAGATAAAGGCATTCCCATGCTTTCAAGAGCAGATCTTCTGGGGGAGATTATGGCTAATTATACTGAGGCTGTCAATGTTGCCGGAACTCACGGAAAAACAACAACCACATCGATGATCACGGATATCATGCTGGAGGCAAAGCGGAATCCTACGGTAACTGTCGGCGGTATGCTGGATGCCATAGGAGGAAATATCCGTATAGGAAGAAGGGAACTCTTTATTGCGGAAGCCTGTGAGTACACCAACAGCTTTTTAAGCTTTCATCCGACCCTGGCTGTCATACTCAATGTCGAGGCAGATCATCTGGACTTTTTCAAAGACATTGACGACATAAGAGCTTCCTTTAAAAAATTCATAATGACGCTTCCTCAAAATGAAAAAGGATATCTGGTAATAAACGGAAACATCAGAAACCTTGAGTATTTCACAAAGGATATCGGATGCGGCTTTGTCACCTTTGGGCTGAAACCTGACTGTGATTACACGGCTTCGGATATCAGCTACGATGAAAAGGCACACGCCTCCTATACGCTTATTATAAAGGGCAGAAATGCCGGAAGAGTGGAGCTTTCGGTTCCGGGCGAGCACAATGTATCCAACTCTCTGGCAGCTGTAGCTGCGGCAGAAAGACTGGGTGTGGATACAGAAACTATTATAAGTGCTCTGAAAAAATATACGGGAACAAAAAGACGGTTTGAATATAAGGGAACCGTAAATGGATTCGACATAATTGATGACTATGCACATCACCCGCAGGAAATAGAGGCCACACTCAATGCGGCAAAGCTCTATCCGCATAAGAAGCTCAGAGTTATATTTCAGCCCCATACCTATACAAGGACTAAGGCATTATTAAGCGAATTTGCAGATGCACTTATGCTTGCAGACGAGGTTATACTTGCAGACATATATGCTGCCAGAGAAAAAAATACCATAGGAATAAGCTCTGAGGATGTTGCAAGGCTTATAAGGGAGCGCGGCGGAAATGCTACCTACATTCCGAAATTTGAGGAAATAAAAAAGTATGTTATTTCCAATACTGAAAATGGCGATCTGTTGATAACTATGGGGGCCGGAAACATAGCAGACATAGCGGATGAGCTTATATCCTGAAAGCTATCAACAATATCAACAGGCAAAAATAAAATCCACAGTCATAAGACGGTGGATTTTTATTGCAGAAAAATGACCGTTTCAGGCGGCTGCAGGAACAGTATCAACATTGCAAACAAGATAATTATGTAAACCTGATCACTATTTTTAAGAAGAAAAACATGTGGTATCATATACTGACACCGGAAGCCGAAGTTAAGAGATGTTTGCGCAGACTTAATTGAGTGGACAAATGCGCAGAAAACCCGGTGTTATGAAAAACCGTAAGTGGGTGTAGTATAATGAGTTGTACAGACAGTTTTGGCATTGAGGCTACCATCGTTGCCAATGAATTTATAGAAAAATATATGCCTGATGCCAATGGGGATTATGTAAAGGTATATCTTTATCTTTTGAAAAATCGCAGCGCAGGGGTGGAAATATCTGCTATTGCAGAGGTTCTGCACCTTACGGAGGGCGATGTACGCCGTGCCATAAAGTACTGGGAAGAAAAAGGCATAGTCTCTGTGGGGAAAAAGGCCACAGCAGAAGAAAAAAAGGAAAATAGGGAAAGCAAAGAAAACATGCCGGAGTCTGCATCGGAAACAAAAGCAAAGCTTTCTGAGGCAGAGGCACTGAAGGAAAATTATAAAAATGCCGAAGGCAGATCTATTATAAACAGCCTTAAGGAGGATGAGGATTTTGCTCAGCTTCTCTTTATAGTACAGAAATATCTGGCGAGGCTTCTCAAGGAGAGAGATTTGGAAGTGCTGGCATATCTTTATCATGGATTAAAGCTTCCATGTGAGGTCATAGATTACCTTGTTGAATACTGCGCGGAGCATAAACACACCAGTATACGGTATATTGAAAAGGTCGGCATCAACTGGGCCGAGATAGGCATAGGCGATGTGAAATCCGCAAAGCGGCACACTGCCGGCTATGATAAGGCTGTAGAAGCAGCAAAGGAAAAAACAGCCGTAAAGAAAGCTGTAAGAGCCGACAGACAGGGCATAATGAGAGATTATGATATTGATGAAATCATAAAAAAGAGAGTGCTTGAAACGATATAAACCCAATCGGAGATATGAAAAATGCCTCTTAAGAGAGAACAATATAATGAAATAATGAGAGTTATTAACGACAGACATTATACCGCCCTAAGATTCAGAGATAAGCGCAGAGAAGAGATACTTAATCAATTTCCTGCAATAAGCATCTGCGATGAGGAAGCCGCAAGACTGAGAGCTGATATGGTATCGGCAAAGCTGGGAAAGAGCACAGAAAAGATGGATGAAATAAAAAACAGGCTGAGAGACATTGCTCTGAAAAAGCGGGAGCTTATTAAAAATGCAGGCTATGAAGAGGAATATCTTGAGGTGAAATTCTTCTGTCAAAAGTGCATGGACACAGGATATGTCGGCACAAAGAAGTGCAGCTGCTTTAAAATGCTGGAAACTGAGCTTTTAAACAGGGAGGCAGGGCTTCCGGCTGACATGGGCAGGGAAAATTTCAAGACTCTGGACTTAAGGAGGTACAATAATGATGAGCCATTGGAGGAGCTTCTTCCGGGCAGAAAAATCACACAGCGTGAGTATATGAAAACTGTTACAATTCCGAGGATAAAGAAATTTTTACAGGAATTTGAGGAGGAGGGAAGCCACAATATATTCATGTTCGGTCCTTCAGGAACGGGAAAAACATTTCTAAGCAGCTGTATTGCGCGTGAGCTTATGGACAGACAGCACTCGGTCCTTTATTTGAGGGCGGGAGAGCTTTTTTCAAGGCTTGAAAAGCTGCATTTTTCAAAGGAAGACCAGAGGGAGGCAGAAGGGCTTACAGAGAAGCTTTATGAATGCGAGCTTCTGATTCTGGATGATCTGGGAACTGAGTTTTCCACAAAATATACTATATCGGAGCTTTACAATATAATTTCTGATAGACTTTCACGAGGTTTATCTACTATAATATCTACGAATCTGGCAATGAGTCAGATTCGTTCGCGCTACGATGAACGGATAATGTCGAGATTTGTAGGTCAGTACATGCTGATTCCGTTTTACGGAAGAGACCTGAGAGTATAACGGGATTTTATGCAGACAGCAGTTTTGTGTAAACGGACTGCGCTCTGTCCTTAAATACGGAAACGTGGATTGATTCGAAGAGAGGAAAAACATGGCAGAGGAAAAGGAGCTTTTTTCAAAATCCAGTGATTATGAGGTAGAGACTGTTCCGGTAGGGCCTATAGGCATAGTGCCTATGAAGGGTACGGAACCCATGGCAGGGGTTATTGACTCATTTCTGGTCGGCTGGAGAAATGAAAGGCTTAAGGATGAGAAAAATCAGCTTGTTTTCAAAGGCTATAACAAGGATTCCTACATAGTCGATTTTGATGTGCCAAGATTCGGGTCGGGCGAAGGGAAGGGCATAGTCCACAGC
>CAVBSU010000012.1:0-7133 GCA_963598245.1 Lachnospiraceae bacterium | reverse complement strand
ATAACAAGGAATCCTACATAGTCGATTTTGATGTTCCAAGATTCGGGTCGGGCGAAGGAAAGGGCATAGTCCACAGCTCAGTAAGGGGTCATGATCTTTACTTTCTTGTGGATGTCACAAACCATTCCATAAGCTACTCCATGGGAGGCATGCAGAACCACTATTCTCCGGATGATCATTATCAGGATTTAAAAAGAATTATCGCAGCGTGTGCAGGTCAGGCAAAGCGCATGACAGTTATTATGCCTTTTCTTTATGAGGGAAGAATACATAACCGCAGGATGAGAGAGTCTCTTGACTGTGCACAGATGCTGAAAGAGCTCGTATCCATGGGAGTGGATAATGTTATTACCTTTGATGCCAATGACCCGAGGGTGGTAAATGCCATTCCCTTAAGCAGCTTCGATACTATCTCTCCCTCATATCAATACATAAAGGCACTTTGTAATAAATACGACGATATTATCATTGACAGTGAATCACTTATGACGATAAGCCCGGATGAGGCAGGAATGAGTCGAGCAATATATCTTGCCAATGTTCTTGGCGTAGATATGGGCATGTTCTACGAGAGAAGGGATTACTCAAAAACAGTTGACGGAGGATATCCGGTGCTTTCTCACGAATATCTCGGAGCATCGGTTGAAGGAAAGGATGTAATCATAGTAGACGACATGATTTCCTCGGGAGAGAGCATTCTGGATGTGGCAAGACAGCTTAAGTTCAGAAAGGCAAAGAGAGTGTTCTGCTGCGTAAGCTACGGACTATTTACCGGCGGGCTTGCGGCCTTTGATGAGGCCTATGAGAACGGCATAATTGATAAAGTCTTTACCACAAACCTTATCTATCAGCCGCCGGAACTTATTTCCAGAAAGTGGTATGCTAATGTAAATATGGGTAAATATGTAGCACTGCTTATTGATTATCTTAATCATGATGACTCGATAAGTGCATTGCTCACACCTACAAACCGTATAAACAGGTTTCTTGCGAAATATAAGGAAAGACAGAAAAAGAAAGGCATTATCTGATGTGATATGACTTCTTTTAAAAGCAGGATAAATATATTCAGCTTTATAATGACGGTGCTTGTGATATGGATACATGCGGTAAATGCCGAGCTTATGGCACTTTCGGCATCGGAGGCAGGGAAAGTTTTCGGCAGTGCATGCTTTTATATTCAGAAGATACTTGGATCAGGCCTCGGGCAGATAGCTGTTCCGGGGTTCTTTAGTATGAGCGGATACCTGTTTTTCAGAAATGCCGGAAAAAATGAGCAGATTTCGTTTTTTACTGCTAAATGGAAAAAAAGAATACGCTCGCTTATTATGCCGTTTCTTATATGGAATTTTATCTATTATCTTATATATATCATTGCGGGAAGAGCCTTGCTCAATGCTTCTGCTGCCATATCGTCCATAATACTTAATCAATACAATCCGGTTTTCTGGTATCTGAGAGAGCTTATTATCTTAACCTTTCTTACTCCGATCATATATCTGCTGACAAGGAAAAAAAATGCAGGCTTTATCATGCTTTCGGTATGCTTTGCGGCAGCAGTTTTCTATGACCTTATTCCAGTACATATCATAAATGAGGATGCGTTATTTTATTATATGACAGGTGCCTTTCTGGCACTGCACTTTAGAACATATATAGAATTTGAAAAGAATACTGATGCGAAAGAATGCTCTGAACAGGAGAAAATGATGAAGCGGGCGGCTTTGGCAGGAACTATTCTTTTTATCATATTTGAATCCATATATGTGCTTGGGGCGGGACACTTAAGACTGGTACTTACAGGCGCGGTGGGAGGAAGAACGGCAGGCTATGTGCTTGTTTTTGCATTGATATGCTGCACGGAAAATTTAAAGGATAAAAATAAAACGAAGAGAAAAACAGAAAACGGCAGAATACCTGTTTTTATGGGCTTTAATTTTCTTATTTACGCCGTGCACTATCTTGAGATACGCTTTTTCAGAATGCTGTTTGCACAAATCGGAATAAACAGAACATTTATGGAAAGTGCAGGATTCATAATGATGCCGCTGATTTGCATAACAGCGGCAGTCATATGCGGCAGCATAATGAAAAGATATACACCGGGGCCATATCGGGTTTTAACAGGCGGAAGAGGATAAATAAAAAAAGAAAGAGTCAAACTTTATTTTCAATCTTCAATTTCAAACAGCTTACTCACCTTCTTGCTGTCAAGGCTGTGGTTATAAGCCATATATTCATAGCCAAGTATCATGGACGCATAGGGACAGCGTTCAGACTCGGCCTTGTCCCAGTAATAATAATTATCTTCGCTGTCGATACAGCCGAAGGGATGAATCACCGGAACATCTTCAGAGAGCTTAAGAAGATATTCATTGTAAGGAGTAAGTTCAAGTCCGGCAGCCTTAAGCATGTAGGAGGAAAGGAAAACAGAGCTCAGCTTTTCAATATTGACGGAGGGCTGTTCATAATTGGTCCAGATAATAAACGGCGTCTGGTACCACATGAGGCGATCCTGCGCCGAAATTTCAGTGCTCGGAATGCCGGATATATCATCGAAAAATGCGTCTTCCACAGCGGGCTGATGATCTCCGAACATAACAATCATGGTGGGTTCATCACATTGACTAAAGTAGTCAAGAAGATATTGAAATGCCTCATCAGACTTTTTTATAAGCGAAAGATACCTGTCAGCTTCAGTATATTTATCTTCCAAATCACCGGTCAGCCACACTTCTTCATCGAAGTTTTCAAAAGCTGTATCATAGCCTCCGTGATTTTGCATAGTCACATTAAATATAAAAAGCTTATCCTCCGGATTTTTTTTATTTTCCACCTGCTCTATGAGCTTATCATAGTCAGCCTTATCGCTGACATAATTTCGGAGCTCTTCACTTCCTTCATAATCATCAATGGCATAAAACTTATCAAAGCCGAGATTTTCATAGCAGCAAAGCCTGTTCCAGTTTTCGGCAGGATACGGATGCATGGCGACAGCCTCATAGCCCTGTTCCTTTAATGTGCTCACAAGAGAAAGCGCACCCTCATTTACATAGAACTGATAAGCATTTGAATTAAACGGAAGTATGGACATGGAATCTCCGGTAAGAAATTCAAACTCCGTATTGCTGGTCATGGAACCAAAGACCGGCACATAAAGACTTCCTTTTATGGAATTTTCAGTAAGGTTATGCCAAAAGGGCATATAATCGGTATTTGTTTCAAAGCTTCCGGCAACGCTTAAGTCAGAGAAGCTCTCGTTCATAATGCAGATAATATTTACAGGTCTGGTAATGTCGGCAGTTTCTGTATCTTCATCACTCCAGGTTGAAATCTCATCATAAAGCTCATTCAGTGTTGCCTGTGAATAGCCTGTCGGAGGCTTTACAAGCACATACTGCATGGCAGTGGCAGAGGCAAGCATAAAGCCATACTCCTCATAGCTGGAATTAAGCTCCCATACATTTATTGCATACTGCTTTTCAGGCAGTATACGGCTGTAAAAAATATAGCCGAAGCTGCATACAAGCACGGAGCATAATCCGAAAAGAGCCGCGCGACAATTAAGACCTCTTACTCTAAAAGGAAAGAATAAAAGAAAAACATTTATAAGAAGTAATATAATGCCGGATTTTTTCATTTCATCCGACAATATAAATACATAGTTTTCCGTAACTGATAAAGCCGTTCCGAGGGAGGTTATATCCCAGGGCATAATAGGACGGGAACGGAAATCAACAACAAAAGCTTCTGCCAGAGAAAGTGCGAACAGCAGTGCGGAGGACAGCGGAACAGCTATGCGTGTGGTACCGCTTATGCCTAAAGCTAAAAGGTATATACAAAAATTAAAGCAGATATTAAGAAATGCCTGATAAGGTGCTATATGGGAAATATTACCTGTGACAGTTTCAAAAAAATAAAAGGAAACAGTCGGCATAAGTACAAAGCCGATAAGCCCCACCAGTGAGCAAAGTACATAAATAACCCGTTGCCCGGAGGCCTCGGCCGTCTTTAAGTCTCTATATTTATGGTTTGCAAAAAAATTCAACAATTCGCCGTGATCCTCTTTTCTACGGATGAAAGCCGTGAAACGCGCACATTGTAGCATAAGAAGAGCTTTAAAATGAAGTTTTCAGGCATATCGACAGATAATCTTAAACAGTTCACATTTATGCCACAGTTTTCTTTCAAACTGTACATTTTTTGTGGTTGTGCTAAAACAGGCCTTATCTTATCTGTGACAAATTTGAAACAGGCAGGACGTTATAATTATTATGTCGGAGAAAACCGTAAATATAAACTGATGGGCAGGAGATGAAAAAATGCTCACAGAAGAAGCGTCATAAGCGGTATTGCGATAATGGATACCACAGTAGACATTATGACAAGATGTGTGGCAAATTCAGGCTCCATATCGTATCTGTCTGCCAGAATGGAGGTTGCTGCGGCAGCAGGCATACATGTAAGTATAAGGGCAGTGCCTGTGACCAGAGGATCTAAGCCCAAAAGCTTCATCGGAATAAATATTACTATCGGGAAAATAAAAAGCCGCACTGCGGTAAAATGAATAACAGGTTTTGTAAATATTTTTCTGTAATCACCATCCGCAAGAATAGATCCGATGACAAGCATTGACAGAGGTGTGGTGCAGCTTCCCACACTTGATATTCCCTTAGTAATAAATTCAGGAAGCCTGAGGCCTGTCAGCATAAAAAAAAGACCTATAAATACAGCATCTGCGGCAGGGGCACTCAGTATTGTTTTTATGATATTGGCATTATCATTCTTCTTAAAAAGAGCCAGTCCGAAGGTCCACATGGCTATTTCAGCAGGAACAAAATATACGGAGGTATATATAAGCCCTGTATCGCCAAAAAGTGCGCCGATGACAGGAAGCCCGATGAAAGCAGTATTCGGCACTATCATGCCGTAGTGCATGACATCACGCCTGGAGATTCCATACATTTTAAAGATAACGCCGCCGAACATGACAGCAAGAACATGAGTCACGGCACTGATGATTACCATAATGATGCAGTTATGCATAAGTGCCGGTGTGACCTCTTCAACGCCTAAAAAGGCAGAAAGCTCGCTTGCCGGAAGCATTATGCACAAAAGCAGCTCAGAAATGCCGCCTCTGGATTCCTTTGTTATGACGCGCGCCTTATTAAGAACTATACCTGCTGCTATTAAAAATATAAGCTGTAGCTGTAAATCCAGCATTTTCTGAAAAAAGCTCATAAAAATCCCCCAACATCACATTATACCACGCCGGAATAATAGCATTTTGATCGCCGTAATACAAGCCGGATAAAATTCTTTGACAATTACAAAACTGACGAGGTAAATACGCTTAGTGAAAATGCTGTGGGAAATTTATATTGCTTTAACAATAAACGATAATGTGATATCATGTTAGTCGTTTGCAGCATTTGGTCAGATATCAGAAAGGTTGTTTTATAAGGGTAGTTATGGTTTTTAATTCAGTCAAATATCTTATATTCTTTCCGATAGTATTACTTTTCTTTTATATAATGCCTAAAAAGCTCAAAAATGCATGGCTGCTTCTTGCAAGCTATGTTTTCTATGCCCTGTGGAATGTAAAATACTGTGTACTTCTTTTTATATGCACGCTTATCACATACGGTGCCGGAATTGCAGTCTCAAAATGCAAAACCGTTTCCGGGAACGATGTATCAGCTCAGGAAAAAGGAAACTCAGAAATTGGCATGCATGCTTCACTTCAAAAACAAAATGGGGGGGGGTACTGCAAATGCGTCTTTATCTTTGCTCTTATAATATCCTTAGGTATTCTCGGAGTATTTAAGTATACTGATTTTATTATACGAAACATAAATTTTATATTCCGCATAGGCGGCATGGGAACTGAGCTTAAGCTGTCAGGCATAGTGCTTCCTGTCGGAATTTCTTTTTTTACATTTCAATCGGTCGGTTATCTCACAGATGTTTATAAAAATAAATACGACGCGGAGCGCAGCCTTATTAACTATGCGCTGTTTGTTTCGTTCTTTCCCCAGCTGCTTTCAGGTCCTATCGGAAGGGGCGATAAGCTTCTGCCGCAATATAAGGAATCCGGGCTTCCTGATGCGGGTGATCTTCTGAAGGGCGGGGAGCATTTCTTATGGGGACTCTTTCTGAAGCTTGTTATAGCAGACAGGGCAGCAATACTGGTAAATACTGTCTACGGGGACTTTAGTTCCCATACCGGGATCGTGATTATTTTTGCAACCATCATATACGGTCTTCAAATCTATGCCGATTTTGACGGTTACTCGCATATGGCTATAGGCTCGGCAAAAATGCTTGGCATAGAGCTTCCGGAAAACTTCGACACACCTTATCTTTCAACCTCGATAAAGGAATTCTGGCGCAGATGGCATATTTCATTAAGCACATGGCTCAGAGATTATGTCTACTTTTCGGCGGGAGGAGGCAGAGTGAGCCGCCTGCGGAAATATTTCAACCTGATGCTCACATTCTTTGTAAGCGGCATATGGCACGGAGCCAAATGGTCATTTATTGCGTGGGGGCTCCTGCACGGATTTTATCAGGTAGCGGGAGACATACTTATACCGGTAAGAAAGAAGCTTTGCAATATCTTAAAGATAAATACTGAGGCGGACAGCTTCAAAATATGCAGGATGATAATAACCTTCGGACTTGCGGATTTTGCCTGGCTTTTCTTCAGAGCTGACGGACTCATGAATGCGTTAAGGATGATAAAGCGCATAATTTTTGAGCTTCATCCGCTGTCACTCATGGAAGGCAAGATATATGGACTTGGGCTTGATGCGAAAGATTTCAGGCTACTCATGTATGCCTCATTAGTGCTGCTTATAGTTGATATATGTAAGTACAGAGGCATTGACCTTAAAGAGAAATTCCTGATGCAGAACTGGCTTTTCAAGGAGCTTGCGGTTATTACGGCGATTCTATTTATTATTGTATACGGAGTGTGGGGCAATGCATATAATGCGGCGAGCTTTATCTATTTTAAATTCTGAGAAGAAATATATATTAAGCATATTGCCGGTGCTTATCGGCGTTATTTCGGGCGTTATATTTTTGAACAATGTGTTTATGCGTGACGGAAGCCGCGTTAAATATAAGCC
>CAVBSU010000011.1:13420-37270 GCA_963598245.1 Lachnospiraceae bacterium | reverse complement strand
ATAAAAAATCACATTTTATTCTTCTGACAGATTCTGCCACCAGCATCAGGATTGACGGCGCAGTCTACACGAAAGAATCACTTTCAGCAACCCGGGTTAGTTTCAATAACAACATAAGTTAACAAGCTATAACCATTAGTTTTATTTATAGACAGGAGGACTGTTATGAAAAAATTACTTGCAGTATTGCTTGCAGCAACGATGACCATAGGGCTTACAGCCTGTGGCGGATCGGATGCGGGATCGGCTTCTTCGGGAGACGGGGGTTCTGCAGGAACGGCAGCGGCTTCTTCGGGCGGTTCAAAAATATTTAAGAGTGTAGAATCAAATGCTTACTCAAGTCTTGATGTACACAAGGAATATTATTCGTGGCATACGCAGTTCTACGGAATTTCGGAATCACTTTTCCGCATTACGGATGATCTTTCTATTGAGCCATGGCTTGCAGACGGAGTAGAAATAGAAGAAAATGTTGCAACCGTTACACTTAAAGACGGAATCTGTTTCTCAAACGGTGAAGCTGTTACGGCTGATATGGTAAAGAGAAACATTGAAAGACTTGCGGCAGAAAATTCCCGTTTCGCATACATGGCAGACTGGACAATAGAAGCGACCGACGATAAGACCCTGGTCATCACTACACCGGGAATATATCCGACACTTACCAACGATCTTGCAAATGCCGAAACCGGCATAATGGATCTGGATAATACTTCAGATTTTGACAACGCCCCCATATGCACAGGACCGTTCAAGGTTAAGGAATTCGTTCCTCAGGGCGATGTTACAGTAGAAAAGAACGAAAACTACTGGGGCGGAGAGGTAAAGCTTGACGGAGCAGTATTCTATGCTATGGGTGATGAGGAATCAAAGCTTATGGCTATGCAGAACGGAGAGATAGACGGATATGTGGATATTTCGGCAGCATCCAGAGAAATCTTTGAATCCGATCCTGACACCTATACAATCACTACGGTTCCTACAGAGAGAAGAGTATACGCACTTATAAATTCCGCAAAGCTTGATGATTCCGTAAGAGAGGCTATATGCATAGGTGTTGACAAAAACCAGATTGCAACATATATGAATGGTCTTATCACTGCGGCAGACGGCGCATTCAGTGCTGATACAAACTACGGAAGCGTACAGGCTCCGGCATATGATCAGGCAAAGGCAAAGGAATTACTTGAGGCTGACGGATATACATTAAATGCTTCGGGAATATATGAGAAGGACGGCAAGCCTCTTACAATCACTATTTCCTGCTACCAGAAGCGTTCCGTAGATACAGTTGCAATCCTTATGCAGGAGCAGCTTAAGACTATCGGTATAGATGCACAGATAAAGCTTGAAGAGGATCCTGACGGAACCTATATGAGCACTAAGGACTTCGAGATCGGTATGTATGTATCCATCACAGATAAGGCAGGTGAGCCTTTCACATTTCTTAACGGTGCAGTAGCTTCCGGTTCTTACATGGATGTTTGCGGATTCGGCAATGCTGAAACTGATGCTCTTATCGGAGAACTCAGATTTGAGACGGATGCACAGAAGGCAGCAGAGCTTGCAAATGAGATTATGACTCAGGTTTATGCTTCCAATGACTACTTCTTTATCGGACAGTACAACAAGACATCTGTTCTGAAGAAAGGTGCTGAAGGACTCGGAGTTAACAACCCGCTTGCATTCTACGGAATCGATGCCAACTCGGTTGTAGGCTGATTATAAACAGAAAAATTTTTAAAAATAACCAAGCAATCCAAGGCTGGAGGCAGTAAGCTAAAGGCTTACTGCCTCCAACTGACTTAAAAAAGATAGAACGGAGCGTACTACAGTGTTAAAATTTACTATTAGAAGACTTATTAACCTGATACCTGTTCTGCTTGTGCTGACCTTTATGGTTTTCGGACTTCTCTATCTTACGCCCGGCGACCCGGCACTTATGAAGCTCACCTCGCAGGGCACGGCAGTTACTGATGAACTGCTGGCGATAGAAAGAGAAAAAATGGGACTTAATGATCCATTCCTTACGCGATATGTAAAATGGGTATTGAATATTCTTCAGGGTGATTTCGGTGACGCCTACAGCGACGGAATGCCTATACTTCCGAAGCTTTTAAAGGCACTTAAATATACTGCTATTCTTGCAGCAGCCAGCACTGTGGTGGCGGTAGTCATAGCTATTCCTCTCGGAATTCTGACAGCTATTAAAAAAGATACCATAGTAGACAACATTGTCCGAATATTTACATTCACGGGCAATGCGATGCCTAACTTCCTTATTTCACTTCTCCTTATGTATCTCTTCTGCATTAAGGTAAGAATGTTCCCGGTTATTGCAAAGGGCTCGGTTCAGGGATTGTTCCTTCCGACTATGGCACTTGCGATACCTATGGCTTCCAAGTTTACAAGACAGACCAGAGCCGATGTACTCAGCCAGCTGGATGAGGAATATGTAATCGGAATGCATGCCAGAGGAGTAAAGGAAAGAGTAATTCTTTACAGAAATGTACTTCATAACGCATTGGGTGCCATTATAACAATTATCTCTCTTCAGATAAGAACCCTTCTCGGAGGAAGTATAGTTATAGAGACTATCTTCCGCTGGCCGGGCATCGGTTCACTGATAATGGATTCCATCTCCAGCAGAGACTATCCGGTAGTACAGGGTGCCGTTCTCATATTGGCGACATTACAGGTAATTATCAACCTGCTTACGGATATAAGCTACTGCATAATTGATAAGCGTATAGAGCTTGAGTAAGGAGGTGTAATGATGGCTGAGAAAGTAAAAACAGACAAATCCAAGCTGACCAAAAAACAGCTTAAGAAATATAACTTAAAGAGAAAGACTTACATACTGGCTGCTATAGTAATAGTACTTTTATTATTCAGTATCGTGGCTCCGTACATTACACCATGCGATCCGTATGCAACGGATCCTCTCAACATGAAGTCGGCACCGAGTGCGCAGCATCTGTTCGGAACAGATTATCTTGGAAGAGATGTATTTTCCAGAGTGCTGGTAGGTGCCAGAACCTCAATATTTGCAACGCTTGTACTGGTAGTTATTTCTTTCGTAATAGGCTCGGCGATCGGTATCATCTGCGGCTATTACGGCGGAGTTGTGGATAATGTACTCATGAGAATAACAGATATTCTGCTGTCACTTCCGCAGCTGGTTCTTGCCATTGCGGTAGCAGGTATTCTCGGAGGCTCTCTCATAAATGCATTGATTGCCATCGGTATCACAAGCTGGACATCGTATGCAAGGCTTGCGCGAAGCCATACAATGCGTATAAAGCAGCTTCCCTATATAGATTCGGTGCGAATGACAGGCTGCGGAGACTTCCATATACTCATGAAGCATGTATTCCCCAACCTTATAGGCTCCATGCTTGTAAATGCCACACTTGAGATAGGTACTACAATGCTCAGTATCGCAGGTCTTTCATTCCTGGGACTTGGCGTTGCACCGCCGGCAGCTGAGTGGGGCTCAATGGTATCAGAGGGAAGAGCTTATCTTCAGCTTGCACCATGGACAGTCTTTGCACCGGCAGCATCCATACTTATAACAGTTATGCTTTTCAATTATTTTGGAGAGTGTGTCTGCGACCTTGCTAATATGAATGAGGTGTGATTATGGCAGATTATATTCTTGAAATAAATGACCTTACAGTCACCTACGGACAGTTTAAGATAATTACCGAAGTCTCATTCAAGGTAAAGCCGAAGGAAATCGTATGTATAGCAGGTGAGTCCGGCTGCGGAAAATCGACGCTTATCAAGGCGGTTCTGGGACTTAAGCAGCTGGGTGCTCAGGTCCAGCATGGCAGTGTTATTCTGGACGGAAGAGACATTACCAGACTCGGAGTTGAGGAAAGAAGACAGATACTGGGAACTGAAATAGGATATGTTCCTCAGAATACCAGAGGTTCCTTTAACAATATCAGATCCTATGATGTTCAGTATAAGGAAACCATGGCAAGCCACGGACTTCCGTTTGACAGAGCTGCGGCAATAAAGATGTTTGACAGACTTAATTTCCCGGATTCAGACAGACTGCTTCAGTATCAGCCGTGGGAAATGTCAGGAGGCATGAACCAGAGAATGGCCATAGGTCTGGCTGTTCTTCAGAAGCCGAAGCTGATGCTTGCTGATGAGGCAACTTCCGTTCTGGATGTTACCTCGCAGAAGGAAGTCATAGATGAGCTCGCACAGCTCAGAGACGAGCTGGGATGGTCAATACTCTTCATTACACATAACCTGGGTGTTGCATCTCACATAGCAGATAAGCTCGGAGTCATGTATGCGGGACGCATGGTTGAATACGGCGATATAAGAAAGATTCTCAACAATCCGATTCATCCTTATACCCGAAGCCTTCTGGCAGCCATACCCGGAAGGGACAGAAAGATGCCGGTCGGACTTGAGGGCAGACCGCCTCTTGACGGCGCTGAGTGGAAGGGCTGCAACTTCGTTCCGCGCTGCAGGTATGCATGCAAGGAATGCGAGACCAGAAAATACAGCCTCATAGAGGTTGAGCCTGAGCATTGGGCTAGTTGCTCAGAAGGGAGGAACAGCTAATGAGTGAAGCTCCTTTACTTGAAGTCAGAAATGTTGCCAAGGCCTATGGAAAAGGCAAAAAAAGACATGAGGTTCTGACGGATCTTAATATTACACTGAATGAGGGCGAGGTTTTGGGCATTATCGGTGAATCCGGCTGCGGAAAGTCGGTTCTGCTTAATCTTATAGCCTGCCTCGAGCCTGTAAGTCAGGGTCAGCTGTTTTTCAAGGGTCAGGAATATACAGGCAAGAAGCCAAGAGACATATGCAGATGGTTTCAGGTTATTTTCCAGGATTCCGAGGCTGCATTTGATCCCAAAATGACAATCAGGCAGTCCATGTATGAAAACCTCAAACTCCTTGCTGAGGATCAGAATAATGCCGATAAGAGAATTGAGGCTATGATACAGATAATGGGTCTTGCACCTGAGCTTGCGGACAGATACCCCAGACAGCTTTCAGGCGGTCAGGTACAGCGTATGGCTATTGCAAGAGCACTTGTAACGGATCCCAATCTTATTCTTTGTGATGAGATAACCTCGGCATTGGATGTATCTGCACAGGCAATGATTCTTCAGTTTTTGTACGAACTCAGGAAACGCCGCGGTCTTACGATGATTTTTGTATCACATGATATGGCGCTTTGTTCTACATTCTGTGACAGAATGGCTATCATGAAGGACGGAAAAATTGTTGAAATCGGTACTCCGGAGCAGATAATGGATCATCCGCAGCATGAGTATACAAAGCTGCTGCTGGATGCGGTACTTTATGTGAAGTGATGCATGCAAAATAAATAAAAGAGGCTGCTGCTAAAGCTGATTTAAAATCAGCCATGCGGCGGTCTTTTTTATTGATATAAAATATATAACTAAAAAAGCCGCCGTTTCAGAAAACGGCAGCATTTATTAGTTTTGATTAAAGTGGAAGGATCACTTAAGCCTCAGCGACAGGAACTGACTTAGCAACCTCAGCTCTCTGAACCTTACCGGATCTTAAGCAAGATGTGCATACATACACTTTTCTATTGCCTGCTTCTGTCTGAATGTTAACCTTCTTAACATTTGGCTTAAACATTTTGTTTGATCTTCTGTGTGAGTGGCTGACTGCATTACCGAACAGCACTGACTTTCCACAAACCGAACATTTTGCCATGGTAGCACCTCCTTACTTAATTCAAAATTGCGCAAAAAACATAATAGCAGAAATTCAAAAGCATTGCAAGCGTTTTGTTTGCTTTATACACTTTAAAAATATAAGTATTTATGATAATATTTGCTGAGTATCATTGCAAATGATAGGAGGAAAATTCATGAAAGGCAGAATAAACAACGAGCTCGGAAACATTAACATTTCCGAAGATGTTATTTCAACCATAGCCGGTTCAGCAGCAGTCGAGTGCTTCGGAATCATAGGCATGGCAACAGTAAGCCTTAAAGACGGATTTGTCAAGCTTCTCAGAAGAGAATATCTTCAAAAGGGAATAGAGGTAAAAATAAACGAAGCTAATGAGCTTTCACTTAAGCTTCATATCGTAGTTGCCTATGGCGTAAATATTTATACTGTGTCAAACAATCTGATAGAAAATGTAAAATATCAGGTGGAGGAACATACCGGACTTAAGGTTAAGAGTATAGATGTATATGTCGAAGGCGTCAGGCGCATTGACTAAGGAGGCTGTGAAAGTTGAACATTAACAATATCGACGCCGGGCTTTTAAAGAAATGCTTTATAGCCGGTGCCAAAAATCTTGATGCCAATAAGGCATATATAAACGAGCTTAATGTCTTTCCGGTACCTGACGGAGACACCGGAACCAATATGTCAATGACTATAATGACTGCTGCAAGAGCTGTTGCAGAAATTAAGGATGCGGATACTGCATCTCTGGTTAAGGCCATGTCGTCCGGCTCTCTGAGAGGCGCGAGAGGAAACTCCGGTGTTATCATGTCACAGCTTATCAGAGGATTCTGCAAGGCGGTCGGAGACAGTGAAACCATAGATTCGGCACTTATAAGCACGGCATTTGCAAGAGCTGTAGAGACCGCATATAAGGCTGTTATGAAGCCCAAGGAAGGCACCATACTTACGGTGGCAAGGGGCATCTCGGATAAGGTGAGCGAAACAGAGCCGGTGACTGAGGATATATGCGAGCTGATGACCGAGGCAGTGGCTTATGGCAGGGAAGTGCTTGAAAAGACACCGGAGATGCTTCCTGTATTAAAGGAGGCAGGAGTAGTCGACTCCGGTGGACAGGGACTTATAGTTTTTCTTGAGGGCGCGCTGGATGTACTTCTAGGAAAGGATGTGGATCTTGAGCTTGACGGAGCAACAGCTGATTCTTTCAATTCAGCGCTTTCAGAGGCTGCCGATGCTGCAAAAAGACGCGGTGCCATATCTACAGACGATATCAAGTTCGGATATTGCACGGAATTTATAGTAAATCTTAAACAGCCTCTTTCTGAAGAAAAGGTAATTGAGTTCAAGAGCTTTCTGGAGAGCATAGGAGACTCCATCGTATGCGTGGATGATGACGAGATGGTAAAGGTGCATGTTCATACCAATCATCCGGGGCTTGCATTCGAGGAAGGACTTAAGCTCGGAGCCTCGCTTTCACGCATGAAGGTGGATAATATGCGTGAAGAGCATGAGGAAAAGCTTATACAGAATGCCTCAAAAATAGCAGCCATGGAAAAGCTGAAAAAAGCAGAAAAGCCGGATAAGCCGGACAAGGCGCCTAAAAAGGCATCTGCATTCATAGCAGTATGCACAGGCACGGGATTTAAGTCTATTTTCGAGCAGCTGGGCGCGGCCTTTGTGATAGAGGGCGGACAGACCATGAATCCGAGCACGGAGGATATGCTTAAGGCAATAGAGGAGGTAAATGCAGAGAATGTCTACATTCTTCCCAATAACAGAAACATAATACTCGCAGCAGAGCAGGCCTCAAAGATAAATACTGAGGTCAGCATACATGTTGTTCCGACAAAGACCGTTCCGCAGGGAATTGCTGCCATGATAAATTATACGGAGGGCGCATCTGTCGAAGACAATATGGAGTCAATGTCGGAGGCGATAGCTTCAATTAAGACAGGCGAAGTGACCTATGCAGTCCGCAATACCGTTATCGACGGAGTGAGCATAAAAGAAGGAGACATCATGGGTATCGGCGACAGAGGAATACTTGCTGTCGGCGAAGTGCTCAACGAGACTGCGCTTGCCATGGTGGACAAAATGGTAGATGAAGACACATCCATGGTCACTGTCTATGCAGGCGACGGAATTGACGATGAGGCTGCCGGACTTCTTATAGACAGCATCAATGAAAAATATCCTGATATCGACACTGAGCTTGAGAGAGGTGAACAGCCTGTCTATTATTATATAGTCAGCGCAGAGTAAACAACCATGCCAGCGTTTTTGCAGGCATGCAGTCTGCTCTTGCATTCGTCAACACTTTTAGAGTAATGGAGACTTTATTGGCTGAGCTTACGGTGCTTAAGGGAATAGGAGAGAAAACTGCCGCGGCGTTCAATCGCCTCGGCATTTTCAGTGCAGAGGATCTTGTATATAACTATCCGAGAGATTATGAGGTCTTTGATGAACCGCACCCGATATATGAGCTTACCACGAGGCAGATAATGACCGTGGCGGGCATTCTGCAAAAGGATGCGGTCTTAAACCGCTATAACGGAATGGTTATTGTCAATGCTTATCTGGCTGATATGACGGGCAAACTTCAGCTTTCCTGGTTCAATTCACCTTTCATAAAAAACAGTCTGAGGGCAGGCATGCATCTGGTTTTCCGAGGCAGAGTTTATGAAAAAAACGGCAGACTTATCATGAGTCAGCCCAGGATATATGATTTTGCCGCATATCATGAAAAATATGCCGGAAAGCTCATGCCGCTTTATTCTCTTACAAAGGGCTTAAGCAACAATACTGTCATGAAGGCAACGGCAGAGGCTCTTTCACTCTACGGAAGATCTTCGGAATTTCTGCCTGCCGATATAGTGGAGGAATATGGTCTTTCTCCGGCTGACTCGGCACTTATCAGGCTGCATTTTCCGAGGAATAAAAGGGAACTGGAGGAGGCAAGAGAGAGGGCTGCATTTAATGAGTTCTTTCTCAACATGCTTGCAGGGGCACGATTAAGTGATGCGGCGAGAAAGCAGACCTCAGTACATCGCTGCAAACCTGATCTCAGAATGATACGCTTTATTGCAGGGCTTCCGTTCGAGCTTACAAAGGAGCAGTCCCGGGCCTATAAGGAAATAGCTCAGGACATGAACTCGGGTCATGTGATGAACAGGCTTGTAGAAGGAGACGTAGGATCGGGAAAGACCATAGTGGCAATTCTTGCCATGCTGAACGCTGTATTTAACGGATACCAGGCGGCGATGCTTGCGCCTACGGCGGTGCTTGCAAAGCAGCATTTTGACACAATAAACAGGCTCTTGGAGACTAATTCAGAGCTTAAGGGCGAAGCACTGAACGGCATAAGCACATGTATTCTTACCGGAAGCATGAATGCGTCCGAAAGAAAAGAAGCGCTGAGGCGCATAAGAGAGCAGGATGCGAATATCATAATCGGCACACATGCTCTTTTTCAGGAGGGCGTTGAGTATGCAAATCTGGGACTCATAATTACTGATGAACAGCACCGCTTCGGGGTAGGTCAGAGAGAGGCAATGTTTAAAAAAGGAGAGGCACCGCATACGCTTATCATGAGCGCAACTCCAATACCAAGAACATTGGCAATAATCCTTTACAGCCACACGGATATTTCCGTAATAGATACAAGGCCTGAGGGAAGAATTCCCATAAAAAATTGCGTAGTTAATCCCGGATACAGAAAAACTGCATATAAATTCATATATGATGAAATAAAAAAGGGAAGACAGGCATATATAATCTGTCCTGCCATAGAAAAGCCGGACGAGGAGGAGATAGCTCAAAGCAGGTTTATGGCAGCTGTAGCAGAGCTTGAAAATGTTGCAGATTACAGTAAAAAGCTTAAGAAGCAGTTTCCCGAGTCAGTAAGAATAGCCGTGCTTCACGGAAGGATGAAAGCTGACCTGAAGGACAGCATAATGGAAGCCTATAAAAGGCATGATATAGATATACTTATTTCAACTACGGTTATAGAGGTAGGCGTGGATGTGCCGAATGCAACAGTTATGATGATAGAAAATGCCGACAGGTTCGGGCTTGCGGAACTTCACCAGCTGAGGGGAAGAGTCGGACGGGGCAGCTTTCAGTCATATTGCATTATGATAAATACCTCAAATACAGAGAAGGCAGGAGAACGCCTGGAAATACTTAATAATTCCAATGACGGTTTCAAGATAGCGGAAGAGGATTTAAGGCTGAGAGGTCCGGGAGATATGTTCGGACTGAAGCAGAGCGGGGATCTGGATTACAGGATAGCTGATATTTACAGAGACAGGGCTGTCATGGAGAAGGCAAAGGAAGCAGTGGATAAGCTCATGGATAAAGATCCGGAACTGGAAAATACGGAAAATCAGAAGCTTAGAAAAATGCTTAAAAGATATATTGAAAACGGGAGCATTTTATGAGAGTTATTGCGGGAACGGCAGGAAGCATACCGCTGAAAACGCCGGAAGGCATGGAAACAAGACCTACAACCGATAAAATAAAGGAAACATTGTTTAATATACTTCAGTTTGAGGTACAGGGCGTACAGTTTCTGGATATATTTGCCGGTTCAGGAGCAATAGGTATAGAGGCACTCAGCAGAGGTGCAAAAAAAGCAATATTTGTAGATGCTTCACGGGCCTCAGAGACTGTCATAAATGAAAATCTTACAAAGTGCGGACTTAAGGACAGGGCGAAGGTCATAAGAGCAGACGCTTCTGATACGAGGCGATACATTGACCATATAAAAAAGGACGAAGGGCTTATAATTTTTATGGACCCGCCTTACAATAAGGGTCTGGAATTTAAGGCGCTGAGGGCACTTCTCGGCACGGGAATTATAAATGAGGACACGACAATTATCATTGAAGAGGCGTTGGAAGCCGGGATGTCAGAGGCGGAAGAGCTGGGGCTTGAGATAAGGCGTATAAAGGAATACAAAAATCAGAAGCATGTCTTTTTGCAGAAATCAGAAAAGATATGAAGAAAAAATAAAGGACAGTGAAAGGATTTTACGGTTATGAAGGAAACAGTGTGGCTTTATCCGGGAAGCTTCGACCCGCTCACCTACGGGCATATGGATATAATAAAAAGAGCAGCAAAAATGTGTGACAAACTTGTGGTCGCAGTACTGAATAATAAAGAAAAAAATCCGTTGTTTTCCATAGATGACCGTGTTAAGATGATTAGCAAAGCATTTGAGAATGCGGAAAATTTAAGCGTCTGCTGCTTCAGTGGCCTGCAGGCGGATTTTTACAGAGAAATGCATGCCGATGCGGTGGTAAGAGGCATCAGAAATGCGGTTGATTATGAATATGAGCTTACTATTGCCCGTACCAATCAGATGCTGAATCCGGATTTTGAGGTAGTAATGCTTCTTAATGACAGAAGATATACATTTGTAAGCTCAAGCTCGGTAAAAACAATAGCCGGCTATGGTGGAGATGTTTCGGAGTTCGTACCGCCCTTTATAGAAGAGATGATCCGTGAAAAATACAAGGAGAAATACAGATGACTAACAGAATAGAAGAGATAATCGATGACATAGAGGATTACATTGATAATTGCAGGTACCAGCCGCTCTCAAACTCAAAGATAATAGTAAATAAGGATGAGCTTAACGAGCTCATAGTTGAGCTGCGCATGAGAGTGCCAGAGGAGATAAAGAAGTATCAGAAGATAGTCACCCAGCAGGATGCCATACTTAAGGATGCGCAGTCACAGGCACAGAATATGATAAATGATGCTCAGACTCAGATAGATGAGCTTGTAAGCGACCATGAGGTCATGCAGAGAGCATACAGCAGAGCAAATGAGGTGGTTGAAGAAGCCAGACAGCAGGCAGAGACTATTATGAATGATGCCTATAATGATGCCGACAGCATAAGACAGGGTGCATTGCAGTACACAGATTCACTTCTTGCAGAGATTCAGAATACCATTGCGGCTCACGCAAACGAGAGCAGGCAGAAGCTTAATGACATGTTCAGCTCACTCGAGACGGTTTTCAATGAGTGCGAAAACAGCAGAAATCAGCTTCAGGCAGGCGGGAACGGAAATAATTATGAGACTGAAAAAGCTGAGCAGTGATTTCAGCACATTCATCCGCATATACTAAGAGACATAGAGGGCATGAGTATTGAAGAAGCTGCCCTCTATTTTCAGGCTGAGCTTCATGTGCCGAGAGGCATTGAAGAGATGATGCAGGACCGGATATACATGTCCGTTGAGAAGTATCGCAATAAGTAAGGCTTAAGCCGTATGTAAAAAAAAATTCTCATATTTCTGAAAGAATCATGAATTATTTTAAGTTATGCAAATAATAAAAGTAAATGAGGATGAAGAGGGAAGAAGGCTGGATAAGCATCTGCTTAAATATTTTGACGCCGCACCTGCAAGCTTTGTCTATAAGAATCTGAGAAAAAAGAATATAAAGCTTTGCATGAAAAAAGCCTCGGGAAGTGAAATACTCAAAGCAGGCGATGAAATAGAGCTTTATTTTTCGGATGAAACGCTTATCAGCTTAAGCAGCTTTGCCGCACGGCTTCTTACCGCCAATGATGAAAAAGAAAAGCCGGATAAGCTCTGCAATTCCTCGATTAAAGAAAAGAGCATAAGACTCAGGCAAAACCGTGATATAAACAGATATTGCAGCATAATTTATGAGGATAACAATCTTATAATAGCCGATAAAAAAGCGGGAGTATTGAGTCAGAAGGCTAAACCTGAAGATATAAGCCTTAATGAGATATTATTGGAGTATGCAGGAAAAGAAAGAGCCTACACAGACAGGAATTTCGGATATAAGGGGTCTGTAAGTACATTTACACCTTCAATATGCAACCGTCTTGACAGGAATACTACAGGGCTGATTATTTTTGCAAAAACATATGCGGCTTCAAGAAGCTTAAATCACATGCTTAAGGAAAGAAGCATGAAAAAATACTATCTTACGGCAGTCGAAGGTTTAGTTGAGGAAAAAAAGCATATAAAGGCATGGCTTATCAAGGATAAAAAAAACAATAAGGTGAATATCTTTGATAAGGAGATGGAGGGAGCTTCCCTTATAGAAACTGCCTATGAGCCGGTAAAGTTTGATGTTCTTGCAGGAAAAAAAATCACATATCTGAAGGTTGAGCTTATTACCGGAAAAACACATCAGATAAGGGCACATCTTGCATCCGTCGGACATCCGATACTCGGAGATATAAAGTACGGAAACAGAGAATTTGCGGAGCTTATTAAGAAAAAATATGGCATAAAAAGTCACATATTACATTCATGGAGGCTTGTCATGCCGGAGAATATCGAGGGAATACTGAGCTATCTTTCGGGGAAAACATTTACTGCAAATCCTGCGAAGGAAGTTCAGATTTTATGTGTAAAAATATAAGGAGGAGTAATTATGGGTAACGACGGAGCAATCAGGGACGCAAAATCACTGGGAGTGCCGAAAATGCTTACGCTGGGACTTCAGCACATGTTTGCGATGTTCGGAGCAACGGTTCTGGTGCCGACGCTCACAGGCTTAAGCGTATCATCAACACTTCTTTTTGCGGGCCTTGCAACACTGTTTTGTCATTTTGTAACAAAAAAGAAGGTGCCGGTATTTCTGGGCTCATCCTTTGCATTTCTGGGAGGGTATTTTGCCATAGCGCCCAACGGAGAGCCGGAGCTTTTGCGCTATGCCTGCTTCGGAGTGGCATGCTCGGGTCTTTTATATCTGGTGCTTGCGGCATTCTGCAAGGCATACGGCTCTAAAAGGGTCATGCGCTTCTTCCCGCCTGTGGTAACGGGACCAATCATAATCAGCATCGGCCTTTGCCTGTCGTCCTCGGCTATACAGAACTGTACTACAAACTGGTTTATCGCGCTGGTAGCCATTGCAGTAGTAATCATCTGCAACATCTGGGGAAAGGGCATGATAAAGATCATCCCTATTCTTATAGGCGTTGTCGCGTCCTATGTAGTAGCAGCAGTTATGGGCAATGTTGACTTCTCCGGCGTTATCGCAGCTCCGATTATCGGAATTCCGGTAGATTACCATAATACGGTATTTTCAATATTTACAGACGGCGACCTGGATAAGAGCCTTCTTATAACATCCACCATAACAATAATGCCGATCGCGATAGCAACCATGATGGAGCATATCGGTGACATCTCGGCTATAAGCTCGACTGTAGGAAAAAATTTCATAGAGGATCCCGGTCTTCACAGAACACTCATAGGAGACGGAATCGGGACCACCATCGCATCTGTTTTCGGAGCACCTGCCAATACAACCTACGGAGAGAATACGGGCGTGCTTGCACTTACAAAGGTATACGATCCTCTGGTAATAAGGCTTGCGGCATATTATGCGGTTATTATCTCGTTCTGTCCCAAATTTGCAGCACTTATAGAGGCAATGCCGGCAGCTACCATAGGCGGAGTATCCATGATACTTTACGGAATGATTTCAGCTATCGGTGTGAGAAATGTAGTAGAAAACAAGGTGGATTTCTCAAAAACAAGAAATGTCATAGTGGCAGCGCTTATACTTGTCCTTTCCATAGGCATAAAATACGGCATGCCTAATGAAGCCATAACCATACAGATAGGCGAATTAAGCATAGGACTTACCGGTCTTGCAGTTGCCTCACTTGTAGGTATTATCCTGAATGCAATTCTTCCGGATCAGGATGACAGCTTTGCAGACGAGCCTAAGGATGCCGGAAGTCTGGGAAAATATTAAGTCGTGGTTGACTAAAACACTTTAGTGTGATAGCATATTAGCACGGTTATAAAATTTAAAAATTCGGGAGTGCATTATGAAAAAGAAATTTTTAGCTATTGCAATGGGTATGACACTTGCTGCTTTTATGCTTTCGGGATGCTCATCATCTGCATCCGATAAGGATTCGGCAGCTGAAACTACGGCAGCTGAAACTGCGGCAGAGGCAGAGTCTTCAGAGGAAGAAAAAGCTGAAGAGACAGCAGAAACCGCAGAAGAAACAGAGGCCTCGCAGGCTGATTCCGAGGGAACTGAGAAATTTATTGTAGGCTTTGACCAGGATTTTCCTCCTATGGGATTTATCGGAGATGACGGTGAGTATACAGGCTTTGATCTGGATCTTGCAAAGGAGGTTGCAGACAGACTCGGCATGAAGTTTGTTGCACAGCCGATAGCATGGGATGCAAAGGATATGGAGCTTGAGAGCGGAGCTATTTCGTGCATCTGGAACGGCTTTACCATTGAGGGACGAGAGGATGCCTATACATGGTCAGATCCTTACATGAATAACAGTCAGGTATTTGTAGTAAAGAATGATTCAGGCATAAAATCATCGGCAGACCTTGCAGGAAAGGTAGTAGAGGTTCAGATAGATTCATCGGGTCAGAAGGCACTTGAGGCTAACAAGGAGCTTTCGGACACCTTCGGACAGCTTCTTACAACACCGGATTATAATACCGCATTTATGGATCTTGAGCAGGGCGCCGTAGATGCTATCTGCATGGATGTCATAGTTGCAGGCTATCAGATACAGCAGAGAAATGCAGAAATGACCATACTTGATGAGTCTGTAGCCTCGGAGACCTATGGTGTCGGCTTCAAGAAGGGTAATGAGGAATTAAGAGATAAGGTCAATGACACTCTTAAGGAGATGGCTGCTGACGGAGCACTTGCCGAGATCTCGACGAAGTGGTTCACAAAGGATGTTACAACCATTAAGTAAGCTCACTTTTTTCAAGGAATATTTAACTTAAGCCCGGTCGTATAAACCGGGCTTAAATATGTAAAAGGGAACATCATGGCATACGGCGATATTATTCTTCAGCTTTTATCGGGATTTACAGTTACACTGAAAATATTTTTCATTACGGTTATTTTATCACTTCCGCTGGGACTTCTGGTAGCACTCGGAAGAATGAGCAAAAGCAGGCTTTTAAGCGGCATAGTAAGCGTATATATTTCAATAATGCGCGGAACACCGCTCATGCTTCAGCTTATCTGTGTCTATTTCGGACCATACTATCTGTTTCATGTAAGTCTCGGAACAGGATACAGAATGCTCGCCATATATATCGCATTTGCCATTAACTATGCAGCGTACTTCGGAGAGATTTTCAGATCCGGTATACAGTCCATGCCGAAGGGTCAGTATGAGGCAGCACATATTTTGGGATACAACAGATACCAGACCTTTATGAGAATAGTTCTTCCGCAGGTTATAAAGAGAATCCTTCCGTCTGTTTCCAATGAGGTAATAACGCTGGTTAAGGATACATCCTTTGCATTTACTCTTTCAGTCATGGAAATGTTTACCATGGCAAAGGCTCTTGCGGCAGGGCAGACCTCCATGATGCCGCTTTTTGCAGCCGGTGTTTTTTACTATATATTCAACTTTGTTGTGGCAAAGACCTTTGATGTATTGGAGTCAAGGCTTAACTATTACAGATTTTAAACTTGAACGGTGATATAATGAAAGTACTTGAGATAAACAACCTGGCAAAGAATTTTGACGGCATGGAGGTTCTGAATGATATTTCACTCAGTGTAGAGGACGGTGAAATAATATCGATAATAGGGCCGTCCGGAAGCGGAAAAACCACTCTTTTAAGATGTGCCTGCGGGCTGGAAGAGCCTGACAGCGGAATGATAAAATTCAACGGTTCCTTCGGGATGGTATTTCAGCAGTTCAATCTCTTTCCGCACTGGTCAGTCATGAAAAATATTACTGATGCGCCGATACATGTACAAAAAAGAGACAGAAAGGATGCGGAAAAGCAGGCAAAGGAGCTTCTTGAAAAAATGGGGCTTTCCGACAGAGCTGATGCATATCCGTTTCAGCTTTCGGGCGGACAGCAGCAGAGGGTTGCTATTGCAAGAGCACTGTGCTTAAATCCGAAAATACTTTTCTTTGATGAGCCTACATCGGCACTTGATCCGGAGCTGACACAGGAGGTGCTTAAGGTTATCAGGTCATTAAAGGAGCTTAACATTGCCATGGTCATAGTAACACATGAAATGGCATTTGCAAGGGATGTCTCAGACAGAATAATATTTATGGCAGGAGGGCTGATTGTGGATGAAGGAACGCCGGAGAAGGTTATGAACTCCGACAATGAAAGAACAAAGGCATTTCTGGGAAAGCTTGCAGGTGAGGATTTATGAAGCTTTTTATTATGAGGCACTCCGAGACTGACTGGAACAGAGCGGGCAGGGTGCAGGGACATACGGATGTACATCTTAATGTGAACGGAATGGAGATAGCTGCCATGACAGGAGACGGCATGGCGGACATTCCTATTGATCTGTGCTATTCAAGCCCGCTCGTAAGAGCGCAGGAAACGGCAGGGCTCATACTGGCAAGAAATAAACATTATATAGAACAGGGCGCGATAACGAAGCTGGACGACAGACTGATGGAATTAAATTTCGGAGAGTGGGAAGGAAAGCTTTATCATCCGTCATACGGAGAAATTGACAGTGATAAATATCGCCGCTTTTTTAAGGAAAATAATCCGGAGTTCATTCCGGAAAATGCCGAAACTCTTCCCGAGGTAATAGAAAGAACCTCTGATTTTCTTAAGGATATATCCTCAAGAGAGGAATACAGGGATAAAAACATACTGGTAATGTCTCACGGCTGCTCCATACGCTGCATGCTTCGTCAGTTTTATGAGGATGAGTATTATTTTGTTCGTCCGAGAATAATATATAATTGTGAGGCGCAGATAATAGAGGCAGATGATAGCGGAAAGCTGTATGTAAGTAAGCCGGATGTGCTTTATTATGATGAGAAGCTTGCAAAGGATTACTACAGCCTGAAGCAGGAAAAAGAGTAACCGTAAACTGCAAATAATAAAGAGAACAGAGCTTATGAAAAAATATATTTCATGGAATGTCAACGGTCTTCGTGCAGCGATGACAAAAGGCTTTATGGATTTTTTCAGGTCCGCGGATGCGGATGCCTTTTGTCTGCAGGAGACAAAGCTTCAGGAGGGACAGATAGAACTGGAGCTTGCCGGATACAGACAGTATTGGGATTATGCCGAAAAGAAGGGTTATTCCGGAACGGCGATATTCACAAAAGAAGAGCCTGTATCTGTTACAACAGGACTTCCCGAGGAAGAACATAATCACGAAGGAAGATCCGTATGTCTGGAATTTAAGGATCATTTTCTTATAACTGCCTATGTTCCGAACTCGCAAAATGAGCTGCAGAGGCTTCCCTACCGAATGGAATGGGAGGATATGCTGAGAGCTTATCTTTGTTCACTTGATAAGAAAAAGCCTGTTGTGTATTGCGGTGATTTGAATGTCGCCCATGAGGTGATAGATATTAAAAATGACAAGACAAACCATCACAATGCGGGATTTACGGATGAGGAAAGAGCAAAGCTTACACAGCTTCTGGCATGCGGATTTACAGATACCTATCGCTATCTGTATCCTGACAGAGAAGAATACAGCTGGTGGTCATACCGCATGAATGCGAGGGCAAAAAATGTAGGCTGGCGCATAGATTATTTTCTGGTGTCAGATAAACTAAAGAAAAAGATTATTGACGCAAAAATATATGGCGAAATCATGGGTTCTGACCATGCACCGGTTGGAGTAGAACTGGATCTGTGATATAATCGTGTCCTATGGCAGTAAGAAGAAGATCACGCAGAAGTGAAAATAAGCTGCGCAGCGAGACAGTAAGACTTGAGAAAAGCTCGGAACAGATGCAAAAATCTGCTCCGGGCTTTAAGTTGCAGCTTGCGGCAGCAGCGATCCTTTTGGCTGCAATAATATATGGCGGCGGAGTGTATTACTACAGCGGGCACTTTTTGCCATATTCAAAGGTTGAAGGCATTGACATCGGCAATCTCTCGGCGGACGAGGCAGAAGAAAAGCTGACGGATAATGTGAGGGCAGAATATATTGACCTTACAGGAAGAAGCGGAACGGAAAGGCTGGATCTTACGGGAACAGATGCAAAGGTCTCCTTTTCTTCGCTTTCGGATGCCGTAAGGAAACAGAACAGCACGGAATGGTTCAGATATTATATAGATAAGGCGGCTGACAATGATATTTCAGTTTCGATAAGCTGCGATGAGGATGCGCTGAATAATGCCATGAATGCACTTTCAATGCTGGATCCTGCCAATGTTACCGTGCCGCATGATGCATATCCTGCGTTTAACGAGGACACCGGGCTTTACGAGATCGTAGGCGAGGTTGAGGGCAATGAAATCAGGAGAAAGGCACTGAAAAAGGCGATTACAGATGCACTTTTAAAAGGTGAACGAAAGCTCGATCTGGAGGAGGCTGATGTATATTTTGAGCCTGTGATAAGGGCAGATGATGAGGAACTTTCAGGAGATATCCGGCGCATGAATCTTCTCAATGCTGCGGGAGCAACGCTGGACCTTGGAGCCGATACGATAGTCAGGCTGGACGGTCAGACTGTAAATGAGCTTATAGGAACGGATAATCACTGTGATGAAGAAAAAATAAGAGGATTTGTAAAAAGCCTTGCGTCAGAATATAATTCTGTTTCAGCTGACGGGATCAGGAGGTTTGTAACTCACAAAGGGACGGCAAAAGAGATAAAAACAGATTATGGCTGGGAAATGGACGAAGAAAAGACCTTTAATCTGCTTTTTGAGCTTTTGGAAAAGGTTGCAGCCGATACATTGACGGAAAATGAACAGCTGCCGGTACTGGATTCTGCAAATTACATAGTTAAAGCAGTATGGAATAAGACAGCGGCAGTTCACGACAGCGATACGGATATAGGCGATACATATGTTGAAATAGATATGGGAGAACAGAATGTTTATGTATTCGTAGACGGAGAATGTGTGATAGAGACGCCTTGCGTCACAGGGCGCATGACAAAGGGAAGAATCACGCCGGAAGGAATGTATGCCATAAGATATAAGCAGAGAAACAGGACACTTACGGGATATAATCCTGACGGCTCCGTAAGCTATCGAAGCCCGGTGAAATATTGGATGCCGTTCAACAGGGGAATAGGACTTCATGACGCGTCATGGAGGTGGAAATTCGGCGGAGAAATCTATATAAGAAGCGGTTCACACGGCTGTGTGAACCTGCCAAAAGAAAATGCCGGAAAAATTTATGAGACAGTATATGCGGGCATGCCGGTCATATGCTACTATTAAACATCATTATCGGTTTCAACACCGCTGACAGTGACGGTTATTCTTCCTGTTCTTGTATTTCCGACCATGTCGGAGAAATGAAGCTCTATGGTTTTTGCGGCTGTGGGTAATTCCATGGACACGATGCCCAGGGCCGCATCTGTTTCGGAAGGACTTATTTCTTCCTCTCCGTCGCATATGGCATATATGGAATTAAAATCAACGCCGGACTGGGTATCATTAACGGTGAAGGTAAGCACTCCATGTGTGATGGAAACTGAATCCTCGTCAACAGACGGGGCTGTATCATCCAGTACGCTTACATCTGCAAATACTGATTTCTGCATGCCGTTTATGGAGGTTGCCTTTACGGCAAAGGTGCCGTTATGATCCGCGGTGCAGGTATACTTGCTTCCGCTTTTTTTATATTCCAGCGGAGATGACTCGAGTGAGACCTCAAGCTCCTTTATCGGAAGCAGGCTTTTTACGGTAAAATTCACGCCGGCAGTGACATAGTCATTGGTATTGCCTATCGTTATTTCTACCTTGGGTGATGAACATACGAGGGTAAATATGATGCCGTTTATGAGAACATAGGGAAGTACCCAGAAAACCAGTGTCCTCAGAAATTTGTTGGAAAGAGGATTGGTATTTTTCACTCTGGTTCCTCTGGCATCATAGAGCATTTTTGAAGACTGCGGGCGTTTGCCGGAATTATGTTCATACTTATTTGTAGTTCTGTCACCTTGCATCGTATTCTTACAATCCTCCTGAAAACATTCAACAGTTTAACAAAAAAATGAACTTTCGGCAATAAAGGCACCCGCAAATTAAGATAATTGACAATATTTATGAATAGCTGTAAACTAGGTGAGTCGAAAAACATTTCTTTCAGTTCGTTTTGATTCAGGAAAATGTCATTTTGTTCATAGTTTCCATGGTTACCGAGGTACATTGATGAGAAAAAAATTAGAAACATTGTCTCTTGCACAGCTTAAGGAATTTGCCAAAGCACAGAGTATTAAAGTTACCGGACTTAAGAAGGCTGAGATAATCGATGTCCTTGTTGAAGCCGCAGAAAAGAAACCTGAAAACAAACCGCAGGAGCTGCACAGCCGTGCAGCAATTCCGCTGGAGATGACTACCACCGGAAAAAGAAAAACAGCCGCAGAAAAAGCAAAAGCGGCGGCAAATATCGAAGAAAAGCCGAAAGCTGCGGAAAATACTGTAATACCGCCGGTAAAGGATGCCGCGGCAGCTGTGAGGGCTTCTGCAAAAGCGGGCACAGCCGAGGCTGTCGGCACATATCAGGAGCGCGGTCAGAAAAATTCCAATGCGTCAGGCGCTGCTGAGCCTGACATGAGTGCACTTGACTCAGGAATGGAAGCGAACGGAATACTGGAAGTCATGGCGGAGGGATACGGATTTATAAGATGCGAAAATTACCTTCCGGGCGAAAATGATATTTATGTTGCACCGAGTCAAATCAGAAGGTTTAACCTGAAAACCGGAGACATTATAAGAGGAAATAAAAGAGTAAGAACCGCTGCCGAGAAATTTGCAGCACTCTTATATGTTACCAGTGTAAACGGATATCCGGCATATGAAGCTGAGAGAAGACCAAACTTCGAAAATCTCACACCTGTCTTTCCAAATCACAAAATAAAGCTTGAGGCAAGTGCAAAAAGTGCGCTTCCGTTAAGGGTCATGGACCTTCTGGCTCCAATAGGAAAAGGCCAGAGAGGCATGATTGTTTCACCGCCAAAGGCAGGAAAAACCACGCTTTTAAAGCAGGTGGCGAAGTCTGTAATCAGAGATGAAAACATGCATCTTATAATACTTCTCATAGACGAGCGTCCGGAGGAGGTTACGGATATTAAGGAGGAGGTAACCGGCAGTAATGTTGAGGTTATATATTCCACCTTTGATGAGCTTCCGGAAAGACATAAAAGAGTCTCCGAGATGGTAATAGAAAGGGCTAAACGCCTGGTAGAGTACGGAAAGGATGTTACTATTCTTCTTGATTCCATCACCAGACTTGCAAGGGCCTATAACCTCGTAGTGCCGCCGTCGGGTCGCACATTGTCGGGTGGTCTGGATCCTGCGGCACTTCATATGCCGAAAAGATTTTTCGGTGCCGCAAGAAACATGAGAGAGGGAGGTTCTCTTACCATACTTGCAACAGCACTTATAGATACCGGAAGCCGTATGGATGATGTCATATATGAGGAGTTCAAGGGAACCGGAAATATGGAGCTTGTACTTGACAGAAAGCTTTCTGAAAAGCGCATATTCCCGGCTATTGATATCCTGAAGAGCGGAACGAGAAGGGATGACCTTCTCTTATCCGCAGAGGAGTTTGCGGCTGTTAATAAGCTGAGAAATGCTTTTGCACAGCTGAAACCCGAAGAGTCAGCCGAAAAGGTATTGGATCTTTTTGCAAAAACAAAAAATAATGCCGAGTTTGTCATGATGGCTGAAAAGGTAAGATTCTGAGGCTGTCAGTCACCGGTCTGCTTTGGAAGTGAATTTACATTTCCGCATTTAAGTATAAAAACAAAGAATATAATACATATAATTACCGAGAGCACAGAGCCTAATGCGGGTGCAAGTCCCATTGGAAACAGCGTGTCGGGATAAAGCCCGGATGCAAGATATGCACCTGGAACACGAACGAGCACTATGGAAAAAAAGTTATGTAAAAAAGAGAGCTCTGACCTGCCGCACGCACAGAAATATCCGCTGAAGGAAAACTGTATTCCTCCGAAAAAGCTGTCCCATACATAGGAAATAAGATATGCCGCACCGGCAGCTGCTACGGCACTGTCTGCCGTAAACAGTCCAACGACAGGCACGGCAGCAAGGTTTACAATTATAATAAAGAGCATGCCGAACAGAGAGGCAAAAAGGGCAGAGTATTTCAGAGTGAGCACTGCCCGTTCAGGCTTTCCGGCACCTATATTTTGAGCGCCGAGTGCAGATACCGTTGAAAGCATGGAGGAGGGCACAAGGAAAAGAAAGCTCATGATCTTCTCGACTATTCCGACTGCCGCTGCGTCCGTAAGCCCGCGGCGGTTTGCGATAATCGTGATGAGAATAAATGAGATTTGTATAAAGCCGTCCTGAAGTGATACAGGCACACCTATCTTGAGGATAGGCGATATATAGCTTTTGCGAAGATGAAAATCTTCTTTTTCTAAGGATATCCCGGTTTTCTTTCGGGCAATAAAGAAGAGTGATATCACAACGCTGACTGCCTGAGATATGGTAGTGCCGAGAGCTGCTCCCATGGCACCGAGATGCATTGCCCCGATAAAAAGGTAGTCGAGTATTATGTTGGCAATGCAGGCGCAGGCTATAAAATACATGGGGCTTTTGGAATCGCCGAGACCTCTGTATATGGAGCTTATAATATTGTAGGCCGTGATAAAGGGAATCCCTATGAAGCATATGCGAAGGTAGATGATTGTTCCGGACATGGCCTCAGCCGGAGTGGACATCATTGCGGCGATGGGATCGGTAAATATATTTAAAATAACAGCAAGAGCCACTGAAAGACACATAAACAGAGTAACTGTATTTCCGATGAATGCAGAGACTCTTTTTTTATCGTCAGCACCTACAGCGCGGCCTATGGAAACAGTAGCGCCCATGGCAAGCCCGACAATCATAACAGTAAGCATGTGCATTACCTGAGAACCGATGGAGACGGCAGTGGTGCTGGCAGCACCCTCATACTGACCTATAATATAAAGGTCAGCCATACCATACAGAGTTTGCAGAAAGTATGAGAGTAAAAACGGCATTGAAAAGCCAAAAATATTCTTTATCAGACTTCCGTTTGTGAGATTTTTTTCCATCTTTCAATAGCTCCTTGTCTTAAATGTAAAAGAAGACCCGAGTGTATTCGCCGGGTCTTCTTTATGATTGCCGGATGAAGGCGGCAACCGGAATTACTTATAAAGCTCTATAAGTCTCTGAAGG